>JBIJAX010000001.1:0-129970 GCA_044345485.1 Kapaibacterium sp. (SeqCode)
GTGATCAAGTGCCTCATTGACCATTCCAACAACGCAGTCCAAACTCGACTATGAACAAGATCACCGTCAAAAACCCCGTCGTAGAACTCGACGGAGATGAAATGACACGCATCATTTGGAAGTTTATCAAGGATAAACTGATACTTCCCTACCTAGAACTCGATATCAAGTACTTCGACTTGGGTATGGAGCACCGGGATGCAACCAATGATCAGGTTACAATCGATGCAGCTGAAGCGATCAAGAAGTACAACGTTGGTATCAAGTGCGCAACAATCACTCCAGATGAGGCTCGCGTTCAGGAGTTTGGGCTCAAGCAGATGTGGAAGTCGCCCAATGGCACGATACGAAACATTCTTGACGGTACAGTGTTTCGTGAGCCGATTGTATGTGCCAATGTTCCGCGCCTCGTTCCAAATTGGACAGCACCAATTTGTATCGGACGTCACGCCTTCGGCGACCAGTATCGAGCAACAGACTTTGTTACAAAGGGCAAAGGCAAGCTCACAGTAACATTCGCACCTGAGGACGGCTCGGAGCCACAGAGCTTCGAAGTATACAACTTCAAAGGCGACGGAGTTGCCTTGGCGATGTATAATACCGATGAGTCAATCAAAGGCTTCGCTCGCGCCTGCATGAATCAGGCATTGAGCAAGCAATGGCCGCTGTATCTGAGCACAAAGAATACCATCCTCAAGAAGTACGACGGTAGGTTCAAGGACATCTTCCAAGAGATCTACGATACTGAGTTTGCGTCGCAGTTCGAAGCTGCAGGTATCACGTACGAGCACAGACTCATAGACGACATGGTAGCTTCTGCCCTGAAGTGGAACGGTAACTTCGTATGGGCATGTAAGAACTACGATGGTGATGTTCAATCAGATACCGTGGCGCAAGGCTTTGGTTCTCTAGGTCTTATGACATCCGTGCTTGTTACTCCTGACGGCAAGACCATGGAAGCGGAAGCAGCTCATGGAACCGTTACGCGTCACTACCGCGACCACCAGGCAGGCAAGCCTACGTCTACCAACCCTATCGCATCGATCTTCGCCTGGACAAGGGGCTTAGAATTCCGCGGCAAGCTCGATGGCAACCAAGAACTAATCAACTTCTGCCATACGCTTGAGCGCGTCTGTGTTGATGTAGTTGAACAAGGTAAGATGACAAAGGACCTAGCTGTCTGCATACATGGCAACAAGGTCAACCACGGCGAGCATTACCTCTACACGCAAGAATTTCTCGACGCACTCGATAACGAGCTCCGCATACGCCTGCACACAGTATGAGCAATGTTCCTGCTGAGCGCCCAACGCTGCATTACTTTCAAGACACGCTCTGCGGTTGGTGCTACGGATTTGGTCCGACAATCATGCGCATAGCGGATGAGTGGTCGGAGCATGTTGACGTAGTTGTGTATTCTGGCGGCATGATTACCGGCGACAACACGCGTGCTCTTACAGAAATGGCAGACTTCATTCGTGATGCACGAATGCGCGTGGAAGAAACAACAGGTGTGACCTTTGGGGATGAGTTCCTACATGGGTTGTTAACACGTCAGGACGTAGTTCTCGATAGCGAGCCCCCAGCCAGAGCGCTCGAGACAATGCGCGCATTGTGTCCGGAGAAGATGATCTCTTTTAGCCATAGGCTGCAGAGTGCACTCTATGCCGACGGTATGGACATGAACAGCGAATCTACCTATCGCAATCTCGCCACAGAAGCAGAGTTAGATGCAGATCAGTTTGTGCACATGATGAACTCATCTGAGATTCACGATGCGGTTGCCGATGAATTCGAATATGTAAGCTCGCTGGGAATTGGGGGCTACCCTACCGTGTTGCTCGAGATCGAAGACAACGTGCACATGCTTGCCCATGGCTACGCACCGTTTGATCACATAGACACTATGCTACGATCTGTACTTCGTGTGTAATCGTTGAGGCCTTGGCCAGCATAGCATAGACTCCACAGTACGTTGACATCGACAATTGCACGGCGCGCTCAATCGCCGCCAGATGCTGCTCTTCACACCATACCTCATATGTGATGTGCATTGCAACGTATGTTTTGGGGTGTTCATCCGATAAGGTGCCTTCAACAGCCACACGTAGCTGCGTAAATGGCACATGCATCTTGGGCAGAAGTGAGGCAACATCCATTCCCGTGCATCCTGCAAGGCCCGTCAGAAGAAGCATTTTGGGACTCACCGCCAAATGCTCCGGGTCTTCATGAGGCGAAGACATTAAACGAATAGTGCGGTCTTGCTGATGCGCCTCGAAGGTGAGGTCGTGTTTCCATTCTGCGTCAACGATCTGTGTGGTCATATTGGTAACGTCGGAATGTGCATTACTTGTGAATAACTCGACTGTGCCACACAATTTCGTATGTTTGTACGTCAATTCAATGACACGATGCACATGCATCGCGGTTGTTCTTCTCTCTGCCCCGTTCTCTCCTAGTTGTCGCGGTGAATCACGGTTGCACAGTTGCTGGCAAGGCCAGCATGAGAGTTGGTAGCCGATTCACACATATCCACACTAGAGGAGAGGTCAATGACCTTTGCTGATTTAGCGCTGTGCGCGCCCCTTCAAAAGGCAGTGCAGCAAGCGGGCTATACAAACCCAACACCAATTCAAGAGCAGGCCATTCCGGTGGTCTTGTCTGGACGCGACGTCTTTGGCTGTGCACAAACAGGCACGGGTAAAACGGCGGCTTTCGCGCTCCCAATTCTGAACCGACTCCACGCCGAGGGTCCACGTCGCGGCGGTCCGCGCGTGCTCATCCTTGCGCCAACACGTGAGCTGGCAATTCAAATCGACGAGAGTTTCCGCGCTTACAGCACGGGAATCAAGGCTCGTACAGTGGTCTTGTTAGGGGGCGTAAGTATCCGCCCGCAAATCGAACGCATTCGCCGCGGAGTAGATATCGTGATCGCTACACCTGGCCGTCTTTTGGATGTAATCGATCACCGAGCATTGAGTCTGAATAGCATCCACACATTCGTGCTGGACGAGGCAGATCGTATGCTTGACATGGGATTCCTTCCGTCGATCAAGCAGGTGGTCAAGCTTATTCCGACAGACCGTCATACGTTGTTTTTCTCTGCAACACTGCCCAAGGAAATCCGCTCACTTGCGAATTCCATCCTGACAGATCCGGTACATATTGCCGTAACGCCAGAGAACACAACCACAGAAATGGTTGATCAACGACTGTATTACGTAGAGCGCGACCGCAAACGTGCGCTGCTGACGCATCTCGTGAAGGAAGATCTCGATGGAAGCGTGCTAGTCTTTACGCGCACCAAGCGCGGTGCAGACCGCGTGGCAAAGGATCTGATGACTGCTGGCCTGCGCGTTGCAGCTATTCACGGCGATAAATCGCAAATGGCACGTCAGCGTGCGCTCCAGGATTTTAAGTCAGGCAAAACTCGTGTTCTTGTCGCAACAGATATTGCAGCGCGCGGGATTGACATTGCAGAGCTACCGTACGTCGTGAATTATGACGTTCCGGAAAGCCCAGAAACGTACGTGCACCGTATTGGCCGAACAGGTCGTGCAGGACGCAACGGTGTAGCTCTCACAATAGCCACACCTGAAGACCGCAATCCCCTTCGTGATATCGAGAAGCTGATCAAGATGCGCATCCCAACCGTTCGCGATCATCCGTTCGAAGGTTAACAACCTCCGTATATTTGACGAATCATTTCGACATTCATACTGCAATCATGACATCGTCTGAGGAACACACCGAGCAACATTCTCCTTCAACTGCCGAACCGGGCCAACCACACGGTGAAGGGCGCAATAGGCGCAGACGCCGTAGAGGCCGCGGTGATGGAGAGGGCCGGCAAGCCGGACAAGAAGTATCACAAGCTGAACAACCCCAGCGGGAGACCGACAACACTCCCGCTGGCGATTCAGACAACGATCAGCAGGCAAAACCAGACGGCGAACGTCGCGGTAGAAATAGACGCCGGAACAGGCGCGGTCGTGGAGCTGAGGGCGCACCTGAAGGGGGCTCAGAAGCCACACAAGAGCCTACGAATGCGGAAGAGGGCTCGGAATCCCAGCCAGCGCAGAAAACGCCTCCTGCTCAGCAACAGCGTCAAAAACAACAGCAACAACAAGCAAAAAGGCCTCAGGAACAGCCCAAGAAGGAACGTCAGCCCCGTGGCTCTGTGCTCAATCGCAGACCAACTAGGGGCGATTATGACGATGCCCCGAAGGTCAAGGAAGATGCACCTGCATATGTTCCCGTTGTTGCTGCCACTGTCGAGGCATATGTAACACAGCATCGCGGGTGGCAACGCGAGGTTCTCACATCACTCAGGTCGCTGATCAAGCAGGCAGTCCCAGATATCGAAGAAACCATCATGTGGTCGCAGCCGGTGTTCCTATCAAATGGACCTGTGTGCTTTATCAAGGCCTATGCTGAATCCGTACACTTTGGATTCTGGCGTGGTACCGAGCTGGAGGACAAAGAAGGTCTGCTCACCGGAGATCTGACGAAGATGCGCCACATTGCAGTTAAGTCTGCAAAAGAAATCAAGGCAGACCTGTTTGAATCAATGATCCGCCAAGCCGTAAAACTCAATCGCGATAAAGGCGATCCAACGCTATCGTAAACGCCTAACGTATTGTTGCTTGCACCAGCTTTCGCGAGTGGGACAATGTGTTGGCTACTCGCTGTTCGCTACTCGCTGTTCGCTACTCGCTACTCGCTGTTCGCTACTCGCTGTTCGCTACTCGCTGTTCGCTACTCGCTACTCGCTGTTCGCTACTCACCGTAGCGCACTTTCCAACGCTGTACGGGCGTCGGTCTTTTCGTCACGGTACTTTACGATAAGTGGCGTACTGATCGAGAGGCCATTGCTCGAGCCCCATGAAGTTTGAACAGACCTGGATCCAGCAACAACAACGGCTCCCTCAGGGATCTCCAATGGTGATTCAGCTGAACTGCGCAGTACAGTTTCGTTAACGAGGTCGTACACTGGCGTAGATGCATTAAGAATAACACCACTTCCCAACACTGCGCGCTTGCGCACAAGAACGCCCTCATACACGCCACAATTGCCCCCTACCATCACATCGTCTTCGATGATAACTGGTCGGGCACCTGCTGGCTCGAGGACGCCACCAATCTGCGCGGCTGCGCTGATGTGCACGCGTGCACCGATCTGCGCGCACGTGCCCACGAGCGCATGCGAATCTATCATCGACCCCTCACCTACCCAGGCACCGATGTTGATATACATAGGGGGCATGCAGATCACTCCTGACGAAAGAAATGCACCAGTTCTGATCGATGATCCTCCGGGCACGACACGCACGCCGTCCTCTATCCGAAGAGTTTTCGTCGGTATCGTGTCTTTGTCAAAGAATGTGAAGTTGTCATCTGTGGACATGGTAATCATCTTACCCTTGCGGAAGAGAAGCAGAATACCCTGCTTCACCCACAGATGAACCGCCCACCGTCCGTCAACAAGTGGACTGGCCGCGCGGACAGCTCCTGTATTCAGTGCATGCGTGAATTCTTGACATACGTCTTCGAGTGCTGGTTCATACTTGAGTTCTTCTACCGGAACAGCAAACAGACGTTCTACTTCGGCTTGGAGGTTCATGCCTTTCCTTTCTTACCTGGAATCGTTGAGGGCGAAAATGCTAGGTTAAGGATCTTATAGATCAAACGGGCAGTGGTCAGATCGGGATGCGTAACATTCCGTACCGGCGCAAGCTCTACCACATCCAAACCAACAATTCTTCTGCCGCTAGCAATGATCTGACGAATCACGTCAATCGTCTCACTGTACATCAGCCCGTCGGGCTCGGGTGTTCCTGTGGAAGGCATGATGGAAGGATCGAAGGCATCAACATCAAACGTGATATACACATCCTTTGCGAGCGTTTCAACAACGGTCTTCTGCCAGTTCTGCCCGTGAAGCCCCCTACGAATTGCCGAGGCATAAAATGTTGTAATCTTCTTCTCACGAATGAAGTCTGCTTCTTCCTTGCATTGTGCTCTGATGCCAACCTGCGTGATGCGTTTCGTAGGGAAGAATTCTGCTACGCGTGCCATGAATGACGCATGCGACCAAATAGAACCCTGATATTCTTGACGCAGATCTGAATGTGCGTCAAAATGGAGAATACTCATACCGGGATATGCTCGATAGTGTGAAGCTATTGGCGCGGTCGATATCGTGTGCTCACCACCGAGTGTTACAACAAACTTGTTCATTTCGAGAAGCGCGTCGACTTGCTCTTCAATGAGATCCAACGCCGACCTGTCCACTTTTTTACCAAATGCAATCGGCTTCACTGTCGCAATTCCCTTCTCGAAACAGAGCTCCCTATCGGTCTCATCGTCATAGAACTCTACGTAAGCACTGGCCTCCAAAATCCCTTTAGGACCGTGCTTTGCTCCGCCGCCATAGCTTACGGTATGCTCGTACGGGGCTGATACGATGGCTATCTGCGATGTTTCAAGTGAGGAGAATTCTTCTTCAATAGCTAGGAAGTTCTTTTTGGGACCGAGAGTCTGCATAATCAGTTTGGAGTGGTTAAGAAGTGTTGCAATTTAGGTGTAACGACACAACAGAACGAACTTCACCGGAGCAGAGTGCGGCATGTCCAGTATTGAACGTCAGCGATTCGGATGGTACATGTACGATTTTGCCAACAGCGGCTTTAGTACATCGGTCGTCACCGTGTTTTTTGGTCCCTACATCACGATGCTCGCGATGAATGCGCTCAAGGGCGCGCCGCAACCATCATTTGCAGGAATTGAGATTCACCCCGGTGCGATCTATTCGTTCTGCGTTTCGGCTTCTGTGCTGCTTCAGGTGGCAATCATGCCATTGCTTGGAAGCTATATCGATGCAACGCATCGTAAGCGCTTTGTCCTGATTACAACTGCAGCACTCGGTTCAGTTGCTACAATTGCCATGTTTGGTCTTAATCTGCAGCAAACACATCCGATCTTGCTCGGATCCACGTTGTTCGTCCTTGCCAATGTCGCATTCGGCTCAAGCATTGTTGCCTCGAACTCTTTTCTGAATGACCTTGCGGCACCGGAAGAGCGGGACCGTGTTTCCTCTCGTGGTTGGGCTCTTGGATATCTCGGTGGAGGCCTGCTACTGCTGATTCACTTACTCATGTATTCATGGTGGCCTGGGAGCGTTAACATTATCCTGGCAAGCACAGGAATCTGGTGGTTAACATTTTCAATTGTCTCAGTATCGCTTTTGAAGGATCCTCCAGCACCTTCTCGTCAACACCGTGTGGGCATTATCCGTCAAGCATGGACTTCCCTACTCGGTCTGCGACAGCACAAGAGTGCATTTCGCTTCCTGATCGCCTACTTGCTCTACAACGAAACCGTACAGACGGCAATTTCGATGGCAAGCATTTACGGGAAAATGGAAATGCATGTTGGCGACAGCGTGTTGATCCTGGGCATTTTGCTTGTGCAGTTCGTTGCCTTGATAGGCGCACTGTTATTCAGCAAGGTAGCCGCTCGACTAGGAACTCTGCCTGCAATACTCATATCTATCCTTGGATGGTGTGCTGCTCTCGGTGCGGCTCTTGTACTTCCAGCATCAGACATGAGTTTCTACGGCCTTGCAGTGCTGATAGCACTGGTTCTTGGCGGTATTCAGGCACTTAGCAGATCGTATTTTTCTACATTGATACCGAGCGGAACCGAAGCTGAGTATTTCGCACTGTACGAAATCAGTGATAAGGGGACCTCTTGGATTGGACCGCTCCTGTTTGGACTGGTAGTGTCACTTACACACAGCTATAGATATGCACTGGTATCTCTTGCCGTGTTCCTTGCTGCTGGAGCTTTTCTTTTACTAAAAGCAAAACGGCGCGGACTACTTTCGTAACCCGCGCCGCAACAATATTGCTAAAACGTCGAGACAGTAGGTCAATCCATGATCTTACGCAGAAATGCCGGCTGACTGCCTGATGCTGCTTTCTTGAGTGGAGCATTGAACGACGACTGCTCAGTGCTTGGAGAAACCGGAACGCTTGGCTGCACCGGCGGCTCCTGTCTTGGCATTCCAACACCCGCACCAGAGCGCTGTTCCTGATCACGTTGGCGCCTAATGTATGCCGGAACATTGAGGTCATTCATATCAACATCATCACTTCCGATTGGGGTAACTGTAGGCAAGGGGCTAGCTGGCCGCGTGCTCTCAACAGAAACTTCCTGCTCCGGCTGTGTGCGTACGATCTCAATTGTTGGCATTGAGGAAGGCACTGATACTGTGACCTTCTTTTCTTCCTGACGACGGAAACCAGTTGCAACAACGGTAATTGCAAGCTCATCTTCCATGCGCTCGTCAACTACAACACCATGAATAAGGTTGACCTCATCACCAGCGGCCTTTTCGATAGCAGAAACTGCTTCGCTTACTTCGAACATTGTCAGGCTATGTCCGCCCGTGATATTCACAAGCAGTCCCTGCGCGCCGTATATCGACATGCCCTCAAGTATTGGAGAGTTGAGAGCATTCTGTGCAGCCTCAATTGCACGATGCTCACCGCTAGCGATACCGATACCCATCAGTGCATCACCCATACCGCTCATCACCGTGCGAACATCGGCAAAGTCAACGTTTACATAGCCTACACCAGAAATGATATCCGCAATACCCTTTGTTGCATTGTAGAGTACTGTGTCCACCATTGCAAGCGCGTCGGCAAAGGTTACGTTCTTATCGACAACACTTAGGATCCGCTCGTTTGGTATCACAATCAAGGCATCAACGTTTTCGCGCAGTTCCTTGATTCCGTTTTCAGCAACCTGCATCCGACGCTTCGACTCATAGCCGAATGGCTTCGTTACAATGCCGACAACGAGCGCACCCATTTCGCGTCCCACACGCGCAATCACAGGTGCTGCACCTGTGCCCGTGCCTCCGCCCATGCCTGCAGTGACAAAGATCATGTCACTTCCAGCAAGTGCATCGTGAACGTCATCAATGCTCTCTTCAACGGCAGCGCGTCCCTTCTTAGGATCTGCTCCAGCTCCGAGGCCGCGCGTTACATCCTTGCCAAGCTGAAGCTTGATACCTGCAGGATTGTTCATGAGGGCCTGACGGTCGGTGTTGGCTGCTACAAACTCAACACCATCAAGGCCGCGTGAAATCATTGTTTTGACGGCATTCCCGCCGCCACCGCCAACTCCAACAACGCGTATGCGCGCATCGGACATCAGCGAAGATGTATCCAATTCGATTGCCATTATTCCCCCCGGAATGCAGTCATTTGTTTTTCAAATTACGTGAATTAGAAGTTCTCAAACCAGTCTTTTACACGATTAATCAGTCCTCTTTTTTCCACAGGAATCTGCTGTGGATTTTGAGAAGCTGGTTGCGGTGTAGTAGCTACTGGAGTTTGAGGCTGCGCAGGACTGTGCGCGGTATGGGAGCTCTTCGCAAATTCTTGTTCGTGATCGATGCTGTAGAGCGCAAGTCCAATCGCAGTTGCGTGCGCCGGTGTTGTTACCTCTCGTGCAAATCCCTCGTTGCTGAAACCCCTCGGCAAGCCTTTGTTCACAGGCAATCTGAATGTTCGTTGTGCAAGCATCTCCGCACCGTAGAGATCTGAACTGCCCCCTGTGATGACTATTCCAGCAGCTAGCTGATGAGACAAGCCGCTCTCGTGTATTCGTGCGAGAACAAAGTCGTAGATCTCCTCCATCCGAGGTTCAATCACCTGACACAGGATTGACTTAGAAAGGTCGGTTGGTGTACGCCCACCTACGCCGGGAACTTGGAAGTGTTCATCCCGAAGAATGCTGTCTGAGATTGCATGACCATACTGCACTTTGATTGACTCAGCATCTGCATTTCGAATTCCAAGCACCGTCACGATATCATCTGTGACTCGCTGGCCTGCGATGCCAATAACGCTGACGTATCGAAGCACGTTGTCTTTGAAAATCGCCATATCTGTTGTGCCACCGCCGATATCAACAACAGCAACTCCAACTTCTTTTTCAGCTTCGTCAAGAACAGCAAGTGAGCTTGCCATAGACTGAAGAACTACTGCGTCAACATGAAGTCCAGCGCGCTCGGCACACTTATGGACATTTTCTACTGCCGATGACGAAGCTGTTACTACAAGAGCATTGGCTTCGAGCCGGCGCCCACTCATGCCTAATGGATCACTGATTCCGTCTTGTCCGTCGATAATGTAATCCTGAGGGATCACATGAAGGATTCGCCTATCAGGTGTTACGTGCACCTGATGAAGTTCTTCACGCAGCCGCTTTACATCATCTTCCGATATCTCAGAGGTGCGTGTAGTTACAATGCCGCGTGTGTAGAAGGTTGAGACATGCTCTCCACTGACGCCGATGACAACACGTGCCAGCTTGTATCCACTCTGCTGCTCGGCTCTGTCGATCGCAACTTTGATGGCTTCGGCTGTCTTGTTGATGTTACTGACCACTCCACGCTTCAACCCATCGCAGTCGGCCATACCAGTGCCGATCACTTCAACGGTCTTACGTGCTGGGTCGAATGCCGTTACAACCACGCATACTTTAGTGGTCCCAATGTCCAACCCAACGTGAATCTCTTGAGTACTCATGCCGAGCCCCCTGGATTTCTTGCTTGACTGTAGTATCTCAAAACAACTTGATGCTGCCAGCGAAGATCAACCTCTCGCACAGTTGCCATGTTGATCGTCGTTGATGCTTGACGCCAGAATACGTTCATGTCTGAAAGTGCTGATTGGATTCTGTCTGCATTGAGCACCCCAAGATCCCATCGCGTTTCATCTGTAACAATAGCTACCGTCATTCTTGATCTGTTGATGGTTACTTCCGAAATCGACTGGTACAACCGTGGATCGAGTAGTCGCGACGCACTGACGAGTATCGACGAGATCTTGATAACGTCAGCTGCTGTGAGCTTGCTGCCGTCATGCGACCTCAACACTGGCACGTTATGAGCTGTTCGCTCGTGAACCTGCGGTAAAATCACCCCATGCTGATCAATGTATCTAAGGGTGCCGTCTTCACGCAAGACGTGGGCAATGGGCAACCTCTCATCTACACGTACCGTAATCTCTCGAACGCCCGTGAAGTACACGTCGGCGTTGTTCACGTATGGGATCTTTTCTACGCTTGCCCGTATAGAAGCCAATGACAGTGTCTTGATGCTCCGAAAACGCAACGAATCAACCGCACGTTGCACAGCAATTCTGCTCAGGCCCGTAGCGCCAGATACCGCGATGTTTGTGATCTTTTGCCGCTCATGCCACTGCGCAGACATAAATGCCAGAAAGACAACGCACAACAGAGCTATCACAAGCCCGGATGAGCGCTTACGTTCTACAACAATGTGCTGTGTGCTTTTTCGGTTGCGTGCCACTGTTCCTCAATCACATGATACAGACGTTACTAACATGTGTGTAAAACGTCCAATTGTTCGCGATGAAGCACTCTTGATACACCTTCTCGAAAGCTTGGTATTTATCGTTATTATCAAGGAGTTACATCACGTGCAAATGTAGAGGATTGATCTGCAAAACGCAAGTGGAAATCTAAAGACTATAATCGGTTATCCACACATACTTTCCACAGCTAGTGGATAACTGCTCTGCACAGAAGATCAGCTCAGAGCTCGCGTACGACCGCCATCAACCAAGATGCTCGTTCCTGTGATGTATGCTGCGGCAGGAGATGCTAGGAACATGACGGCATTGGCGATCTCCGAAGGCTCTGCAAATCGACCCATTGGAATCTCTGCCAGCATGCGTGCACGTGCATCATCTATGGACACATGCTTTACAGAGGCTTGTTTTTCGATGATCGCTGTCAATCGTTCAGTTTCAGTCGCACCAGGTAGCACGTTGTTCACAGTAATGCCTTTGGGCGCCAGTTCAGTTGCTAATGTCTTTGACCAGCTTGCCATAGCACCGCGTATGGTGTTACTCACACCCAGCCCTTCTATGGGTTGCTTCACCGATGTCGAGACGATGTTGATAACTCTGCCATACCCGTCCTGCGTCATGCCTGGGGCTAGAATTTTTATCAATCGCTGAGCTGTAAGTATATGCGCAGCAAAGGCTTTAATGAGTCCATCCACCGTGCTATCCATAAGTGCACCAGCAGCAGGTCCTGCTGTGTTGTTGACGAGAATATTGATCACGCCATCGTTATCCACCGAGTTATTCACAGCTGTTATCAACGCAACGTCATCTGTACTATCCACAGCAATTACATGATGTTGCTGAGCCGCGTTAACAACCGGCAGGTTTTTACGCACCTCCTCCAATTGTTCTGGGCTACGGGCGAGGACAGTAACAGACGCGCCATGCGCAGCGAGTTCGAATGCGCTAGCCTTGCCGATGCCGCGTGATGCTCCACATACGAGCGCGCGCTTACCAGAGAGATTCAGATTCATGGGGAGTTCTCTTGAGTTTGTAGCTTTGTTGTTTCTGCGAAACTACTACGGAAAGGGCACCTATATGGCCGTTACCCCCCCATTCAACCTGAAGGCATGGATCGATGAACACCGACACCTTCTCAGACCGCCGGTGGGTAACTCGACCATTTACCAAGACTCAGACTTCATCGTCATGATCGTCGGTGGCCCAAATTCTCGCAAGGACTATCACTACAACGAGGGCGAAGAGCTATTCTATCAGATCGAGGGAGACATCATTGTCAAGATCGTTGATGAAGGACAGCCAAAAGACATCCACATCAAACAGGGCGAAATGTTCCTCCTTCCGCCACGAGTGCCCCACTCTCCGCAACGCAGCGCGAACACCGTCGGTCTCGTTATTGAACGCAAGCGAAAGGAGTCTGAACTCGACGCATTCATGTGGTTCTGTGAAGGCTGTGGCTCAAAACTGTACGAAGAGTTCCTGCCGCTTACAAACATTGTCACCGACCTTCCAGTTGTATTCGAACGATTCTACAGTAACGAATCTCACCGAACATGCGGCGCCTGTGGCGCAGTAATGCAGCCCCCTGTCAAGCTTTCCTAAGACTGAGCAACAATGAAGATAGACTGTCACGCACACATTCTGCCCGAGACATGGCCTTCGTTGAAGGACAAGTTTGGATACGGCGGATTCATCATGCTCGAACATCATCAGCCCGGCAAGGCGCGAATGATGCGCGATGACGGCGTGTTCTTTCGTGAGATCGAAGAAAACTGCTGGAATCCGCAGGCAATTCTGGCCGACATGAACGAGCACAACGTAGACGTCATGGTACTCTGTACTGTGCCAGTGTTATTCTCCTATTGGGCCAAGCCCGAGCACACGCTGGAATGGTCTCGCATGTTAAACGATCATCTCGCCGGCGTGGTCCAAGAGCATCCTACAAGGTTCATTGGACTTGGTACGCTGCCAATGCAAGACGTGCATCTTGCCTGTAAGGAATTGCGGAGAGTGATTACTGAACTCGGCATGCCGGGAGTTGAAATCGGGTCAAACATCAATGGGATGAATCTTGACGACAAGTCACTTGACCCCTTCTGGGCTGAGGCAGAGGCTCTGGGAGCCTCGATCTTCATTCATCCATGGGACATGATGGGCTCCGATAGAACGCAGCGGTACTTTCAGCAGTGGCTCGTTGGCATGCCTGCCGAAACGACGCTTGCGGCGTCATCGATGATCTTTGGTGGCGTCTTCGACAGATTCCCTAAACTACGTGTCATGTTCTCTCATGCAGGGGGCTCACTGCCGTTCACTCTCGGCAGACTCTCACATGGATATCATGCCCGGCCGGATCTGTGCAATGTGAATGCCGTGCAGGACCCACGAGCATACGTTGGAAAGTTCTGGGTGGACGGCATCACGCACGACGAACGTGCTCTGCAATATCTCGTAGACGTTATTGGAGCAGAAAAGGTTGCCTACGGCACTGATTATCCGTTCCCGCTCGGCGACCTCGAACATGGTCGGTTCATCGAGGAGCATTCTACACTCGATGCACAACAAAAAGAACAGCTGCTATCGAAGTCCGTATGTGATTTTCTTGGAATTGATGTTCGGAAATTTCAGCGAAACGCGTAAATTCGTAAACGCTCTCGCGACGGAGGGCTCGCATAATGGTATTGCAGCTGTCTTGAAAACAGCCGGGAGAGATCCTGTGGGGGTTCGAGTCCCTCGCCCTCCGCTCCGTCCTGAATTATCACCACATCCTTTCATTCACGAAGGCACGGACGTCCTGTTCGTGCAGGAGCGAAAAGCCATGAAGCGTATAGCAGGCATTGCTATTCTTTCAGTTGCGCTACTGAGCGCATGCAGCAGCGATCCGGCAACGCCGGAGCCTACCATCGAATCATACGTAGCCGCAACTGGCAGCTACATGATCCACCAGAACACAGAGCTCGAGATCGACACAGCAACGAAGGCTGTTACAGAGATCCCTGCTCCGTCCGACAGCACAGTTGCTGGCGCGGTAGTAACGTTTAACGGAAAGTCTTCAACACCGTTCTATTCCTATGTTGGTGGAGCAGACTTTGATACAACGTATTACTACCAAGATGGTGCTTCGCTGTACACATCGATTCCTCTTACGTATGACATCGGCGGAATCCCTCTTGACCTCGGATCGAAGTGGGCTAAGATCAGCGATCAGAGTGCAACCACATGGACGGCACTTACAGACTCAATCGCGCCGATCGATCTTCCAATCGGAGGGTACAAACTATCCGCAAAGCTGAACTTTACTGGTCAGTCGCTTGGAAGCGAGAATATCACAATCAACGGCACAACAGTTGCAACGAAGAAGGTGCAAATCGACCTTAATGCGCGCCTGTACGCAATGGCCGGGCCAACATCGCTCCCTGTCGACGTTAATCTCAAGGTCTTTTACTGGCTTGCAGACAAGATCGGCGTTGTAAAGCGCGAACAGCCGGCAGCAATCGTAAATCTTGGTCTTCTTGGTCAGCTAATGGGGTCACCAGTTCAGGCTGTCCCTGGCATCCGTCAGGTAACTACCAAGTACGTTATCAAGTAATATTCGCGTAGTACCGAAAACATGAACGGGCTGTCTGCATTGCGCTGACAGCCCGTTTTTCATTTCATCATGGTTGCGAAGTTGTTTTCTCAACTACTCATCCAACGGGTCTGCAGATGATCTCGGCAGCAGGAAATACTGAATCTGAGCATTACTATGTGGACGTTTGCGGGCGAATATGATCGATCCATCTTCGCCAATCGTAGCGTCTGTTTCGTCCATTGCCGTATTCACCTTCTCAAGGGGCACGGGATCCTGCCACGTACCATTGCGGAAAACAGACATATACACATCCATACCACCCTGTCCGCCAAATCCATCGGAACTAAACAGCAGCGTATCGTTCGACACGAACTGAGGAGTTCGCTCATGCCCTGGAGAGTTTACAGCATCTCCGCAATACTGTGGAGTTCCCCAGATACCATCAACTTGCCGTTCAATAAACCAGAGGTCCGTTCCCCCACTTCCACCTGTTCGATCTGTTGCGAAGATCATACGTGATCCATCAGGCGAAATCGTTGGTGATGAGCTATACCACTGGCCTTGAAGTTCAGCAATCGGCTCACCTACCGTGATTGACTCGTTCGAAACAACCAAGCGCACGATGGCCGCAAATGGCTGGCGTTCGCCCATGACATATGTCACACCGTAGGCATCGCCATTTCTAGCACACGTCACATATCCTAGTCCATGTGTTGTGCCCGCGTGCGAAACACGAAGAGGAACCAGTTGCTCCGTTAATCCCGCTGCTCGGTATACTGTTGGGCCATGCTCTGTATCGTGTGTAATGAGCCATTGACGTCTGACGGGATCGAAACACGCCCCGTATCGTGCAGATCGCGATTGCCACGCATCGATCAAGGATAGCTGTGCATACATCGAATCGGTACAATGTGCAATGGCCCACAGCACAAGCGCCTTTAGCAGCATCGACTTCATCACACGCCCCTCGTCTCCGGCGACCACACAAACTTGTGCATCTGCAATTGGAATCGCACGTGCAAATGATCTTCTAGGATCCAGTTCACGAGGTCTACAAACTGCAGTGTGCTAAAGACACACGACATCAGAACTGCACCAACGCGTTGCTCTAAGTTGTACGTGCGAATGATGCTACGGGCAAACTCGTAATCTGCTCTCGAAGCAATAACAAATTTTACTTCATCCTTCAGGGCGAGCTTTTCGAGATTGCCAAGCTTATTCAGTGTCGACATTTTTGAGTCAGGACACTTTACATCCATGATTATAATCACCCTGGTATCCACGGCGTCAACCGCTACGTGCCCACCAGTTTCGATTGCCACAGTGTAGCCCAGATCGCACAGCTGTGTGAGCATCTCAAAGACATGCTCATGTTCAAGGGGCTCCCCGCCTGTGAATTCGATAAACGTACAGTGCTTTTCTTGTGCGTACCGAACAATATCTTCAAGCGTTAGCGCAAGCCCCGTAACGCGATGATCCAAGGCATATGGCGTGTCGCACCACACGCATCGAAGCTTACATCCCTGCAGTCGAACAAAGATGCAGGGAAGGCCTGCCCGAGTACCCTCTCCTTGTATGGAGTAGAACATCTCGTTTACGTTGATGGTAGGCGTGTGGACCATAACAGCAAAACTACGCTACCGAGCTCATGCTTGATTCATCGAACATTCGAAGCAACTCCTGGCGGAGCACTCTATGCTCATCTCGTCGAAGCTGGGGGTCCTGCTCAAGCACGCCAAAAGCATCAGCCCGTGTCTGCGCAATAAGCTCGCCGTCTGCCACAAGATCAGCGAACAGAAAGTCTGGTACGCCGCTCTGTCGAGTTCCCATAACGTCTCCAGGTCCTCGCAGGCGCAAATCAACTTCAGCGATGCGAAATCCGTCAGTTGTTTCTTCCATTGTTCTTAGACGTATCGGCGCCTTCGCCATGTCTTCAGCACGCACCGATTTATTCATCTGATACTTGAAGTGATCTTTCGTTGCAAGGAAGCAATACGATTGCTCTCCGCCTCGTCCAACGCGTCCCCGCAACTGATGAAGCTGCGACAGCCCAAACCGCTCTGCGTTCTCGATGAGCATTACCGTTGCATTCGGAACATCAATTCCGACTTCAATCACGGTGGTTGATACGAGAATGTCGAAGTCACGATTGAGAAAGGCTCTCATGACGTCTTCTTTTTCGTTCCAAGCCATCTGACCATGCAATAGTCCAACTCGCAAGTCATGGAACACTGTGTCACAGAGGTACTCATAGTGTTCAACCGCACTCTTGGCGTCGATCTTTTCGCTTCGCTCCACGAGCGGGTACACGATATAGGCCTGACGTCCAAGCGCGATCTCCGACCTGATAAAGCCGTAGACATCTTGCATTTTTGATTCAAAGACCACGTGCGTTTTTATTGGTTTGCGTTGTGCCGGCAGCTGGTCAATCACAGAAGAGTCTAAGTCTCCATAGAGCGTCATCGACAACGTACGAGGTATTGGCGTTGCAGACATCACAAGAATATGGGGCGTGCGTGGCGCGTCACCATGTGAATTCTGGCCAAGCCGTTTCAACTCTGCCCGCTGCGCAACGCCAAACCTGTGTTGTTCGTCGATAACGATCAGGCCGAGTTTGTTGTAGACAACATCAGCCTCGAACAGTGCATGCGTCCCGACAACAATTTGCGCCCTACCTGATGCAATCTGCTCCAGCACTGCAGCCCGGGCCTTTTTTCCCTGCGACCCAACGAGCTGTGCAACATGTATGTCACTCTCGCTCCCCAACATCCGCTGGATACCATGAAAATGCTGCTCTGCCAGTATTTCTGTTGGAGCCATGATCAGTGTCTGAAAACCGTTATCTACGGCGCTGAGCATACAGAGCAATGCAACTACAGTTTTACCGGACCCTACGTCGCCTTGCAATAGTCTGTTCATGGGTGTACCAGAGGTCATGTCGGCCACGATCTCTCGTATGACACGTTTTTGTGCGGCGGTGAGCTCGTATGGCAGCTTCTCAATGAGTGCTCGTGCACGCTGGCTCTGCGACTGCATGGGGATGCCACGTTCGGGACGTTTACGGGACCTTCGTCGGGCAGCAAGCAGAAGCTCAAACAAAAACAACTCCTCATATTTCATCCTGCGCTGTGCACGCTGGATTACGCCGTGGCTCTCAGGATGATGCAATGACCGCAACGCGTCTTCCTTGGGCATGAGCGCACGCTCTGCTGCGAGTGCTGACGGCAGTGGGTCGACTACCTCATCGAGCATCTTCTCGAGGCACTGGTCAACAATCGATCGCATTAGCCGCATCGTGATTCCGACGTTAGCCATACCCTGCGTAAGGCGGTATCTCGGCAGTATGGCGCCTGTTCCGAACTGTTCGATTTCCTCATCATCAACGAGCTCGAGCTCGGGATGGTGCATAGACAATGTGTTCCAACGGGGCTCATATTGTGGCAATCCGTGCACAACGAATGTAAGATCAGGCTGCAGCAGTTTCGAGTAGTACGGAATCTGATTCCAAAACACCAATTGGAGCAGCGCGCGAGAATCGTCCACGAGGTCCACCTGGAGCATTGTTCGCCCCTTGCCAACCGTCTTTTTTTCTGAACGTGCTACTCTGGCTACAAGCGAGACTTGCTTCTGCATCGCAAACTGCGCCGAGGCATCGCTTGTCTGTGTGTCCAACGATCCGCGAAGGTGGTCGCGCAGCTGAGCGATGCTGCTCATGGTTCTGCGGTCTACATAAGCACGCGGTACATACATCACAACGTCGTGATACGACACCAGACCCTCGCTGGCAAGAACCTCAGCTCGCCGAGGGCCCACGCCCTTGAGATATTGGAGCGGCAGTATGGTAGGTGTTCCTTCCGTGGGCATCGCAGAAGGCTTTGAGTGTTACTTAGCGTAGCCGTCGATGATCGTCATCCAATTGTGCGTATCTGGAACCGCACCCGTACGGATGTCGAATAGCTGCTTTTTAAATGTAAACATCGTTGCATCGGGATCAATTTCAAGGTGATAGTCAACACCGTCTATACCCACCGTTGTGATTGGCGATACCGATGCAGCCGTTCCCACACCAAAGGCTTCCGTCAGCGACCCATCAGTCACCCGATCCTTAAACTCCGTCACTGAAACAGCACGCTCATCAACAGGTATTCCCCGCTCGCGGGCAAGTGTCAAAATTGAATCCCGCGTAACGCCATCAAGAATGGTATCACCCAGCGGCGCTGTTGTTAGAACACCATTGATAATGAACATCACATTCATCGTACCCGATTCTTCGATATGCTCATGATGCTCAGCATCAGTCCAGAGTACTTGATCGTACCCTGCTTCATTGGCTAAGATCGTTGGAAGCATCGCGGCGGCATAGTTGCCACCGCATTTTGCGAACCCAGTACCACCCTTTGAAGCTCGAGTATATGTGCGCTCTACGCGCACACGAAGGGGCTTGGGGTACACTGGACGAAATGGACCGCCCGATACAAGGAACATAAACTCATCAGACGGCTTCAGGCCGATGCGTTCTTCGGTGGCGATAACGAACGGGCGGATATAAAAGGCCGAGTCCGGCCCCGGTGGCACCCACAAACGGTCAAGATCAACCAACGTATGGATAGCATTCGCAAACATGTCAGGGGGCACTTCAGGCATAGCCATTCGGCGCAGCGATCCATTGAATCGTTGGGCGTGACGATCAGTGCGAAACACTCCAATCCTACCATCGTTCATAATGTACGCCTTCATACCCTCGAACACCTGCTGGGCATAGTGCAGACCTAGCGTTAGAGGTGCAAGCTGAAGTGCACGATATGGCCCAATACGCTCTTTCCGCCACTCCTTGTGAGCGTATTCGGCAATGTAAACGTGGTCGCTCGGAACGTTCGAGAGCTTAAGATTCGCAACTGCGTCGGCATCAAGCCGTGGATTTGTACATCTATCAATAGGAATTCGCATATGCGAATCTATGGAGTTCGGTTGAGTCAACATCGCCGTGTTGATATCTTCGCCAGATGAATACAGAGCGTAGACCGATTATCATCTGCAGTACAGCTGCCGAAATGCAGGCACAGATAGCTCTTGCACGGGCAGATGGCCAGACAATTGGCTGCGTGCCAACCATGGGCTACCTACATGAGGGCCATGCCTCACTTATCCGAGCTGCAGCCCAAAAGCACAGATTCGTCGTTGTATCGATCTTTGTGAATCCAACGCAGTTTGGCCCAGCAGAAGATTTTGAGCGATATCCCCGCGATATCGAACGCGACCGAGCGCTCCTGAATGAGGCTGGCGCCACACATCTGTTTTTGCCAAGCGTACAGGAAATGTATCCAGAGGGCATCCGTTCAACAATTCATATTGGTGGTGTAACAGAGGTCTTAGAAGGGGCGTTTCGCCCAACACATTTCGATGGAGTAGCAACTGTAGTAGCTCGGTTGTTTCAGGCCATGCTTCCTGATGAGGCATTCTTTGGACAAAAGGACCTTCAGCAGACACTCGTTATCAAACAGCTTGTGCAGACGTCGACCGATGCTGCAGTCAGTAGCACACGCATTACAGTTCTACCAACAATTCGCGAGGCCGACGGTCTAGCGAAGTCCTCACGCAATGTCTATCTCAATGCCGAGGACCGCCGCGATGCAGTGGTCATATACAAAGCGTTGGAGCGCGCAAGAACTGCACTACTTTCGTCGGATATATCCTGTGCTGAAGCGGAAGATCTCATGAGAGAGACACTATCAACCGTACCGCGTCTAGAGATCGATTATGCTGCTGCAGTGGATGCCACAACTCTTCGGACTCTGCCTGGGCGGAATCCGAATGAGATAGCGCTACTCATCGCTGCAAAGCTTGGCAGCACCAGACTCATCGATAACATGCTCGTGACGATCTCTACAACGTGATTCGATAGAGCAACCACTCATTCAAGCAAGCAGCCCCCTGCCGTTGATAGAACTCACGCGCAGGTGCGTTCCAGTCCAAAACCTGCCAGTCCATCCGTCCACAACCCCGATCACGAGCCTGTTGCACGATAAACGTGAACAATGCCTGACCGTGGCCTTTACCGCGGAACTGTTCAAGAACGAAGATGTCTTCGAGATAGAGCGTTGGCAGTGCCAGAAATGAGGAATACGTCTCGAGAATGATCGCGTAACCAACAGCGCCATTATCGGCATCGTCTACAAGGTATGCTTCGATCTTTGGAGCCTCACCTGTGATGTCTCGCAATAGCCGCTGTTTTGCTTCTTGGGATGGACGCTCCAGATGTTCGTAATCCGCAAGGGCACATACAAGAGCGAAGAATTCATCGAACCTGCTTGCATCCACACGAGTGATCGCAGACATGCGCTTACAAAGCCTTCTGTAGAAACGCGACAAACAGACCTGGATTTGATCGGAACTGCGTCTGGAAACCCGTTTGTGCGATATATGTTCCATCTGGCTTTAGCGTCACATAGAGAGGATTCGCTACTGTTCCGTAGGTCTTCAGAATGTTCTGGTTCGTGATGTACGGCTCTGTTTTTCGGTCTGTATACAACTGCACGAGTACAAACTTTTTGAATTGTTCGATTACCTCAGGCCGCGGAAAAACGTCCTTTTCCATGAGGCGGCAATTCACACAGGCAAACCCTGTAAAGTCAATAAAGATCGGCTTGCCTTCGCGCGCAGCAATCTTCTTTGCTTCGTCGAGATTATTCAACCACACAAGACCCCCGTGGGCATCTTGAGCTCCCTGCTGTGATGTTTGGACTGCTGGCATGGCGGCTGCCTCTCCGTTCATCTGCGCCAGCAGCTCGTGATAATTTTCAGGCGGGAGCAGCGCTTCAAGGTCTGCTGCAAGGGGCTTACCCAGCATACCAGCCGAGAACCACAAGCCGAGAGTTGCGAAGATCACTGCGAAGAGTGCTCGAATTCCACCGATGCGCTCTACTGGCGTATCCAACGTAAGCTGGAATGTTCCCAGCACATAGAGAACGATCAGAAAACATACACCTGCCCACACGGCTAGGAAGACCTCTCGAGGTAGCAGGCCAAGTCCAAAGATGAACTCAGCAGTTGAGAAGAACTTAATCGCTGCAGCTATCTCGAGAAATCCCATCACAACCTTCAGGTTGTTCATCCAACCACCAGCTCTTGGTAAGCGAACGAGCAGTGAAGGGAACATTGACAACACGACAAAAGGAATTGCAAATGCGGTCGCGAACCCAAGAGTACCTATCGCTGGATAGAGGTAGTCTCCTCCGGATGCACTTAGCAAAAGCGTGCCAACAAAGGGAACTGTGCACGTAAACGATGTTAGAGAGAATGTAAGCCCCATAAGCAGAACCGAGAACACG
Organism: Kapaibacterium sp. (SeqCode); assembly: GCA_044345485.1. Lineage (GTDB taxonomy): Bacteria > Bacteroidota > Ignavibacteria > Kapaibacteriales > Kapaibacteriaceae > UBA10438. The sequence continues at coordinate 22,311 of JBIJAX010000001.1, forward strand.
CCGTCGCCCTGAGACTTCTTGTTCAGGGCGTTCATGATCGACACAGGGATCTGGATTTCAAATGAGCCAAAGAGATTGAATGCCAGTGTAAGGAAGAGAAGTCCGATCCCAAGATTTAGCCACGGATTAGCAGCTAGATCTTGTACTGCAGTCCCGCCGAAGATCACCGAGGCCACAATACCCACAGCAGTAAATGTGGAAATAATGCCAACGCCAAAGAGTGCGCTGTCACGAAGTCCGCTACCTTTCGTCTTTTCATGACGCTTGGTAAAGAATGACACTGTGATCGGTATCATTGGGAATACGCACGGCGTAAGTAAGGCAAGAAAGCCGATACCCATTGCATAAAGGAAGAAGCTTAACAGCCCCTTTTTCTTTTCGACTTCGATCTCCTGCTGCGTGTCCATTGGGGTTTGAGCCGTTGCTGACTCCCCACTGGTCTTGGTGCCAGCAACAACTTCTGTCTCGGCAGTATCTGCATCGGCAGCCCCCTGACGAGCAACCTCGGTAATCGTGATTACTACATTCTGCGACATATCTTCCGAGGGCAGGCAAGCAGAGGTGTCGCAGAGCTGCATAAGGAAGTTTACCGTTGCTTTGTGGTCACCCTTTTGCAGCGTAGGTGAAAGGCGCACAGGAATGCGGACCTCGATAGTTCCAGACAGCTCTTCAACATTAGTTTCCCATGTCTTGTCAAAAGCGGTATGCGCACCCTTTGTGAACCGCGGCTTTCCAACCAACTTGACGTTGGCCTTCGGCCCCACCGTAATCACCGTGGCCTCGGGTCCAAGACCATCTGGACCGACAGCCGGGGTAATTCCGTAACTATGCCAGTACTTTGCAATCTTGGCCTGCACAACGATCTCAACCGTATCCCCGGCCTTGCCCGAAACAGCACCGATTGGAGAAAAGGAGATCTTGTTTTTAGCAGACGGCATCTGGGCTTGCACAGTGCTTGCCCATAGAGCGCATACAACGGCCACAATTGCGATACTGCGCGCTGCTGACAGGAGGTATTTCACGGCGAACTCACTCGTGGATAATGACGTATCAGAACCTGTAAACTACGCAACAGAGCCGACTTCGTATTTTGCCACTGATTCATTCGTGAAATACTTGAAGAACCTATGGCCTCGCAATCAACTCTTGATGCAATCCTTTCACTATCGAAGCGTAAAGGCTTTGTCTACCAATCCTCTGAGATCTACGGCGGTTTAAACGGCTGCTGGGACTTTGGACCGCTCGGAGTTGAACTGCTGCGCAACATCAAGGACTCGTGGTGGAAGGCCATGACCTACAGAGCAGATATCGTGGGAATTGACTCATCTATCCTGATGCATCCTCGAGTGTGGGAGGCATCGGGTCACGTTGGACAGTTCTCAGACCCGATGATCGACAACAAGACATCAAAGTCACGTCACCGTGCAGACAACCTCATTGAGGAATTCATCACGCGACTGCGCAACAAAGGCAAGACCGACCAAGCCGATGTTATTGAACAGGCACTGACTAACGCTGCATCGAATGAGGATCTTCACACGATCATCATGTCCAACAATATCCCCGACCCAATCTCGGGGACAACTGACTGGACAGAGGTGAGGAATTTCAACCTGATGTTCGAAACGCATGTAGGCCCCGTAGCCGACGCAGCAAATGTTGTCTATCTGCGTCCAGAGACCGCTCAAGGCATCTTTGTGAACTTCAAGAACGTGATGGAATCTGCGCGCATGAAGCCACCGTTCGGCATTGCTCAGATAGGCAAAAGTTTTCGCAATGAGATCAACACGAAGAACTTTCTGTTCCGTACACGTGAGTTTGAGCAGATGGAAATGCAGTTCTTTATTAAACCAGGAACTGAGAATGAGTGGTTCGAGTATTGGCGAAATGCGCGCTGGAACTGGTTTACCCAATCGCTCGGCATCGATCCTGAAAAACTGCACCGCAAGCCCCATGAAAAACTTGCTCACTATGCTGCGGCAGCAGAAGATATCGAATACCTCTTCCCGTTTGGATGGGGCGAGATAGAAGGCATTCACTCAAGAACAGACTTTGACTTAGGACGCCATCAGGAGTTTTCAGGCAAGAAGCTTGAATATGTCGATACCGCAACCAAGGACCGATTTACGCCGTACGTTATTGAAACTGCAGTTGGGGCAACACGCACGTTTATGGCAGTGCTGTGCGATGCATATCGTGAGGAAGAACTTCCAACTGAAAACGGCGGTACTGAGACACGCTCGGTGCTCAAGCTCAAACCGTCCATTGCTCCGGTAACTGCAGCAGTTCTTCCACTCGTCAACAAAGACGGTTTGCCTGAAGCGGCAGAGTCTGTGATCAGCAACCTGCAACGTCACTTCCGAGTAGACTACGATACCAGTGGAGCGATTGGCCGCAGGTATCGCAGGCAGGATGAAGTTGGAACACCATATTGCATTACTATTGACGGGCAGACCCTGTCGGACTCTACTGTAACCTTGCGCGATCGCGATACCATGCAGCAAGACCGTATACAGGTTGATGCATTAGTTGGTGAGATTCATCGTCGAATGCATACATGAAGCCTGGAACCATACTCGCAGTCCTTGTATGCCTCTCCATTATACCGGTAGCTGGTCACCAAGGGGCAGACGACGCCTATGTGCGCATCGCAAAGGCGATTGAAGCATTCGGCGAGGTATTCAGAGAGGTCCAGGTCCGCTACGTAGACCACGTTGATCCCGTAGATCTCGTAGATGTGGGCATAAATGCCATGCTCGAGCATCTTGATCCGTATTCTGAGTATCTGATTGGCGACGAGAATGAAGACATACTGAACATAACCACGGGGAGCTATGTTGGCGTTGGTATTGTTGTTGATCAGGTAGACAGCGCACTCTTTATTTCTGACCTTCGGGATGGGGGCTCAGCTCGTGAAGCAGGCATACGCATTGGAGACCGCATTGTTCGGGTGGATACTGCATATGCAGACTCTCTTGATCAGGATCGCTTACGGTCGTTTACGCGTGGCGCCGCAGGAACGAGTCTCATCATGGGCCTGGTGCGAGACGGACGTTCTGACACCATTACTACTGTGCTCGAACGCAGAGCTCTACCACTTGAATCTATCTACGTATCTGAGCGACTTACCTCGTCGATCGGATATGTTAAGCTGACGCGATTTACAAGCACTACTCGAGATGAGCTTCTGAAGGCAGTCGATACGCTGCAGCGGGATGGACCGCTATCCGGGCTTATACTGGACCTTCGGGACAACCCAGGAGGACTTCTTGAGGCGGCGATTGAGGTTTCAGAGTTGTTCGTCCCCCAGGGCAGTGCGATTGTTTCTACACGAGGCAGGGCATATGAAGAATCCCGTTTGTATGCTTCGACGAATCCACCGCGTTTTGGCGATCTTCCACTAGCCGTTCTGATCAATGAGCAAAGTGCCAGTGCAAGCGAGGTGGTCGCGGGTGCCATCCAAGACCTAGACAGAGGTGTCATTATCGGCAAGCGATCATACGGCAAGGGCTTTGTACAGTCCATGCTACCTCTATCCTCCGGGTCAACTGCCCTTAAGCTTACAACAGCGCGGTACTACACACCGTCTGGGCGCTGCATACAGCGAGTCGACAAGCGTAACGGCGACTCAATCACAGCACAACAGTATACAACGCTGCGGGGACGCCGTGTTTCAGCGCGTCACGGAATCGACCCAGATACCGTCATCACGGATTCAGTGCTTCCAACGATCCTGTACAATCTCGAACAGTCGGGTGCCATCTCGTCGTTTGCCACACGATTTGCTGCGCCATATAGGTCTCTTCCATTCGATCTAGCCGATCGTAAGACAATTGTTGATGAATTCGTAAAGTATCTCGCATCTGTAGCATCATCGAAACACGACCCGCTCTTTCGCACCCTAGCGTCTCTGCAGAGCGAGCTCGAGAGGACCACCGTGAACTCTACAGCACGATCTGCCATGCAGGCTCTTCAGCAGCAGGTAGAGCGTGATTACCTTATCCAGCTTAGGAAGCATAGTGCCCAGCTGCGAGAAATGCTCATGTATGAGATCCAGCTCCGTTTTTCTACCGGGAGAGCACAATATCGCAGCGTCCTGCTCGACATACCATCGGTGCGGACGGCTCATAGCGTGCTGCGCAGCCCAAAATATGGCGCGCTGTTAGCACCAATATTGCCGTCAGATCAGTAACTTTGCAGTCTTTCCCCGAAAACGTGTCATAAATAGGTCCCTGTCCATGAGGATTACGAAACAGTATACAAACCGCGAGAGCCAGTCACTTGACAAGTATCTCCAGGAGATTGGTCGCGTTGACCTACTAACCGGCGATGACGAAATCGTGCTCGCCCAGGCAATTAAGCGCGGCGGCTTTGAGGGATCAATTGCTCTCGAACGGCTCGTTAAAGCCAACCTGCGGTTCGTGGTTTCGGTTGCCAAGCAGTACCAAAATCAGGGCCTCTCCCTTGGTGACCTTATTAACGAAGGTAACCTTGGTCTCATTAAGGCAGCAAAGCGTTTCGATGAGACACGGGGCTTTAAGTTTATCTCGTATGCCGTCTGGTGGATTCGTCAGTCGATTCTTCAGGCACTTGCCGAGCAGTCACGTATCGTCCGACTGCCCCTTAACCGGGTTGGCGCACTCAACAAGATCGGCAAGAAGTTTTCTGAACTTGAACAGCAGTACGAGCGCGAACCAACCGCGGCTGAACTAGCCGAGCAGCTTGAGATGTCGATTGCCGAGATCTCCGAGACGATCAAAATTTCCGGACGACACCTTTCGGTGGACGCTCCGTTTGTTCAGGGCGAAGACAACCGACTTCTCGATATTCTTCCAAACGATCAGCAGCCCCCTCCAGACAGTGAACTTATGCGCGAGTCCTTGCGCGTTGAGGTACAGCAGGTTCTGAACACACTAAGCGAGCGTGAAGCCGAAGTTATTCGGCTCTATTTCGGCTTGGATGATCAGCAGGCTCTCACGCTTGAAGAGATTGGCGAAAAGTTCAACCTTACTCGCGAGCGTGTTCGTCAGATCAAGGAAAAGGCTATTCGCCGTCTCCGCCACGCCTCACGTTCAAAAGCACTGCGCACGTACCTAGGGTAATCGAGAATCGACATGGCTTCCATGCAATCGGAGTACATCGGTGTGCTTGGAAGAGTTCATGGTCTTGACGGCACGTTTGTGCTATCAGATGCGGTTCCCCTGCCGCAGGGCATCTCACCGGGCACAAGCATTTCGATCGGATTCTCGCGCGACTTCACGAAACCCTACTGCGTTGAGTCATTCGTTCAGAATGAACACCGCACTCTGCTGAAGGTAAGGGAGATTGCAAGTTCTGAAGCAGCAACCCAGCTGTTGGATAATGCGGTGTTTGCCAGCTCCGATGCACTAGGTGCACCCTTTCACGATCGATTCCGTATCGGCGATATTGAAGGTTCGAGCGTAGTTGATGAATCCGGCAATCTTCTCGGGACGATTACCGACGTATGGATTCTGCCGGCAAATGACGTTTGGGTAGTAACCACACCTTCGAAGAGTACCATCCCTCTTCCTGTTATCGACCAGGTTATCCTACACGTAGACGTAGAGAAGAAACAAATTACCGCAAGATTGCTAGACGGCCTGGAACAGGTAGATACACACGAGGATCTCGAACCAGATGCCTAACTCAGCCATTCGCATCGACATCGTATGCGTCGTTCCTCAGGTGCTGGAATCGGTCATCTCTACCTCGATTCTGAAGCGTGCTCAGGACAAGGGGCTTGTTGAGATCCATCTGCATAACCTACATGACTTCGCAACCGACACCTACCGTCACATAGACGACACGCCTTACGGTGGGGGCGCAGGCATGGTGATTCAGTGCGAACCCGTTTTTGCGTGCATCGAGGGATTATTGCGTGATCGTTCCTACGATGAGGTTATCTACCTTAGTCCAGACGGCGAGGTTCTTAACCAACAGATGTGCAATTCTCTATCTCTTAAACAGAACATCATTCTGTTGTGTGGACACTACAAAGGCATTGACCAACGTATTCGAGATGTACTGGTGACAAAGGAGATTTCCGTTGGCGACTACGTTCTCACTGGCGGCGAGATTGCCGCTGGCGTGCTAGCCGACGCCATTGTGCGACTCGTACCCGGAGTTGTTGGCGATGCAGAAAGTGTGCTCGAAGATTCATTTATGAACGGTGTTCTTGATGCACCTCAGTACACGAAGCCTGCTTTGTTTCGTGACATGAGCGTACCAGATGTTCTGCTCTCTGGAAATCATGCTAAAATCCGTCAATGGAGGCATGACCAAGCTCTCGCAAAAACAATTCAACGCAGACCGGATCTGCTAGAACCGGGAGCATCTGAATGATCATTGCCGAACAGGAAATCACGATAACTAATCGGCACGGCGATGCGATCAATTCAACGCTTACTCTGCCGCCCCATGGGGCCGCTGGTGGCATGCCCTTGCTACTAGTGCTGCATGGTTTTAAGGGCTTTCGTAATTACAGCTTTTTGCCTTGGATTGCCCAGCATGGTGCATCACATGGGATGGCAGTACTGCGGATGTGTTTTTCGCTCAACGGCATGCGGAACACGTCGTGGCTTGTGCAGTCAACCGACGATTTTGCACGGAACACGATATCACGTGAATGCGATGATGTGGCAGACATGCTTGCCGCACTGACGTCAGAGAACTGCTTCGACAATCTGCGTGCGGTCTGGGACAACACGATTAGCCTTCTAGGGCATTCCCGCGGAGGGGGTGTAGCACTTGTCGCAGCCAGAGAACTGGTGGAGACTAATCCCACAGCGCTGCGCAAGGTAGCAGTGTGGAATTCCGTAGGCACATGGAATCGCTGGACGTCCAGACAGGCTGATGCCTGGAAAGCTGCGGGTACGTTCGAGATGCAGAACCAGCGAACACTGCAGATGCTCAATATGCATTCTACCTACCTTGAGGACATTGAGAACAACAGCGCAAGGCTCGATCTCATATATGCGTTAAAAGCGCTCAATAACAGAGTGAGGTTCGTTCATGCGCAGCATGACCTCACCGTGCCACTGCGTGAAATTGAAGATGTAGCTCGCGCTGCAACCTTGGTAGATTCAATTCGTGTTGTTCCAAACACAACTCATACGTTCGGCATGGAACACCCTGTTCACCGGATAACAGCTGGCCTTGTTGAAGCACTTGATAACACCTTCCCGTGGATCGCACAATGAACCGTGTGAATAGTAGGATAGCTTTTCTGTGTGCTGTAGCTGCGTTAACTGGCTGCGAGGTTTTCGTGGTTGGTACACCCTCAAAGCCGAAGATGGTGATTGAACGCAGCCAGCGTTCTTCACCTGGCGTTGTTCACCTGTTTAAGGCAGAGCTGGACTCCGGGAATACGATCGCCGCTACAGAATTGATGGTCTCATCCAGCGGACGACCCCTTCTGGCGGTTGAGAAACATGAGCTTGCAGATGATCTTACTCGCTGGAAGTCCGTGATGGCAGGAGAGCCAATTTCGGATACCCGGATTGACACTGTTAATGCTGAAACACACGAGGTTGTTATCACACTCGACTACGTGAGGAAAATGAACTTCAGCACTATACGGCGTAACGGGGCGTGGTGGGTAACAAAGGTGACCGATCCGCAACGGAAGTAACAACCGTTAGCTTAGTCAGCCTTGACGAACATCTTCGTTACTGTACGGCCGCCCGTGTTGGCAACAATTGTGTAGGTGCCGGGAACTAGCGCTTCTGTGTTCAACATGACGTTCACAGAGCCGCCAGCTATTCCTGTGAGCTCAAGTGAAGGAAGCACAGCAACACCCGACAACGAATAGACATTCACTGTAGCTGCGCTATTGGCAATTCCACTGAGTACTAACATTGTGTTGTCGCGAACTGGATTAGGGCGTGCATCTATTGAAGTAACGTCAGCGAATTCTTGAACACTCGAACTTGGATCCAAATGCCGGTGGACAAAGGTGCCTTTAGGTGCGACAAACACATGGTTGTCCTTCGTGACAACAACTCCGTTTGCAGATCCATCGACTGATTCGAGTCCCTCGCGCACTAGAGTCCAGCTTGCCCCGTAATTCGTGCTGTGGAATGGGCCAGAAATCTTCTCTGTTGTGGCCCACATTTCTCCGTTCTTGCCTAGGGTAATTCCGGAAACTCGGTTATTGGTGATGTCGGTATTGTCCCACCCAGTCTTGAGGTAGCTCCAAGATTCGCCATCGTTCGTAGACTTCATGACGATTGCGTTCTTGCTTTGTGCAGAGCTAGGAAGAGCATTGCGTCCAACATAGAGGTGCCCCTTCTCGTCATGGGTCATAACTCTAAAGTTATCATCGCTTTCACCTGAGGTTGGGTCGGAATCTATACGCGTCCATGAAGCCCCCTTATTCGATGTGCGGTACAACCCTTTGTTGTATGCAACAAGAACAAAGAGCTTATCTGAATTCGGAGACTGAAACACTTCAAACAGTGCGGAGGAAGCCCCTGGGATGTTTGAACGAGGTATCGCAACGAATGAATCGCCATTGTTCGCTGAGAAGCTCATCCGCAGATCTGCCGGCCCGTTGTCATAACCAACAAAGACGCTAGTGATTCCAGATGGCAGCACTTTCGTGTTTACACATACTCGACTTGAAGGCGATACAGCGAATCCTAGATCCAGCTTCTTCCAGGTACGTCCGTCGTCTGTCGAGCGCACAACCCCAACACCATTCACGGATGCGAAGAGCACATCATTCGCTCCAATCTTTACTCCGCTAATCGTAACAAAGTTTATTCCATCGTCGATGCCACTATCGGAGAAATCCCATGTTTCACCACGATCCGTCGTTCGGTATACTTTGCTATAGTCCGTACCAGCGAACACGTGCCCCTTACTGTTCGTCGCAAGACATGTAGCGGCTGCTGCCGGACCCGAAGTTACCTGCCAAAACTGACCATAACTGGTAGCGCTGGAAAAAAGCAGAACAACGATGCAAAAGAGTTGCAGAATGCGCATGGGTGTCTCGTTCTATCTTTGTAGTACGTACACAAGATACCACATTTCACGTAAGGCAGTGGCACTATGCATATACATTTCATCGGTATCGGCGGAACGGCCATGGGCTCTGTGGCGGTTGCATGTCGGATGCAGGGACATACCGTTACTGGCAGCGATGGTCCTGTGTACGAGCCAATGAATGGCGTATTGTCTAGGGCCGGGATTGAACGGTACGAGGGCTATAGCAGCAGCAAGCTGCTGTCCCTATGCCCAGACTTGACGGTAATTGGGAATGCAATCAGCCGTGGAAATGAGGAACTCGAGTTCATTCTCAATGAGCGCTGGCCCTACACATCAATGGCCGAACTCGTTGGGAAACTCTTCATAGATCGCAATACATCAATCGTCTGTGCGGGTACGCATGGCAAGACTACAACGTCGAGTATTACTGCATGGCTATTGGAACATGCAGGATACCGGCCAGGATACCTCATTGGGGGTGTACCCCAGAATTTCGATGTAGGCTGCAGGCCGGTTCCAGAGGACGTGCACAACACGCGTGCCGGTGTATTTGTATCTGAGGGAGACGAATACGACACAGCGTTTTTTGATAAGCGTAGCAAGTTTGTGCATTACCGTCCGACAATTGCCGTAATCAACAATCTCGAATTCGACCATGCAGACATTTTCCCGTCCGTAGAAGCAATCATCCAGTCGTTTCGCCAGATGATTCGCATTATTCCACAAAACGGCGTTGCGCTGGTTAATGCGGATGACGCCAATGCTCTGGCAGCTGCAGCTCAAGCACCCTGTCGTGTAGAAACTGTTGGCATCTCTGCCGATGCCCTATGGCGCATTCACGATGTTACCGAATGCGGCGGTAATACAGAGTGGACAATCGAATACAACGGCAGTGAATGCGGTCGATTTACGCTCCCAATGCCAGGCATCCATAACGTAAGAAATGCCACGATGGCAATTGCATCGACACATCACTCAGGATTGACCATTCAGGAGCAGCAGGCGGCCATGCCCCTTTTCATGCCGCCAAAGAGACGTCTCGAAGAGCTATGCGCATGGAATGGCGCTATTGTGATTGATGACTTTGCACATCATCCTACTGCAATTGCACTCACGATCACTGCCTTGCGCCAGAAGTATGCGGGATCACGCCTCCATGTTGTTTTCGAGCCACGCTCCAACACGACCACACGCAACTTTTTTCAATCTGAGCTCGCCACATGTTTTAATGGTGCAGCCAGCGTGTGTTTGGGTCCTGTAAATCGTCCAGAACGATACGCCCCAGAAGAGCGACTCGACACCGAGCAGCTTATGTCTGATATCCGCGCCTATGGAATAGACGCGCTCTCGATTGATCCCCTTCATGCTACTGATGCTCAATGGGGTAGGCTGGTTGCCAATTATCTGGAGACTCGAGTTCAACCCGGTGATGTAATCGCGATTCTCAGCAATGGAGATGTTGGCGGCTTACGCCGAATGCTTACCGCTGAATGAGCAACTTTTTCATCGGCCATGTTGTCATTGAGCCGTCGGCATTCTGTCCAGTGATTACATAGAAGTACATGCCTGGCGCAACAACGCGATCATCCTGAGCCCGCAGGTTCCAACGTAGACCGCCGTTACCATCGGCGCTGCGAAGCCGAATTACGTGGTTCATCTTGTCGTCCAATACTTCAACATCTGCAATCGCCGGAAGTCCTGCAAACACTAGTGCATCATGCACTTGCATCTTGAGTGGCTGTGGGTAGGTATAGGCGTCAGACTCTTCACTGCCGTAAACGCTAAATGCGATTGTATTGCCAGCCCCTTGCGCAATAGCATGAGATGTGTCGTATTTCACGTTGCGTGCAGAAACCGCATACGTCACGCCCTTGGCGCGAAGTGGATATGCGGGATCTAACTCCAATGCGACCGATGCTGAGTCGATACGCCGAACGCCGACAACGGATCCCTCCGGACGCAGAGTATAGGCAGCCACTTGTAGCGCTGATTCATCAACCTGATGCGAATACCGAAGGTGAAGTGTGATTGGTGATACAACGTCGACACCCGAGAGTGTAATCACTGTTCGCTGCTCTGGTGCAGGGGGCTCATTCACGACACGGATCGTAAAGGACCTTGCCACAAAAAGATCTCGACTCATTGGCAGATCCACATGCAGGGTTATTGAATCGCCAGAATACTCTACCTCAGGAAACACAAACTGCACTGTCTGGCCGCTAGGTGTTCGAGCAATTCTAGCATGCACCTGAAAAGCAGTATCCGCTACATCACGAAGAATCTGTCTCGGCAGTGCAAGCCCCTTTGCATCTATCTCACCTGCACATGTGAGCTGCAGAACTAGTCCACTGCGTAGTTCACGTCTCGACACAACAGATCGTTCAAGCTGTATGCCAAAGATCACGGGGCGAGCATCTACAACAACACGGTTTGAGGATCTTCCAGGGCGAGGACTTTGTTCACTTGAAAGTGCTTGTACAACAAAAGACACGATCGAATCAGCCAGCCCCCTCATCTGATAACGATACGCAGTGGCTTGTACCTCTGCTACCACGGAATCACTGGCTGCAACGCGCCGCACGATGCGATAGGCAGACGCACCGTCAACTGGATACCAAGACAGACGCACGCTACCGAGAGTTGTATCTGCACGATCGTGATACGCCCTTAGTGAACTTGGCGCCGGCATTGACTTACTCGCACTTTGCTGCACAAACGTAAAGCCCGTCATAGCTCCGATCTCAGGGACAGTCGTTCCAATGCCTAGTTCGCGCACACCATCTTTGTTCCAATCAAACGTTAGCACGCGCGGGGTAGCAACATCATTGAAAAAGCCCTTTGGCGCGACATTGCCTGCTGCACTGAGACCAAAGAGATAGAGGCGCGGGAATGCACTCAGGATGATCTCATCACCAGGAACGCTGTCAATGTTTGCAAGTGCAACACCATTTCGGTAGCCGATTCCGTATCGTACGCCCGCCACATGGTCCTGCCATGTGACAGTATATCCGGAATCGTTACTGTACGAGAAGCAACGATACGTCCATGCCTGACGTCCATATTCGCCCTGCTCATCTGCCTCTATTCTATCGGGCACACCATGCAGAATATCTGGGCGGCCGTCGGCGTTAACATCTCCAGCGGCAACGAATCCCGAGCCCCCTGCCCCTGGTCCTTGAAAGACATACTTCTCTTCAAAAGATGAACCGTTCCACTCGTGAATCAGCAGATCGCCATCGGTATCAGAGAATGCGATCTCCATTCTGCCATTGCCATTGAAGTCGCCGGCGCCAACGCTGATTTCGTCTACACGATTGGTACCGCTCTTCGTGGGCGGACTTGAGGAGTTCTTCGCAATGCCTAACAACGAGAATATGTCTCCCTTGCAGGTATATACGTAGCATGCATTGTCTGCAAGTGCAAGAATCTCTTCCCGTCCATCGCCATCGATATCGGCAGCCCCTGCAGCGTTGACCACTGTTGTAGAATCTGCAAATAGAATACTCGAAAACAAACTCTGTGTTGGCGACTGCTGTTCAAACAGCACCGTTCTGCCTACAACGTGACACAGCAGTTCATACCGTCCGTTACCATTTACATCAGTAATTGCACGAGGGATGTAGACGTCGTTCAGCGAATCACGTACCGCCCAGTTACCATTATCGTACTGGACGATCACTGTCCGGCCAAACCCACCATCAGATAGATCGTTCATTGCAAAGCACTTACTGCCGTCGCGATAGAGATCTCGAACGTCGTCGAGAACATATCCTGCCCACGGGGCCGAGGCAACTATATCCCAGCCAGTTGTAGGTGCAGCCTCATCTGCAGGCGTTTGGAGTTCGATAGTCGAGTCCGCAGCTCTTCCCAGCATCGGACTGCATGTCACATGAACCTTGCGCAGTTTTGATGCGTACCCTGCGCTGTCTGGCAACACGACGCTATGCGTTGATGCATACTTTCTCGGCGTAGAAAACACGTCGTAGTCTGCTGGCACGCTTTCGGTAACTGCACAAACCGCTGGACGATTGGTGCTGACGGTGATGATGTGAGTCTTGCGATCCGTGAACCATGCAGACACCTGCTCCAGTGATGTGATCCTACACGAATCAGCATCAATGATGCGCACACGCATATGGCAGTCATGATGCCTGCCATCGGAACCGTAGGAACGCACTCGAAGCGTGTAGAGGCCGCTTTCGAACGACAAAGTGGGAACGGCACCGATGTATCCCTCTATCACAGAATTCCAGCTCGTTGAAACGGTCTCCCACTCAATGGGTTCTATTCCCCTTCCAAATGCGATCTCACTCCGGAGAAAGTTGATGACGTGATTTGAGCCAAAGATCTGAATACTCGGTGTTGTGCGTAGATCAAACTCCTCTTCAGTTAGTGGTCGTGTGATCGATACACGGCTGAGACCCATTGCCGAAAGTGCGGCATCTGCTCGAAGCCGACCAGATCCGAACAGCGGATCCCATCCGATCTGTCCGAGATCTTTTGATGAAGCCATCAGCGTTCCGCGAATCTCCTCAGCTGTGATACCCGGATTTTTCTCGATCATCATCGCGGCAACAGCGGCTGTATAGGGGGCTGAGAATGATGTGCCGCTGACGGATCGATACCGCGAATTGACAGACGTTGTAAGGATGCTCTGCCCTGGAGCAGAAAGTGAAACCACTGGGCCCGTTGAAGAAAATGGCGCTCGTTGGTCGTTTCGATTCGTAGCAGCCACAACGATTACACCATTATAGCTGGCAGGATATTGCGTAGATGTCACGCCACTGTTACCAGCTGAAGCAACAAGAACACACCCACGTGATTGAGCATACCGAATGGCATCCTGTAGCAACGGAGAGTTAACACCGTCTCCGAAACTCATGTTGATTACATCAACACCAGTTAGGGCCGCATAGACTACAGCCGAAGCAATGTCATCCTCCTCGGCAGCCCCTGTAGCATCAAACGCACGCATCACTCGCAGTCGAGCATTACAGGCCAATCCAGCGATACCCTTTCCGTTGTTGCGCGTTGCTGCTATCACACCGGCAACGAGTGTGCCATGACCATGTTCATCGAACGGGACAGCGTCATAGCGGGAATCATCTCCGAGGTTCCGAAACTCCTGGTCTACGAAGTCAGCGCCGATTACATCATCGATCACGCCGTTATCGTCATCGTCCTCACCGTTGAGATCGCCAGGGATGCCCAATCGTTCCTCATCGTTCGGCCATGCATCGAACGCTCCATTTGCATTCAAATCTTCTTTAGGAGAGATAGCTAAAGCATCTCGAAGGTCTTCATGATTCCAATCAATCCCTGTATCGATGATTCCTACGACAACTCCCTGCCCTGTTGCATGCTGCCAAGCTTCGCGTGCACCCACAATCTCGAGTGCATATTGTTCCGATACCAACGAGTCGTTGCTGATAGGCAATTCTTCGGAGGTTACGGCATCAAGCGTAAAGGATTGCACCTCCCACGCTGCAGCAACACCAGAGATACTTCGAATGGAGTCTAGGTTGATATCTTTAGCTGTAACGCGGACGTACCGTCCTAGTCTGTCGAGCAGCGCATTGGCCTGGGCAGAACTCTGGGCATTCTCTGGAAGCTTTGCAGTGTTCAAGAACGGTAGCGCTCGCCGCACAGCATAGGGTTGCAGCTCCTTAGGTATCTGCCTGCCCGAAAGCAGTACAAGAACATCTCGCGACTTTCCAATACCTGGCATCACACAGCAGACAAGGCCAGCGAGCAGTATGATGGTAGACAGAAATTTCATGCAGGCTCTGCCTCCGAGTAGAGATCCCGTCTGGCAAATGCTAACGCCAGGCGAAGTTCCGGTACTGATGGCTCTCCACCAATGTGCTGCCTTACGTCTCTCAGTTTAGCATAGCGGTGATATCGAACATATTCGAGCACTGATGTGAAGAGTGATTCATCAACCAATGATCCACGGGTAATGTGAATTCCCGATTCAATTCCGCGCTGAAGAAGTTCTACGATCGAGGGTTTGGACATCTGAAGGTCTCGGGACAGTCGATCAAGCGTGGTGGTTTCGTGGATTGCGCCGACAATGCGCTCTATGTCGGGCGCGAATGAAACGACGCGTCTCTCAGCGTCTTGTTGTCTCGACGCCTGAATGCACGTCAGGATCTCCTGCGCATGCTGTGTAAGAAATATCGAGCTTCCATGACGGCCTGGTACGAATTCCTTCAGGGACATTGGCATGTCGTGTGCGAGCATCGCTATCTCATCGTTTGAGCACAACGAGTGCTCCGGTACTCCACGCTGCGAGGCAATACGTTCTCGCATAGCAACGAGCATTGCATAGACGTTGCGGAATGCGGCGTCATCCGCAACGGACGCATCTGAAGTACTTCGCTGTAAGGTAATCTGTTTTGGTAGCGAACCTGCATATTCTTTGCCTTCGCCTGTGACACCAATCGTAGGATAAAGATCAGCAGTCTTTACAAGCCATCCTGCATCAAGCGCAACATCGATGGTCTCGAGCAGCTCAGCTTTTGTTCTACTAGGCAATACTCCGAATGCTGTACTTCTGTCGAGCCTGTACTCCTTGACCTTTGGAGAATGCACACCACGGATGATATCAACGATAACGTGACGACCAAACCTGCCCCTAGTCTGCCAGGCTGCTACGATCGCTGCGTTGATGTTCTCAGCCATTCGTTGTGAAATGTGCTTCTGCGTTCCTGTGGCTGATACGCAACTGGAGCAAGTACCGCAGCTACCAGAGCAACTCTGATCGCCGAAGTAGGACAAGATTACGTTGCGCTTACACTGACGTGATTCTGCATATCCGATCATGACAGAGAGCTTCTGCTTCGCACGATCTCGGCGCTGTTGCAGTGCACTGAAATCAATCTCAAGAGCATTGGTCCTAACTCGCGGACCAAGTAGAAGAATGCCGCCCCCGCTGTTTGGCGGATTGTATCGGATCAGAGTGCCAAGCTGAAGTGCCGAAAGTGCCCTCGACAATTCAGCAGATGTGACATCAGACCTGCGCAACAACTCAACCACCGGAAAATCTGTTTCTTCTCCCGGAATTCGACCGTTGAGGTGTCTGCTGATAAGCTGCACAGCTAAACGAAACTCAGGGGGCGCCTGCTCGGCAAACTGCGCTATGCGTTCTCGAGATGTGCGCAACGTAATGCGGGCATTGCCATGCGCAGTGGTAGAGAGCAGAACCCCGCTGCGTTCGAGTAGGGCCATGACTCCACGAATGCTAGCTTCAGTTGTATGCAGCGCAGAAGCTATGCTTGCGCTATCAGCCATGATCGGTGTCTGTGAAGATTCGCCGGTCTGCAATCCCGCACGGGAGCACAGGTAGTCGTATACAGCCCCAATCTCGTCTTGTTCAGGATACGTCGTCGATACATAAAAATCCATCAGACGCTTGTCTTCAGATTGATACAGCAGTGTGCAGGTCGCCGGATTACCGTCGCGTCCAGCTCTGCCGGCCTCCTGATAATACGCTTCAAGCGTCAGCGTAAGATCCGTATGAATCACCTGTCGAACATCTGACTTGTCTACACCCATGCCGAATGCATTTGTAGCAGCAAGGATGCGAACATTGTCGTTCAGAAAGGCATCCTGCGTTGCAGCCCTTTGTTGATGTGTCATTCCGCCATGATATCCCACGGAGTGAACCCCGCGCTTGTTGAGTTCTTCTACCAATGTGTCTACGCGCCTCCGCGATGCGCAGTAGATAATCATGGACCCATACTGCAGTTCTCTTGCGGCACGTGTTACGTACTCAACCTTTGCTGCCGTCTGTTCAACCTTCAGGGTAAGATTGGACCTTGCAAAACCGCGGACAATTTCAACAGGTGATCGTAGCTGCAACGCAGCAATCACGTCTCTGCGCACATCAGGTGTTGCCGTAGCGGTAACTGCAACAACAGGTACTCTCTGCCGCGATTCAAACAGTGAGAGAATGGTGCGGTAACTTGGACGAAAGTCATGCCCCCATTCACTGATACAATGCGCTTCATCAACCGCAAGTAGGCTTAAAGGCACCATCTGCAGTTGATTGCGAAATGTTCGCGATTCCAACCTCTCCGGTGCAACATACAGGAGCTTGACCTTTCCCATGGATGCACGGTGGATGATGTCGTTCACCTCTCCATGCCCCATTCCGCTGTGCAGGGAGTATGCCTCTACACCTATCGATCGAAGGCGCTCTGTTTGGTCCTGCATAAGTGCAATAAGCGGCGAAACAACTAACGTTAGCTTTGGGAACACTAATGCAGGCACTTGATAGCAAAGTGATTTACCACCGCCTGTGGGCAACACACCGAGAACGTCGCGTCCGCTGAGTACGGCCGAAACAATATCCTGCTGACCAGGCCGAAATGCAGGAAAGCCGAACGTGTCACGCAGGACACGTTCGGCTTGCTGCATCATTGATATCGGCGTGGACATTATGTTTTACGAGGCAACGACAGCCCCAACATGGAATGGGTTGTGCTCTGCAAGTATTGACATAATTGAGTCTGCATCTTCCTCATGAGCTACAACAATCATTCCAACCCCGAGGTTGAACACGTGCTGCATTTCGGAATCGCTGATTGATCCAGCTGACTTGATCAAGTCAAAAATCGGTGGCACATCCCACGAGCCCCATGCGATTTCTAGACCAAGCCCGTCTGCCAGAATCCTAGAGGTATTGCCAATAATCCCTCCACCAGTAATGTGAGACAGGCCTCTAGCTATACCTGCATCAAGAACAGGAGACAGTGCATGGAGGTAGGATTTATGGACCTTCAGCAGTGCTTGCCCAACTGTAGAGCCCAGCGCTTCAACATATTGATCTACAGAATAGCTTGGAAACAACGCGGCACGCGCAAGGGAGTAACCATTCGTATGAAGCCCCTCCGACGGAAGTCCTATCAGCACATCGCCTTTGCGTATCTGAGATCCGTTGATGATACGGGGCTTATCTACCACACCAACAATCGTACCGGCAACGTCATAGTCGCCATCGGCATAGATAGAGGGCATCTCAGCAGTTTCGCCACCAAGTAGAGCGGCACCGTTTTCTCCGCAAGCCTGAGCAATGCCCTTTATCACGTCCCGCGCAACTCCACGCTCCAGGCGCCCGGTGGCAAAGTAGTCCAGAAAGAAAAGTGGCCGTGCACCGCAAGCCAGAATATCATTCACGCAGTGATTCACAAGACACTGGCCTACAGTATCGTGAACCCCTGCCATAACTGCAACCTTGAGTTTGGTGCCAACACCATCGGTACTTGCAACAAGTACTGGATGTTCGTGTTGTGGAAACCGCGCGTCGAAGAAGCCGCCAAAGAGACCGATCTCACTGAGCACGCCTGGGGTGCGAGTAGCTTTCACAAACGGCTTGATATCATCGACGAGTTCTTCACCAGCCTTGATATCTACACCGGCAAGTTTGTAGTCCATTGTTGTTTTTTGAAAGGATAATTACCGAACAGGCTCCCATTCATCAGAAGATGAACGGCCGGTGAACATAACGCTGAGGGCGTTGAGAGTCCACGATCCGAGCACGCGAAGATACCCAAACTTGCGGAACCTTCTCGGCGACTCAATCACGTGCAGCTCATGTGCAAACAGAACGCGCCCTCGCAGTCCAATTCGGGCAAACAGATCAAAGTCCTCGCCAGCAACGAGCTCCTTGCGGTAACCGCCTACGCGCTCAAACATTTCTCGGCGCACCACCTGGCACTCTCCCCTGCCGGCCCCAACTCGGAGCATGGAGAGCAGGCGCACATATGAATTGTAGACAATGTGAAACACCCTGTCACGCAACTTTTGCTCTGAGGGTGCAAAGCTTACCGGACATGCAAGGGCCGAAGCCCTGGCATAGCGTCCATTGCGCGTCGCAAATGCCAACAGGCATGCAGTAAACACATCAAGATCTTTGGGAACTGTATCGCCGTTGATAAAGACCAATACATCACCCTGAGCTCTGCTAGCCCCTTGATTACGGCCCTCAGCAATGGTCTGGCGTCTTGGCACTTCATGCAGCACAACAATATCCGCATGCTTCCTGGCAATATCTAGAGTAGCGTCGGTGCTGCCACCATCGCTTACAATAAGCTCTGCATTATTCAGTATCCGCCACTCACGGGTAAACACCTTGAGGGTATTCTCCAAGAGCTTTTCCTCTTGGTAAGTGGGAACAATAACGCTGATTTTCAGAAGGGCACCACAATTGCAAAGGGATAGAATAAGCCAAATCGAACACCATCATCTCCGAACTCAAGTGTAGGGCCAGGCAGACGCACGTAGTTCAATCCTTGTCGAAGATAATTCAAGAAGCCCATTGATGTTGCCTCAGGCAGGATCTTTACCCAATTATAGTCGATTCCAAGCAAGAATCGCCTTTTTATGGGAAGGGGCGTGGAAGACCGCGTACCATCAGGACTAGACGGAAAGACTTCATAATTCCGAATGCCATACCCAGCAGAGATCATCATCCAGTCTGGCCAGTACTTCTTAAGATTTTCAGGTAGAAGATTATGCACATTGCATGCAAGCCAAAATGTGGTAGCGTTGTAATCATCCAGCACCGTTACTTCACGTCCGTTTGTTGGCTGATCACCGACAACATGCGCTGGCATATACGACCATCTGGGCATAAAGTTCTGCGCAAAAGGAGAGAGATTTCGCGCAACATATATCGCTGCACCGGCTGTATTTGCTAGGGCATCTGAGGGTGAGAATCCCCAATTGGCACCATGGCCGTCCTGGTACTCTACATACGTCATGTATCCGAGCCCCATTGCTGCTCCCAGCCACGTAGATGTGGTATAATCAAATCCACACTCCATCAACAGATCGCCACAGACGGTGCTAGACACATATCCAGTATAAGCATGTCCAAACTTGTCAGCGTACTGTGCATAATCACCGTCCTCGATCACACGAAAGCCCACGCTGCGCTGCCACCATGAATTGCTCATGTGGTAGTTCAAAAGCACAAACAACCCGCTGTATGCTGTTCCCAGCGCAAGTGCAGAAACTGGTTGCACCTGAGTGTGGCGTCTTGGAGTGCCACCAGAAAGCGTATACCGTTGATCGTCTGCGAAACGAAACTCTTCGCGTGCTACGTACGTGCTGTCGGCTGCATCCTGGGCATTGCAGGTGAGAACCGCAACGACCACAGCAACTGCAAGTAGACTAGATCTCATCGACGACCACTCGCATATCCACAACCTTTCTGTCAAGTAAGGCCGGGAAGTATGCTACCACATCGGTTGCCTTTGGACGACCGCCCGAAAAGCCTGTAACACTCGGCGGTCCGGTCAGGATAAGGGGGGCGATCTCTTTTGCAAAACGCTCAATATCTTTTTTGTCCTTGCCACGGACACCGATGCGCATCATCACCTCGTTTGGCTCAGTCACTGCCGCAATGGGACCATGGCATGCATTCATACCGACGTACTCGGTCCGCACTTCATCAAACGTAAGTCCAAGCCGATCTAACCGTTTGCGCAGAACAGTGTCTGCAGCGCGAGCTTTCTCAAATGCATCAGGTGCCGAATAGGTCAATGAGCCAAAAGCTACATAACCGTCGAGATATGATGCACTTACTTTGAGCGTAGGTGTGTTAGGACGCCCCTTGATACCGTGTACACGAACACGGTCGTTTCCAAGGTCTTCGAGCTGAATCGTTGAAAAATCAGCGATGCAGTCCGGCGTGATATATGATGCAGGATCACCGATTTCGTACATCAGCTGTTCGCTTACGGTTTCACGGGATACAATGCCACCTGTTCCCTCGTGCTTCGTCACAACGAAGCTACCGTCTGGGAAGGCCTCAATAATCGGAAATCCAATATCGTCCATGTTGGGCACGGAGCGCCAGTCGCCAAGGAAGTTGCCACCGCTCGCTTGAGCACCACATTCATTGATGTGGCCGGCTACTGTGCCCGCCGCCAGCTTGTCCCAGTCATCTTCTTTCCAGCCAAACTCATGGATCATGGGTGCTAGTGTAAGCCCCGTATCCGTTGTACGGCCGGTGATGATAATCTGCGCTCCCGAGCGCAGAGCCTCGACGATTGGCCAGGCGCCTGTATAGACATTAGCGCTGAGAAGCTTGTGCTTGACTGAGGAGATAGGCACACCTGTTTCCATGTGCTTCATCTCGTGTCCATGATCGATTAGTCCATCAATTTGGGACAGGATATCATCTCCAATTACCACACCAATCTTGAGTCCGCGTATGCCGAGACTTCTCGCTACCTCAAAAATCTTGTCTCTGGCAGCAAGCGGATTGACCCCTCCGCCATTGGTGATGAGCGTTATTCCCTTTTCAACGATATGCGGCAGGATCTCTTCGCACACGTCTATGAGGTCTCGAGCATAGCCGAGTTCTGGATTTCGCATTTTCTGCTTCTGCAGAATGGACATTGTGACTTCGGCTAGGTAGTCCATCATCAGATAGTCAATCTGCCCACGTGTTACTTGTTCGAAGGGGGCACGTTGTAGATCGCCCCAAAAACCCTGGCCGGAGGCAATACGAATTGAAGATTTCATGGCATGTATGTCAAGATGATGGTTTATGCTCGTCATGAACCAGCGCTTCCACTCCCGAGAGTGCTTGAACTCTCTGCAGAATTACAGCTTCAGACAGCGGAAAAATACGAAAGGAAGACGCCTTATTGTTCCTGTGATAGATTGTTATCGTGCTCCACAGCATACTCCGCTGCGTGACAATCCGCTCGATCTCGTCAAAGCGAATGACTACGCATCCGGAGCGCAGCATGAACCGTATGACTATAGCACGTGTGCGCAAACGCAGGCGTTGAAAG
Organism: Kapaibacterium sp. (SeqCode); assembly: GCA_044345485.1. Lineage (GTDB taxonomy): Bacteria > Bacteroidota > Ignavibacteria > Kapaibacteriales > Kapaibacteriaceae > UBA10438. The sequence goes on from JBIJAX010000001.1 coordinate 44,132, forward strand.
TACAGTCGCAGAGAAAGCTGAATAATCTGTACCATGCCTATCAATGGCAGGGCATACTTCCATATTGTTGGGCTTGCTGTCCCATAACACATCCAGCCAATTGGGATCAATAGCAACCCAAACACAATGAGAATTAGAGCCCCAGGAGCACTCAGAAAAAGGTCTAGGTCTTCTCCTGTTTGCTCGGCGCGAAGATCAAGCATATCTATGATCTGCCGATAGGCCAATCCACCAAACATGATACACGCAAAGGCAAAGGCCACATATGCCCCATATGGAAAGATCGACCAGTTCATGAGCATCTCCCTAAAGTCTACATTTTTACTTTTTTACTCTACCGCATTTGGGACATATTTGCGGTAAGATAGTTTTTATCGTTACCTGAGCACCGTATGGATCCACTTGCTGAGCGACTGCGCAAAGAAAGAGTGGCCCGTGGTTTATCCACCTCTGAACTCGCGAACATTACAAAAGTCCGCGAACCTTACATTGTTGCCCTGGAACGTGGAATGTATAACGTGCTACCTGCTGTTTACGTTCGCTCGTTTATAAAAACCTTGGCAAGTGCGCTTCAGATACCATCACATGATGTACAAAAGCTCATTCAGCAGGTTCTCGATAATCAGGACTCCGACTCATCAGCGTCACGATACTATCAGGACAGTGCACAGTCAACCGCGTTCACTACCTCCGAGAATATTGAGCGTACGTCTGACACGCTATCAAATTTGATTGAACAATCAAAAAGCAGCGTCCAGGGTGTGTATGCCGCCATGTTTCGCAAAAAACAATCACCGGCAAAACGCTATGGGGCAATAGCTGCAGTCGTAGTTGGCATTGCAGTTCTCGTTTACGTCATTGTAAAGAATTCATCAGGAGAGAGCGTTAGCATCGGTGGACCACCTGTTGTAGAAATCAGTGAGCAGGACTCATTGCGACTACTAGCGATAACCATGGATACCAGTGAGTTCACTATTACTATTGACAACAAACGCAATGAAAAGGTGTTACTACTTCCCAACAATGAGTATACATGGGGAGCGATGGACCGATTCGTGATTAACAATATCTTTAATGCTGGAGCCATACGATTCTCACGCAATGGAGAACCGTTCCGTCAGTTTGCCAAACCAAACGAAGTTTTGCGCGAACTAACTATTACGAGGAAAGACATCATCGCGTCCAACGCCCCTGTGCGTAACACAAATGGCAGTCCACGTCCAGACTCCAGCAAGACTGCCCGGTAATCTTACTGCCCTACCCTACACCGTGTATGACACAACGTCATGCAAGTGAATAACTCCCAGCAAGACACCTTCACCGTCTACAACTGGCAGTACTGAGATTTTACTGGATCTGTCTTCCATTAACTGCAGTGCTTCATGCAACGTTGCTGTCTCCCGCACCGTAACTGGTTGCAATGTTGCAACAACTTCGAAGTCGAGTGAAGATAGATCTTCCCCCGTTTGCACAACTCTTCGAACGTCTCCATCAGTTAATATTCCGGTAAGCCGATTTTCACCATTAACGCCGCAAACTATACCCCGAGCATGTTCATGAAGCACGGTAACCGCATCCATAAGTGAGCATGGAGTAGACACAGCAGGAGACATAGGAAGAGCAGGAAGGAGATCAGCCACAGCTGTTGTCACGAGCTTACCTATCGTCCCTTGAGGATGGGTTAACTGGAGAATGGATGATGCTGAGTCTAGCAAGGACGCTACAGAGGCTATGATGAGATCTGCTGCTGCCATTGAGGTTGTTGTGCTTGCCGTTGGAAGCAAGTTGTCGGAGTCATACTCCGACACTACAGGCAAGACTACAACAATATCGTTTTCGCGGGCAATTGTTGCCTGTGCGTTTGCTGTGACAATGATTCTGAGAACCGATTGCAACGGACCAATGTCAAGAAGCTTCCGCAGTTCATCGGTCTGACCGCTTTTGCTAAAAACGATCAAAATGGAATTGTCACGTACAATACCGATGTCACCATGCAGCGCATCTGTTGGATGCAAATATCTCGCCTCAATCCCGATACTAATCAGAGACGCCGCCATCTTTTGTGCAATGAACGATGACTTACCGACTCCGGTGATGATAACTCGTTCATGCGATACAATACTGCGAGCAGATCGTATCAAATTGGTAAGTGGACCTGCAGCAATGCGATCCAGCACTGATATTTGAGCCGCTATAGCAGAGCGAATCAACACTTCCATACTTTGATCAGTCATCATCACGCAACTTACGGATTAGCAATAAAGAAAGAGCCCCTGGAGCAAAAGCACCAGGGGCTCTGGATAATCAATATTACGGCTGATTACCGAACGATCGTGAGAGTCTTTGAGAGAACCTCGTCACCAACCGTCAGCTTGTACATGTATGATCCCGATGCAACATCAGTACCATCATTGTGACGACCATCCCACTCAACTGCATATGCATTCGACTGACCAGCAACCATGTTGTCGTACACAGTCTTCACAACGTTACCCATGAGGTCATATACCTCGAGCTTAACGCGTGAGCTAAATGGCACAGTGAATGTAAATGTTGTCTTGCCATTCGTTGGGTTCGGGAAGTTGTTATCAAGAGCTACGTCCGCTGCGTTGCCAAATTCGACGTTGACAACGTTTGAGAATGATTGTGCTCCAGACACGTCAACCTGACGAAGACGATACTCATACTTCGTTCCAACAGCAACGTTGTTATCGAAATACTTGTAGTTCGATGTCTTTGCCGAGTTACCAACACCATTGACAAAACCAACAGCAACCCATGGATTTTCTACACTGCTAGTGCGGTCGACACATGAGAGCATTGTCTTGCCTGTTGTGAGGTTAGTGATCTCCTTCGTTGCGCGACGCTCAACATGGAAACCAGCGTTGTTCTTTTCTTGAGCTGTTTCCCAGAAAACATCGATACCTGTTGCACGTGCCTTCGCATCGAAGTACGATAGTTCAACTGGAATACCGCACTCAACAAAGATTGGAGGGCTCGAGAATGAACGATTGCCGAAGTATGGACGGAGCAACGGAATCCATGAACCACGTGTGAATGTAGGATAGCCAAGGCTAGAACCTAGAGCATTGAGGTGTGGATATCCAGGATTGCCGATTGTTGGAGTAAACGGCGCCCAGTCGCCCGAGAAACGTGTCAACTCAAATGCAAAGCGGTTGTCATTCAAGAGAGCTCCTGAACGGTTGCGCACACGGAAGTTCTTGTCGATAAGAAGCGTACGGTTACCAATTCCGAAAACAGGAATGTCAGAGTATAGTGTTGTTACCATACCCATGCGTGACTCTGATGCACCGAGTTCATAACCTTCCGTACCCATCTGAGCAACAGATGCCCAGTATTCGCCTGGAGGTATAACAACAGGCTGGCTAAGAAGATATGTTACGTACTTGCCGAACTGTGGTTCGTTGAATGCACCAGTTTCGTCCTCTCCACGACGGCGAAGAATTGTCGAATTCGCAATTCGCTCATCACCCGGCAGACCACCTTGGTCACGATACAACGAGAACGAGATGTTCAACACGTCCTGGTTCAGTTCAGCCCAGTATGCCTGATATCCAGCAACTGTGTCCTGAGAGAACAATGTGAAGCGCATAGCGATCTGGCCCGATGAGTTACCAGCGTCTGCACCGTATGAATCATTCGCTGTAACACCAGCAGGGATTTGACCCCATGAGCTACCCGATGAATACTGTGCACCTGCACCTGCAAGCTGTCCCCATGAGGCACCGTTGCCACCACCGTTACCACCACGGTGATTTAGACCCTTACCTGTAACGCCAGAGAACTGGAGCTTAGGAACGTCGTTTGTTGAGTTATTTGGATTGGTTTCGTAGGCAAACGCCGGTCCAAAAGTCATGCGGAACATCGAGAACGTTGAATCGTTCAACGTATCGAGGTCATTACCAGGGAAGAAGATGCGACCGGTAACCTTATACTGACCCGGTGTGGTTGTACGGAAGTTAGCGTCTGGGAATGGAAGAAGTACTTCACGGTTTCCAGCAAGTGTTGGAACTGTGATTGTACGGCAATAGATCTGCTGTGCTTCGTTTCCGTCAGGCTTGATTTGCACACGAACGGAGAACGCTGGAGCAGCAATATTCGTGTTGTTCGAAATCTTAACGCGTACAGGTACGCGAGTTGCCTGCGAAGCAGGAGCCATCGTATAAGGCCAGATCAGCTGAATATTTGAGAACTCAACGTCTGTCACTTCGTCTGGGTACAGAATCTTTACGTTGTCAACATAGAAGTTGTCTTCGTCGTCTGCAGGAAGTGGTGGTGTTGAGTTATTCAAACAGCGAGCACGCAGACGGAAACGGAAGTTGCGAGCACCTTCGTTTACCCAGTTGATCACAGTATCAGGGATCGGAATAGTAACCTTGTAGTACTCATTATCCTTACCGTCATCGTACAAGTCTTCGCGGAAACCACCGAGAGGTGGGTTAGGTGAAGCTGTCTGCTGAAGGTTGTAGTCAGCAAGATCATAGCCACGAGCAAAACCACCACCACCCCAAACTCGGAATGGCTGGAGGTACAGCGTACCACGAGCTTGTGGGTCAAGTACCCAGTTCTGAATGTTTGTGATACCATTCAACTGATCATTGCTTGGACGTGCGAATTCAACCCATACTTCGTCTGGATTGCGGTAGCCAGGTGTGAAACCGTTTACGGCCAACATGTTAACACGGTGCTCAGGTCCGATAAGACGGTTGTCTGAGAAACCACGGCTGATAGATGTAAGCTTGCCAGTACGTTGATACGAGATCGAGAGTACCGCACGCTTCTTGCGAGTAAGGTTGATCGGGAAAGAACGGAGTTCGTCGCCACCATATGTACCTACCGCAGGGATATCCACGTTACCGAGATTAACACGGTTGAGGCGGATTACTGGAGACTTGAGGCGATAGATATCAGAGTTTGCAGCAGCATACTCACCACGCGGAGGTGGCGGGTTGTTCGTTACTTCATCACCGTCCACAACGTCTGTTTCGATGTTCACCCACTTCAATACAGATGGCATAGCGGCACCACCAACAAGATGGTATTCCGTTACGTCGTCATTGAATGATGTAAGGCGACGCATAGAGAAGATGCGGATGCTTGTTGTATCGTCGAATGGCCACTGATCGCCAAGGGGCTGGTTCAGGGAGTCCTTTGGTTCGGCAATAACCGTTGTCAGAAGACGACCAATTTGGTCATCAATGAACGGGTTAGGCTCGAATGGAGGGAAAACAACCTTGATGAATTCATACGGAAGTACGAATGTATTTGCTGGCTGATATGCTTGATTGTTGCCGTTAATATCGCAGCGATACACACCAGAAAGGAGCGTGTCACGCAGAGCAGCATCTGTCACAGACTTCGATGTGTTGTAAACAATCTTGCCTGTAGCTTCGTTACGGATCAGGAAGCGAACCTTGAAGTTTACACCCTGGCGAACGTAGTTAACACCCTGAGGGCCTTGAATGTCATTCGTCAAGCTCTGTACGATAGCAACTGGCTGAATAGCACCTAGACGCTCTTCGCCGGCAAGGAGTTCGTAGTTGTTCGCTTGAGCTGTTGGCACAACAACAGAAAACGCCAGGTTAGCATTGTTGTTCAGCTGACGAACACGGTATGACACGTTGATAACGCGCATAATGTTCTTGTACTGCTTGAACTTGATTGCCAAGAAGTCCTTCGGTACTGTGTTGTCATCGTTACGCGAGCTTACAGCACGAACAGTTCCACCAACGTCTACGTTGTGGAGATACTCTGTGTACTGCGTGTACTTGACTGCGTTGAAATCAAGCATCGTGTTTGCTGGCATTGTTGAGGTTGGGAAACCACTCCAGTTCAAACGACGTGCTGGACCTGTAACACCAACTGTTGAGTTACAACGCATCCATACAGTTGCAGGGTGTGGAGACAGTGCACCGCGAGGTGCAATACCTGAGAAACGCTCGTACTGAACAACCACTGAGCTGTCTGAACGGTTCAGCGTTACCTGCATCGAGAAGCGATAGTGCTCACCACCACTGCTTGGACGGTTGTTAGGGTTAAACGTCACGTTGTGAGTAACACCGCCAACTGTTGCTGTCTTCGCGCCAACCGGAGTAAGATTGACGTAATAGATCACAAGCTTATCGTTAGAAGGCGAGCGCTTGTAGTAAACGCGAGAGAAGTCGTCTACAGCGTTATCAGCTGTATTGTACACAGACACCTGAAGATCATCCCAAGCAGCTGCAATAAGCTGTGGTTGCGTCGCACCCCAGATACCACTTATCGAGGCCTGATCGAGGGTACGGTTTGCACCGCTGCGAAGACCACCTGTTGCTGTCGCGGTATTACCACCGCAGGCTACGTTCAGGAAGCCATGGTTATCAGGCGTTGCATCCGTCATGCCGTCACCAGTACGGGTACGAATGTCATCTGATGATGGGTCATAGGCTGAGAAGTTCCCTGGTGTTACTTCCAGACGTGCACGTACAGTTGGATACCCGTACTGATCGTACTCATAGAAATAACGACGGTTTGTTAGGCCGATGATACCGTTCGTTGACACATAGAACGAATCCTGACGAACACCGTTGAAGTAGAACGGAAATCCGATTGAGATAGGTCCCGCAAACGCATCGTTTGTCGAGTCGTTTACATTGCCTGGGTTACGGAAGAACGCCCAACCACCGTAAAGGTTCTGTGTTGGGTCAGTCCAATACGAGCTCGGGAGCTGACGTGGACCTGACACGATTCGACGCCATGTGCCCGGCTCCGTCAATGTATCGACGAATTGCGACGGATCTGGACGCCAAAAATCTGGCGCTTCATCGTCAGAATCGACGAAATAGTAGCCAGTCGAAATAGCTGGACTTGTGCGCGCATTCGCAGCTGTGATTGTAAATGGAAGCGGGTACGACGCAACGGGCGTACGCGGTCCACTTTTGCGCAACACGTCTTCGCCATCTTTCCCGTCTCCAGCAGTTGCGAGCGTTGCGCTCATCAACCCTGTCATGAGTACAAGAAGTAGCAGTCTGCGGCTCATGCAAACCTCATTAAAACAGTGAACAAGTATGTGCTTTTAATTACCATCAGTTTCGTTGTTGTTTTGGTGTATACACACCTATCCCGAGGGACGATTTGCCAAGATTGTGATTTCGATCGAAATAGTCAAACAAAATCTCTACACATAGGTAGAAATAGCCGTGAAAGTATCCACATTCCCCATCAACGGGGTCTTCAGACAAAAGTTACTGATTGCGTAGATATACGGAAATAGTTCTCGGGTATAAATCGTGCTCAATCTTCTTGACGATCAGCTGAAGTTGATGAGCATCAATTCCATCGGGAATCTCTGCTTCTGCTCTTGCCAGCACTGCCCCTTCATCATATTGTGCTGAAACGAGATGGACTGTTGCTCCAGTAACCTGAACCCCTGCTGCCAATACTGCTGTGTGAACATGCAGCCCGTACATTCCTTTGCCACCAAAGGAAGGAAGCAATGCCGGATGAACGTTGAAAACGTTGCCGCTCAGTCGTGAAATGATGCCGTGAGGCAACAACCTCAAAAAACCTGCAAGTGCAAGGGCGTCAATCGAATATGTTTGGAGTAATTGTTCAAGTTCTGCCGACAAATCAGCACCGCGAGGAATCACTGCAAGGGGCACGCGGTACTTGGCCGCCACTTGACAGATACCCGCTTCTGCAGATGTTGCAATGATCAACGCTGGGACGTAGCTGCAATCCTGCCTCTGTGCATACGCGCAGAGTGCATCGGCATTTGTGCCCGTCCCAGAGCCCATGATGGCAAGAGATTTTTTCATGTTCACCGCGCTTCCCTAGTGTTTACAGCAGCGGGGCCAACCAACGCTCTGCTTCCTGAAGCGTCCACCCCTTCCGCTGAGCATATTCATGAAGCTGATCTTGTTGTATCGATGTAATGGCAAAGTACGTTGACTGCGGATGGGCGAAATACCATCCGCTTACGCTCGAGGCAGGACTCATTGCCATTGACTCCGTGAGTGAAACGCCAATGTGCTCTTGTGCATTGAGAAGTCTAAACAAGGTTATCTTCTCAGTATGATCAGGGCATGCGGGATAGCCAGGAGCTGGACGAATTCCTTTGTAAGACTCTGCTATAAGGTCTTGATTGGTTAGCTGCTCATCTCGATCATAGCCCCATTGCGTTGTCCGAACATATTGGTGCAGCCACTCTGCGGCTGCCTCGGCAAGCCTGTCGGCAATGGCCTTGACCATGATCGATGAATAATCGTCATGTTGTCGTTCAAACGTTGCACAAAGCTCATCTACTCCGTCGCCGGCTGTTACTACGAACGCGCCGATGTGATCTGTTTGTCCATCAGGGATCTCACCGTTTCCGCGAATGAAATCCGCAAGCGAGAGGTTGGGTAGCCCCGGAGCTTTTACTGTCTGCTGTCGGAGAAAATGGAGGCGCTCAGAGTCTCCAATGCAAACATCATCACCGTCCCGCAATGCCGGGAACACACCGCTTACTGCGTGCACACGAATGGCTGATGTTTCGACAATGGTGTCGAGCAGGGCATTGGCATCTTCAAACAATTTGGAAGCTTCTGCACCCACAACGGGGTCATGAAAGATCTCTGGATACCTACCTCGTAGCTCCCAAGACAAAAAGAACGGCGTCCAATCGATATAGTCTCGAAGGGTCTGGAGAGGAATGTTACGCTGGACCTGGACCTCAGGGTGTGCGGGCACCACCATTGGTGTGTCATCTAGCACGAGGGCGTTCGCCCTCGATTCGGCAAGCGTGCGATAGGACTTGGATGCAGATCGACGCGCGTAATCGTCGCGCAATGTCTCATATTCACGAGAAACATCATTGATGAACGTGCCAGCCCCTTCACTGTGAAGCAATGCCCCTACCACAGGCACTGCTTTTGATGCATCGAGAACGTGAATGACCGGGAAGTTCACCGTCGGGGCAATTTTTACTGCTGTGTGGATGCGCGAGGTGGTAGCCCCACCAATGAGCAATGGTTTTGTTACGCCACGCCTAGCGAGCTCCTTCGCTACATGCACCATCTCGTCGAGAGACGGCGTGATAAGGCCGGAAAGTCCGATAACATCAACGTTCTCGCGAATTGCAGCGTCAACAATTGCATCCGCTGGCACCATCACTCCTAGGTCGATAACCCGGTAGTTGTTGCATCCCAACACAACTCCGACAATGTTCTTTCCGATGTCGTGAACGTCGCCCTTCACCGTAGCCATAAGGACCACTCCAGCATCGCTGGCCGTACTCCCGCTCAGACGTTTTTCCTCTTCCATGTATGGCGTGAGCACGGCAACAGCCTTCTTCATCACGCGGGCACTTTTTACAACCTGTGGAAGGAACATCTTGCCTTCCCCGAAGAGATCACCTACGACGTTCATACCCGACATCAGCGGACCTTCGATGATCGAAAGGGGCGACGGATACTGCTGCCGAGCTTCCTCTACATCCTGATCGATAAACTCAGTGATTCCTTTAATCAGTGCATGCTGAAGTCGAGCAGCAACGTCTGCATTTCTCCACTCTTCAACCTTTTCCGCATTTGCTTCCTGAACCTTGAATTGCTCGGCAAGCACAAGCAGCCTATCCGTTGCATCTGCTCTGCGGTTCAAGAGCACATCTTCTACGTGCTCTAGCAACTGGGGATCTATCTGATCATAGACATCAATCTGCCCGGCATTCACGATTCCCATATCCATACCAGCCTTGATGGCATGATACAGGAAGGCAGTATGCATGGCACGCCGAACAGGTTCGTTACCCCGGAACGAGAACGAAATATTGCTCACACCGCCACTGACGCGTGCCTGTGGCAGATTGTTCTTAATCCAAGCCGTTGCGTTGATAAAGTCTACTGCATATCCATTGTGCTCTTCAATTCCAGTACCAACGGTAAGAATGTTCGGATCGAAGATGATATCACTGGCAAGAAATCCTACCTGATTTACAAGAATGTCATAAGCTCTCTTGCAGACATCAATGCGTCGTTGCAGTGTGTCTGCCTGACCAGATTCATCAAACGCCATCACAATGACTGCCGCACCATAATCGCGGCAGCTAACGGCTCGTTTGATAAACTCCGATTCGCCGTCTTTGAGAGAAATCGAGTTTACGATTCCTTTGCCCTGAATACACTGCAGACCTGCTTCCAGAACCGACCATTTTGATGAATCAATCATGATCGGAACGCGCGAGATGTCGGGCTCTGCTGCAATGAGGTTCAGGAACTCCTTCATCACGGCCTCGGAATCCAGCAATCCCTCGTCCATGTTGATGTCGATTACCTGGGCTCCATTCTCCACCTGCTGACGCGCAACATCGAGTGCTTTCTCATAAGCCCCCTGCTGGATAAGCTTGGCAAATGCACGTGATCCAGTAACATTCGTACGCTCCCCAACATTCACGAAGTTGGTTTCGGGGCGCACTTCCAGCATTTCCAGACCACTCAAACGCAGGTATGGACGCGGCGAGGGTATCGTGCGAGGTGCTACATCGCGGACAGCATCTGCAATAGCGGCAATATGTTCTGGCGTTGTTCCACAACAGCCACCTAGGATATTGACGAAGCCAGCCTCGGCGTATTCCCTTGCCTGCTCAGCCATATATGCAGCGGTCTCGTCATACCCACCCATAGCATTTGGGAGACCAGCATTCGGATACAACGACACGTATGCCGAAGAAACACTTGAAATCTCCTCAATGAAGGGGCGCATCATGCTCGAACCAAGAGCGCAATTCAATCCTACCGATAGAAGATTCCGGGTATGGCAGATAGACGTCCAGAACGCAGCTGGAGTCTGTCCCGAGAGTGTTCGTCCAGACATATCAGTGATTGTTCCACTGATCATCACCGGTACCTGTGTATGAATCTCGTCACAGAGCTCCGCATAGGCTTTGATTGCCGCCTTTGCATTGAGGGTGTCGGTTATCGTTTCGATCAACAGGAGATCAGCTCCACCCTCAAGCAGGCCCAGCATCTGTTCGCGAAACGAGAGTTTCATCTCGTTGAACGTAACAGCTCTGTAGCCCGGATTATTAACATCGGGCGACATGGACAACATCTTCGTTGTTGGACCGATTGATCCAGCAACAAAGCGGGGCCGCGACGGATCGCGGCGCATCATCTCAGCTACAGCCTCTCGGGCTAGGCGAGCCCCTTCCCGGCTAATCTCACGTGCAAGAGCAGAAAGTCCATACTCTGCCTGACCGATCGGCGTGCTTGAAAACGTATTGGTTTCAAGAATGTCTGCACCAGCCTGCAGATACGAGAGATGGATGTCTCTAATCGCATCAGGCTGCGTCAGCACCAGAAGGTCGTTATTACCCCGGAGAGATTGCTCATGGTCGGCAAAACGCTTGCCGCGGTAATCCTCTTCTGTGAGTTGAAGGCGCTGAATCATGGTGCCCATGGCACCATCCAGCATAAGAATTCTGCTATCAAGCAGAGAGCGGATGTCTGTCATTTTCACAAAACTACGTGTGATCCAAGAATGCGGATGCACGAATCGTCAATGAGGTACTCAATTCTGTATTCTCGTACGGAAATCACATAGACTCCATCGGCCTTCTGCTCGATCCGCCGGTACGGATGTGGAAACGGATCGGCACGCAGTACCCGTACAACATGATCACACACATCCGTTGGAAGTTCGGTAAGAGCATCCATCTGAATATCAAATGAAGCGGTTGATAGGTTTTCAATCCACGATACTCGAGCCTCAGGGAACGCATCGGCATACGCGAGGTATGGTTTGATATCTAATACGGGCGTTTGGTCGATCAGATCCGTCCCACGAACACGCAGGGTTCGTCCACGCACCTCCAGAAGCTCACAGCACGTTAGTCCAATTGGATTGGGTCTATGAGGGGAGCGAGTTGCAAACACACCACGCTTGGTTCTGCCACGCGGAGGTAGCACCTTCGGTTTCCATGCACCAGAGCCGTGGAAGTACACAACGAGCCAAATCCTTTCACAGCCTTCAAGGTCGTGCAGTGCCTGCTCGTAATTCCTGCCCGGAAGAAGCTCAACTCTGGAGTCGTCAATTATCTGGTCCACTCCAGGCTGCCGTGGAGTGTCGTAAAAGCGCTTGTAGGGCGTATGGACAAAGCCTATTGGCTCAATGGTATACACTGCTGACACCTACCAATTTGAACCAATTGACAGCGTTATGAAAAGCCCGTTAAAGTTGGTCATTGGCAGATTACGGAGACTTTCAACGCCTGGCTCACCATATGGAATGATGAAGTAGCGAACACTTACACCAAATGCACTTCCCTTTTCGAGGCTTCCAAAATTCGAGCCAATACCTACAAAGCCGCCAGGACGATAGGACGTTGATGCATGCGCGAACGACTCAAAGAACTCATAATACCGGTACTCATACGTTGACGCGTCGATCTGCAAGTATGGTGTTACCATGACGGCAGTTGCCGTGGCCCCCGCAGTTAGAAATGGCCTAAAAGACTCCTGCAACGACTCTTCGAACAGTCTATATCGCAGCGATAGACTCAACGGCACGTTAAACACCCTATTGACCTTCTCGCTTACAACTGGGATGTTGTTGAAATACACGTCTTCAAACTCATCCGCATTGCGTCGCGTGGTAAAGAAAGCGTCGATACTCACCGAAAACGACGCCCCCAAGTCCTTCGTGTAGAAGCCGCCAACCGCCCATCCGCTGCCCGAGAACAGGAGATTTACACCAGCCCCCTGACTGGCAAGTACAGTCCTAGCCTCTTCACCGATCAGTGGGACTACTGGAGTGAACGTAATTGTGGAATCCTGCACCACAGGCCCACCGCCAGCCACTTGCGCTGTAAGAACCGATGGGAAGGGGCTTTGTAGGCATATCACCAGAAGCAAAAAGCCTATTCCGCGGATGTATTTACGGTGTTGGGACATTTTCAGTACAAAGCTACGCACGATGTCGATGTGGATAACATTGCTAATCCTTTCAATTTCTGTAGTTTAGCCGTTCATGACCCTTCCCGAATTTCTCCATCGCGTCCAGCAGATCCTCCCGCCAGCAACAGCCATGCCGGGAGATCCCATTGGTACGCAAGTGGCCTCATCGACCGGAAACGTGTCTGTGGTCCTGACCTGCATGGAGATTACCGATAGCGTCATTGATGAAGCTTTGAGCCTGGGCTGCGATGCTATCGTAACGTTTCACCCGCTGATTTATGCTCCATTAACGGCAATAGCAGGTCAAGACAGGGTGGCGCGACTCATCGCACGGCTTGTGCGCGCAGACATTTCCGTAGTATCTGTGCATACAACCTTTGACGCGTTCCCGCAGGGTACGAATGCCATTCTTGCGAACAAACTGGGCCTTACGATTGACCGTCCCCTGCAGGCAGTCCCCACTTCTACCGACATTAACCGGGCTGAGGAATATGGGATTGGACTGTTAACGTCCTGCAGCATGGAGTTCCAAGAGTTACTCGAACGTATTGCTGGCATTACCGGTGCACCTGTTCGGTTTTCCAAGCCAACTAGCAACACAGTATCCCGTGTGGCTATCGTTGCAGGTAGCGGAATGTCGTTCTATCCCCTCGCCGTCCAATCCAAAGCAGATGTGTTTGTCACGGCTGACGTGAAGTATCACGACTTTCATGCCGCAACTGGCACGATCGGATTGATTGATCCCGGACATTTTGAGATGGAACAGTTTGTTCCAGATGGAATACTAGAATCCTTACACTCATTGCGTGAGTCTTGTACATTGATTGCAAGCAGCGTTCGCACCTCACCAGTTGAGTACTATACCCCAACGAACAATTGAGAAACAAACCGGTTTAACTACGAAGGGACTTCCATGGAACAACAAATTCAGCTTTTGGCACAACTTGCAGCCGTAGACTCGCAACTTGATGAACTGCACGACGAACTTGGCGACCTCCCACAGGAAGTGAAGAAACTCGAGGGCCTTGTTAAGGAACGCCTTACCGACGTAGAAACCACGCAGCAGGCCATCGCTGACTTGGATCATCTCCGAGGCACAGCACATGTCACGATGCAAGAAAGTCAGGACAAGGAACAGCGCCTTGCAAAGCAGCAGTTCCAGGTGAAGAACAATCGTGAATTTGATGCCATTACGAAAGAGATCGAGCACCTCAAGCATGAACGCGCAACACTCGAGGAACGCCTTCGCACAGCAGGTGTTCGCGAAGAGAACCTTCGTCAGACGCTCGCCCAGCAAGAGACACTCCTAACTGATGCACAGTCAAAGCTCACCGATAAGGAGCAAGAGCTCGCAGATCTCAGTGGAGATCATAACGATGAGATGAGAAAGTACATTGATGTTCGCCTCAAGCTCATCGCCAAGCTCGATGACTCAATCGAAGTTGAATATGAGCGCATCCGACAGTTTCATTCAAATGCTGCCGTAGCTATACGCCGCAATTCCTGCAGTGGTTGTTATTCGGCAATCCCATCGCAGCGGATCATGGAGATGAAGTACCAGCGTGATAAAATGTACACATGCGAAAACTGCGGACGAATTCTGTTTACAGATGATGTCGAAGCAGAGATCGATGCAGTCATGGAAGAACACAGTTAAGTAAAAAGGTCAGCGATCAGCGTGGATTGTTTTTCGGGGATGCCGGGCAGTTGCCTTGAGAACTATCTCAGGGAGGAAAGTCCGAACTCCACAGAACAGTGCGCTTCCTAACAGGAAGGTGGTAAGGGGCGGAGCGATCCGTTTCGAGCCAACGGAAAGTGCAACAGAAAGATACCGCCTTGGGCTCTGCATGCAGGGCCTGAGGTAAGGGTGAAATGGCAGGGTAAGAGCCTACCATCGATTAGGCAACTAATCGGATCGGCAAACCCCGCACGGAGCAAGACCAAGCAGGGCAAGGAACACTCGTGTTAACGTGCTGTTCGTGCGTTTACCCCCAGGGGTAACCTTGTTCGGGTAGGTTGCTAGAGGTCAGCGGCGACGCTGATCCCAGATAAATAACTGCCTCCTCGCTCTGCGAGAAGACAGAATTCGGCTTACAGGCATCTCCGATTACAATCACGCAGTCGCGCAGTAGTTTTGCAGGAACGTCGGAACCATTCGGGACCGCATGGCGTATGCACTGACACACTTGGAGAGCGCTTCATGAAACGAATCATTGCCCCATTGTTGCTCACATTCATCCTGGGAGCCATCTGCGCTGCTGCTCAAGCGCGTATCGCCGTACTTCCGTTCAGAAACATGGACCACGACATCAAGTACAACGTCTGGTGCATTCAGTTTTCAGACTCACTTCGCAGTGCTTTGTTGGCGCAAGACCCTGATGCGGCCAAGTACTACATTGTGCCGGCTGATAGTGTCGAGATGGCAATTGCGGCCCTCAATTTGGACCCCACAAATCCTCAGTACGAATCGGACATGTGGAAAGCCGTGCGTGGCCTAGGTGTAAAAAAGGCTGTACAGGGTAACTTTCAGTTACGTGGCGAGCGAGTACTGATTAATTGCTACGTCTATGACATGGAATCGATGTTAGCAGACCAAACGAATCAGGCAAAAGATCTCTACAAGATGCCAACAACATATCTCGAGGCAATACGACCTATCGTCAAACGAATCACCCCAGCACTTCAATAGCACTTAACCTCGGAAACAAACCAGTTTATGATACTCGACCTGCCTGTTATCACCCCGCAAGAGCAACAAGCCAGACGTCCAGAATGGCTCAAGGTACGTGCACCCGGCGGTGAAGATTACGCCCGCATCAAGTCGATGATGCGCTCAAAGGCATTACACACGGTATGCGAAGAAGCACGCTGCCCAAATATCACAGAATGTTGGAATGCAGGTACTGCCACGTTCATGATTCACGGCGACACCTGCACAAGATCATGTGGCTTCTGTGCTGTAAAAACTGGCCGCCCCCTACCGGTTGATTACGATGAGCCCAGACGGGTTGCCGAAGCTATTGCTTCCATGAATCTCAAGCACGCTGTAATTACGTCTGTAAACAGAGACGAGTTAAAAGACGGCGGCTCCACAATTTGGGCTGAGACGATTGTGCTCTCTCGCGAATTGTCTCCAGAAACAACCATCGAAGTACTAGTTCCCGATTTCAAGGGGAACATGGCCAACCTTCAACGAATCATTGATGCTAGGCCTGACATTCTGAATCACAATACAGAAACCGTTCCTCGCTTGTATAAGCATGTACGTCCGCAAGGTCGGTTTCAGTGGACGTTAGACGTACTTGCCGAATCAAAGCGGCAAGGAATGAGAACGAAGACTGGCATCATGCTTGGACTTGGAGAAACTCCCGCTGAGATCATGGAAGTGATGAACGAGCTCGCCGCTGTGAAGGTTGATGTCCTCACACTAGGCCAGTATCTTCAACCAACAAAGAACCATCTGCCTGTTGATCGTTTCGTGCATCCTGATGAGTTCAAACACTACGAGATAGAAGGCCTTACCATGGGATTCAATATCGTAGAGTCTGGTCCACTTGTGCGTAGCTCCTATCACGCCGAACGCCACGTATGATGCGTTTTACGGTGCTTGGCAGCGGAACCTCCACTGGAGTTCCAACTGTGGCATGTGAGTGTGCTACCTGCACGAGCAGTGACAAGCGAGATTCACGATTACGCACATCGTTGATGGTAAGCTCGGAGGCGGCCACGATAGTCGTTGACACGTCTGCCGATTTCCGTCAGCAAATGCTCGCGAACAACGTTCTTGATATCGACGCCGTTGTGTATACGCATCACCATTTCGATCACATCGGTGGATTTGACGATCTGCGCCCATACGGTTTTCGAAGTGGGAAGCCGGTAGAGATCTATGCTATGAACGAAACAGCAAACGTTTTGCGCAGCACGTTCCCCTATGCCTTCGGACTCGTGGAATCAACCGGTGCGTCGGTACCGAGCGTAATGATACATGAAATTGACATGGACCCATTTCATGTCTCAGATATTCAGGTGGTGCCGGTTCCATTGCGGCACGGGCGGCATCTACGTGTGAATGGCTATCGCTTTGGATCGGTTGCCTATTGCACGGACACCAACCACATCCCCGAAACGTCAATCGAAGAACTTCGAGACCTAGACGTATTGATCATTGATGGCTTGCGTTGGGAACCACACCCAACACACTTTACGATCGACGAATCTCTGGCATTAGTTGAAATACTACGTCCAAAACGTACGTACCTCACGCATATCGCGCATCAAATCCTGCACGAACGAGACAGCAAGCTTTTGCCAGAAGGGGTGAGCTTTGCCTATGACGGACTCGTCATTGAATCTGATTGATCTTCATCTTCAGAGGCTTGCTCCCAGTATGCGCCTGATGTAGCCTCACTCACAGGATCTTCTTGAGAAGGCGCATGCTCCCCATCGAGAAGCAATGCAAGCTGCTTGCGGAGCGTTCTGTGATCCGTCTGGATGGAGATTGTCTCATCCATGTCAATCATTGTTGTTGTTGTCTTGAGCAGGTCATCAATCTCACGCAGCTTAGGCAGGTCCGACAACGAATTCAACCCAAATACTCGAAGAAACTCTTCTGTGGTTCCATAGAGAAGGGGCTTCCCTGGGGTTTCTGCTCTGCCAACCATTGCAACAAGCTGTTTCTCAACAAGTGAGTTCACAACCTCGCCAGCATTTACGCCACGAATAGCGTCGATCTCACCCTTTGTGATAGGCTGCCTGTACGCAATAATTGCAATTGTCTCCATTGCAGCTTGCGTAAGGCGTTTGCGGTTCTTCGCCTTAAGAAGCCTCTGAACAAGGTTACCGTGCTGCGGCGTCGTTGCGAACTGAAAGCCCCCTGCAATCTTAACGACTCGATACGGACGAGATGAACGTTCTAGGTCGTCGTTGATCTCATCTACGAGCTCTTCAAAAAAGCCCTTCGGTACATCGAATGTTGGCACAACAACTTCAGGCACAGCTGGTGCATCTCCATCAAGCGGCAGCTGCTGTTGTCCGGGATCCTGTTGCGTAGGATCTTCCAAGACAAGTAAGCGGTGCAGTGACCGATTTGATAGCGGCTCTTCACTTGCAAAAATCAGTGCTTCAAGCGCACGTATCTGTTCACTGCGGTCAAGGGTAAAAAAGTACGGCAGCTCGCGGGTAGCTACGTCTTGTTCAAACTTTTCTTGTTCTAAATCTGTCATGGTTGGGTCTCCGAGTCCGAAGCAGACTCTTCATTTGATACTTCTTGTGATTGCTCATCCTCTTTACGCTCAACGATAACAATATCGTCAAACCGGAGGTCTTGCTGAACGCGAATACGTTGGAGCTTAGCAAGTTCTAACAGCGCCAGGAACGTTACCACGATGTGCATCTTGGCGAGTCCGGAAACAAGCTCAAAGAACCGGGCTGCAGTTTTTGACTTGAGGATATGGAGAATTTCTTCAGACTTTTCCTCAACAGTGATTGGGAATCGCGTTACAACATGCGGTTCGGCTTTTTCAGGAGCTTTCTCAATCGCACGTTTGAGTGCTTTCAATAGGTCAAAGAGTGTTGCGTTCCTGTAGGAGCCACTTTCTGATGCATGGATTTCTTCTGCCTCAAATACCTGACGATAGAGAACATACTTCTGGTTCTCCGCAGAAAGCGTTAACGAGTCTGATGCTTCGCGGTAGCGTTTGTACTCGAGCAGACGTCTAACAAGTTCAGCTCGCGGGTCGTCATCATCAATTGTCCCTGGTGCAACGCCCTGTTTTTCCTCACGTGGAAGCAGCATCTGCGCCTTGATCTGCACTAGCATCGAGGCCATAACGATGAATTCACCGGCTAACTCGAGATCCAGCATCTCAAGCACCTTTACATACTCAAGAAACTCTTGAGTAATCGAAGCAATTGGGATGTCATAGATATCGAGCTCGTCTCTCTTGATGAAGAAGAGCAGGAGATCGAGTGGACCTTCAAAATTTTCAAGGCGTACGCTATACATTCGGCAACTCTGTTATTGTGTTCGTTGGCCCCAGTGTTCCACCTTGATACACCCTCGGCACTCGGGCTGTAATAGCCGTAAGAATCTCATAGGGGATCGTACCAGCCTTTTCAGCGAGCTCGATTGCATCAATGGCTGCGAATTCCCCGCTTACACCAGATTGTGCTCCGAGTAAAACCACTTCCTGGCCAAGCGGAAAATCATCAGCTCCAATATTAACCATTAGCTCGTCCATACAGATAGCCCCAACAACAGGGTACCGTCTGCCATTGATAATACACTCAGCATGCCCAGTTAAGCCACGCAGGTATCCATCTCCGTACCCCACAGGAATCGTTACAATCGTACACTCTTCGGACACAACATAGCGCTGTCCGTAACTAATCGATTCTCCAGGCCATGCCTTTCGTTTGGAGTTGATTGTTGACCTCAACGACAGCACGGGCCTAAGTGTCGCATCTGGTTCTGCACCAAGAGCATAGCCGTACAATGACAACCCTGTCCGCACCATCGAAAAGTGCGTCGAACGTTCCATCCACAGCGCCCCAGAATTGGCGGCATGGACATATTCGAATGAGAATCCAGCCTCATGCAAGTTTTCTACAACCGACTCAAACGTGCTGAGCTGGTGGCGCAGGAAGGGGCTCGAGGGGTCGTCTGCTGTGGCAAAATGTGTACAGACTCCTACAAGTCGCAGACCCGCCATAACTGCAATCTGCTCTGCTGCTGCAAGAGCATGAGTGGGCCGAAACCCCTCACGCATCATACCGGTATCAATATAGAGATGAACTGGAATAGTAGCCCCCTGACCACTTGCAGCGCGAGAAAGATCTCGCATCTGTTCAACATCACAGGCTACGACATGAAACTGGTGCTTGGCCACATCTTCTACCTCATGTGACTCTGTTGGCGTAAGAATGATCACTTCGGTGTCAATTCCGCCATTCCGAAGTTCAACAGCCTCACCAACGAAGGCCGTCCCCAGCATATGTACACCCAAATCTGTAAGCGCCCGCGCGATGGGGATAATCCCATGCCCGTACGCATTGGCCTTGACCATGCCGAGCATACGTTTCCCACCTGTTCGCCGTTGAACAGTCTCAACATTCCACTGCAGTGCAGTAAGATCGATGTGGGCTTGCGTGCTTCTCATGATGGTGCTTGGGCGTTTGTCCATTCGAAAATCTCTCGCAATTGCGGTGGCACCATCCCAGCTCCGAGAGCACAGAGCAGCTTTATTCTGGCTTTTTGTCCGTTTAAGTAATCAGCAAAAACAACGCCTGCCTCATAGAGGTGACGCCCAGCACCTTCGTATGCATACATATGCTCTACCCTACCAACCGGACACCTCGAAACAAGAACAACAGGAATTCCAGACGTCAGGACATCGCGTATTGCATAGAACACGCTTGGTGTGACGTTCCCTACACCAAATGCTTCGATAACGAACCCGTTAGCCCCTTGCTCACGACACATAGAGATCAATTGTCCGTCCATTCCGGCGTAGAGTTTAAGAAGCGGCACGAATGTGGGTAGTTGCGCAACACGAAAGACCTGCCGATGCTGCGGTTTCCTGTGCACGAACACCACGCCATTGGTCACTCGGCCGAGCGGACCGAAATCGAAACTTGCGAATGTAGATAAGTCTTCAGTGTTCGTCTTCGATGTTTCGGAAGCCGCAGTGATGACCCCGCCAAGACACACAACTACACCTAGGCCATGGAGAAGCGCGGAAGAAGCGGCAGTTACTGCATCGCGCAAGTTTCGAGGACCGTCCCAGTCGGGTTCACTGCTGTTTCGCATGGCACCGACAACAACAACCGGTTTCGTGGTCTCTACCGTAGAGTCAAGGAAATACGCGGTTTCTTCAAGCGTATCCGTCCCGTGCGTTACGATCACCCCGTCTGTTAAAGGATCGTCAACATACGTCTGGACGATTCGTGACAGCTCGAGCATATGATTCGGCGTAATGTGCGGTCCTGGGAAGGATCCAAACTCATGCACTGTAACATGCGCCAGCTGTTGTATCTCCGGGATTCGAACGAGAATCTCACCACCCGACATGCTGGGCACAACTCCGCCCCACTCTTTGTCGAGCGTAGACGCAATCGTACCGCCGGTAAAAACAATAACGAGATGTGGTTTAGTCTGTTCCAACGAAGCGCAACTTTCAAGCACTGGTGACCGCGAAGATAGAGATGTGCTTCGTAGTTTTGTAAGAATTGGTTGCCCTCAGCGCGGCAACATTATCAACATCGAATACAAAGGATCAATGACATGAGCTCCGAAACACTTGATGCACCAAGCGTTGCCGTAGCTGATGACTTCCTGCCGATCAACGGTACGGATTACATCGAGATCTACTGCGGCAATGCTAAGCAGTCATCGTATTTCTACCGTGCTGCATTTGGATTTCAATTGGTCGCATATGCAGGACCCGAAACTGGACTCCGTGATCGTGCATCGTACGTTCTTCAGCAAGGTAAGATTCGACTTGTATTAACAACACCACTTCACTCAAACAGCCCCATTACAGACCATATCGCTAAACATGGCGATGGTGTAAAGGTGCTTGCTCTGTGGGTAGATAGTGCCACAGCCGCATGGGAAGCTACCACACAGCGTGGAGCGGTTGGTGTGCAAGAACCTACCGTTCTTACTGATGAGCACGGAGAGATCGTTGTTGCATCAATCAAAACATACGGCGACACGATCCACACGTTCGTTGAACGAAAGAACTATCGCGGCGTTTTCATGCCTGGTTATCAACCTGCCAATGATGGTTTCATCACTGAACCAATAGGCTTACTACACGTTGATCACTGTGTTGGCAACGTGGAGCTCGGCCAAATGAACAATTGGGTAAAGTTCTATGAAGACGTCATGGGGTTCAAGCTGCTACTCACATTCGACGACAGTGACATCTCGACTGAATATTCTTCTCTGATGTCAAAAGTTGTTTCCAACGGCAGTGGTTATATCAAGTTCCCTATCAACGAGCCTGCTTCTGGAAAAAAGAAGAGTCAAATCGAAGAATTCATTGAGTTCTACAATGGTCCGGGAGTTCAACACATCGCTGTTGCAACAAATGATATTCTCCACACAGTCTCGGAACTTCGCCGCAGGGGTGTGCAGTTTCTCACTGTGCCAGACACCTACTACACGGATCTACTTGACCGCGTCGGGGCAATTGAAGAAGACATCAATGTCCTGCGTAGCCTAAATATCCTCGTAGATCGCGACGATGAAGGGTATCTTCTTCAGATATTCACGAAGCCGATCGAGGATCGACCGACGATGTTCTTCGAGATCATTCAACGGCGCGGGGCAAAATCATTCGGCAAAGGAAACTTTAAGGCGTTGTTCGAGTCGATTGAACGCGAACAAGCCCTTCGAGGTAATCTCTAACAAACTTTTGTTTCACCTACACAGCCGGCATATGGCTTCATCAGCAAAAAAGAGCAGCGCTTCAGCCGCACTCTTCCACGGACACAACCCATTTTTAGAGTCCGTAAACGCGTACTTTGACAAGGCAGCGGCAATCATGGAGCACCCTAAGGGGCTACTCGATCAGATCCGGGCATGTAATTCAGTGTACTACATGCAGTTCCCTGTCCGCATCAAGGGTGGTATCCAGGTAATTCAAGCTTGGCGTGCAGAACACAGCCACCACAAGCTTCCTACCAAGGGTGGTATCCGCTACGCCTTGTCAGTAGACCAAGAGGAAGTACAAGCACTGGCAGCGCTCATGACATATAAGTGTGCTGTTGTTGACGTACCTTTTGGTGGTGGTAAGGGCGGCATTCGTATTGATCCAAAGCAGTACACTGTGGAGGAGCTCGAACGCATCACCCGTCGATACACAGTTGAACTGATCAAGAAGAACTTTATCGGACCGTCAGTAGACGTTCCAGCACCTGATTACGGTACCGGCCCTCGCGAAATGGCGTGGATTGCCGACACGTATCAGGCAATGGCAAAGGACGATATCAACGCTCTTGGCTGTGTAACAGGTAAGCCTGTTGGTCAGGGTGGCGTGCGCGGGCGCACTGCTGCTACCGGTCGTGGTCTGTACTTCTCAGTCCGCGAAGCCGTTAATGATCCAAAGCTCATGAAGAAGCTGAAGATGACAACTGGTCTATCAGACAAGAAGGTTATCGTTCAAGGCTTCGGAAACGTTGGTTATCATGCCGCGAAGTTTCTCATGGAGGCTGGTGCTGCTGTTGTTGGCATCATTGAATGGGATGGCGCGGTAGTCAATCCTAAGGGGATTGACGTTGAAGCTCTCAACGCACACCGCAACAAGAAGGGCTCAATTACAGGTTTTGCCGGTGGCAAGACCATTAAGGACGGTAATAGCGTGCTCGAACACGAATGCGACATTCTCGTTCCAGCTGCACTTGAATCCCAGATCCACAAGGGCAACGCATCGAAGATCAAGGCTAAGATCATAGCCGAAGGCGCTAACGGACCTATCACATCTGAGGCGGAGCCAATTCTTCTCAAGAAGGGTATTCTCGTGATGCCAGACATGTACGTCAATGCCGGCGGTGTTGTCGTGTCGTATTTCGAGTGGCTCAAAAATCTCTCGCACGTTCGTTTTGGCCGCATGGACAAGCGATTTGATGAAGGTTCAAATTCCCGCATCATATCAACAGTTGAGCAGCTTACCGGAAAGTCATTGAGCGCTGCAGAGCGTGCAATGATCGCTCGCGGAGCCGACGAAGAGGATCTTGTAAACTCAGGCCTTGAAGACACGATGATCTCATCATATCACACGATCATGGAACACTACTACGGTAATCCAAAGGTCAAGGATATGCGTACCGCTGCATTTGTGAGTTCTGTAGACAAGATCGCACAGTCATATCTGTCACTTGGCATCTTCCCGTAACAGCAACACATAGATCCTAAACAGAAGCGCCGCAATAGATACTATTGCGGCGCTTTTCGTTTCTGTCAAGGGACTTGAAGACTGGTTTATCGAACAACAACCTTGTGCACGGTCCTTCCAGCTTTGCGCTCAACAACGAGCAGATACAGGCCACTCGGAACGATATCGCCCCTTGAGTCATGACGTGACCATACAACCTCACCCATTCCGCGAAAACCCGCTACTACGGATCCTGAAACAGTCATGATCTGACATGTAAGCGCCTCATCGTCAGACCCGCGAATGATTAGGTCGTCGCTCATAGGATTTGGGAACACCAGTAGTCCACTGCTTGCTTCACGTTCATCAACATTGCTTATGGTACGACGCGAGAGCACAAACGTTGCATCTCCTACATCCGTTGTCACAGTTACCGTTGCATCTGCCCCTGCCTCTGCAATTGATTCAAAGCAGAGCTCTGTCTGCTGCCCAGAAGTGAGTTGAATTGGAAGAGTAATGTCCCCACTTTGCTTCCATGTAGCTGCGCCTTCTCCTGTGATACGGATGCGTGTGATTGAGGCAGATGAGCATGGGAGCGGCAGTGTAGGATTGCATTTCTTCACAGTAGCAGAGCCGGCTGGGAACACGAGTGTGTCCTGCGCTAAGCTAACGCCGGAAACAGCATCACCACCGATACGGAAGGTCTGATTGCCGCTGGAGGCAAAGAACGTAACCGAGGCTTCAATTGGTCCAAGCTTCTTCGGTGTTACAACGATCCGTACATCTCGGCGTTCATTGACGTCAAGGACGAACGGCGCAGTAAGTCCGAGTACTTCAATGTTTGCAATCGGCTCAGCAGAAACTGAAGTAATGGTTACTGGTGCTCCACCTTCATTTACAAGTAGTCCTGACACGAGGGTATCGACTTTACCGCAGGCAGCTACATTGCCAAGATCAAGCGTTGGGGTAGACAACACAAAGCGTCCGGGACCAGCAACAGATGTTATGCGTACGGTGGATCGCCTCGTAGACACAGTATCACAACTATTGCGTACTTCGCATGAGTACAGTCCACTGTCGGCCTTGGCAACTTTGACAACCCTATAGATCGACGATGTTGCATTCGGGATAGGTGTACCGTCCTTGAACCATTGGTAGGTAAGAAGTTCGCCGGAGGCAACAACAGCAATTGAGAGCGTATCGCCCTCCTTGAGAGATCTATCTACAGGCTCGGTTCGAACCTTAGGCTTTTCTGTAACAGAAAGCTTCGCAACAACAGTTGTCGCAGAAGGCCCGCATGCTCCTTCGATAAGGCATGTATAATCGCCTTCATCGAGAAGTGTTGCGGCATCGATCGTAAGAGTTGGCTCCGTACCGCCGGAGACGATTCCGTTGTTCTTTTTCCATGTGTAGGTGAGATCCGTTCCAGTTGCCGCAACTGTGAATGATACACTACCACCTTCGCACACAGTAGCAGCCTTGGGCTGCGATGTGATTTCAGGTTTGACGCCGACAGTCACGTCGACCGCATTAGACGTAACGCTCGTGTTACATCCGAAAACGACACAGTCGTACTTACCGGCCTCATTCGTAGTAACCGTGTTGATTGTCAAAATCGGTTTTGTTCCGCCGGCTATGTCTACACCATTGCGCCTCCAACGATACTGCAGGGCAGTCCCCGTTGCTGAAACCGACAAATTGAGCGGCTTACCGCTGCACACAAAGGTAGGCTCTGGCTGCAGGTTGATAGATGGTCCAGCGTTGATCACGATTGACTGAACGGTACTGACCACTTCTCCCGAAGCCACATCAACCATGCGCAGGGCGTAGGTGCCTTGTTCAAAAGTTGGGGGTATTGCATGCGTATAGGCAAGGGTATTAGCCTGCACTGTAGCGACTGTAGTGATAGTTTGGAAGTTATCTTTCGACAGTTCAAGACGAATCTGTCCAAGTCCCTGCTGCGTCCAGGTGATATTCATCGGCTGACCGGTGCAAAATGTTGAAGCCGTGGCTGGAGCAGTGATGGCGCCACCGATCACGGTGATCTGCACTGCACCTGCTACTTTCCAGTCATCTGCATCTGTGGCACGTCCGTCATTATTTACCGCGTTACCGGCTGCTGTAAGCGTGTAGGTACCGGCAACGGTTGGAGCAGTCCAACTGAATTCAAACCGAGCACCACCGTTAACAAACTGCGTGCTATTGGCATGAGTTAGCTCGCCCCCCTGCACTTTGCAATTGGCGACCGCCTGCAGTGATCCCGCGTTTGCATTACCATTCTTTATGGCAGCATTAAATCCAGCGAACTGATTGTTCGCATGAGCCACTACTACGGCAAAATCTTTGGTCTGACCTGTGAGAACCGTCCGAGGACCCTCGACAACAACGGACGTCGCCGCCGACTGTCCACCGTGACAGCCTCCACAGCCAACTGTGGAGCTTCCCGTTTTACCGTCTGATCCAGCTATCGCCTGCGAAACCAGCCAAAGCTGCAGACACAGCGCACTTACGACTACTCTAGAAAAAGAAAACTTCATGTTTTGGCTCCATTAATTCAATGGCGGAAAATACGAAGGGGGCACGCGTGGTAACGCATGCCCCCTGACGAAAATTCCTGGTCAACGCAACTGCTAGGAATTGGCGAACAGCTTTGCTTTAACTGCAATTGTTTCGCCAACACTCTTCCCTACTACACCAGCCTTGCCCTTGATGCCGTGGTCTGCCAACTTTACGTTGAAGGTTGCCTCGATCATCGCGAGGTTTCCAGATGCGCGCTTCTTTGTTTCCGCAGATTCTGGTAGGTATGTAATCGTGATGTCGGCACCGGAGTTAACAGCAACTCCGTGGCATGAAAACGAGCCTACGGCTTTTGCAGTTACAACATTGCGGCCGTCCTTCGTGGTTACCTTGACGTCCTTCAGGGACTTTACAGCAAAGGTGATAGTCGGGTACTTTGCAGCATCGAGCCACATCGCGTCGTACATATGCTCATCGCGCTTCGAGTTTGCGGTCTTCATGCTAAGCACGGAAACTTCAATGATTCCGGTAGTGGCTTCGAGATTCGCCGCATCGAGTGAAAACGTACCAGTTACACCTTCCGAGGTTCCATTGATTGTCTCGGCAGGCGCGTCAGAGACGAATTCGATGTTGTTCTTTCCGACACCGTTGTTCAGATTAAACTTCTTGCCCCCTCCTTGCACACCCGGAATCCCAGTGGCATATACCGATAACGCTGCAGTGAATGTCAATGCTGTTGCAACTAGAGTTTTCATGATAATCTCCGTGTGGTAAATAATCGGTGTGTGTTTACACACGCATATTACGGATAATGCCCGATAATAGTGCACAGGCCGCTTCGATTTCATCAAACGTTGTGTCCTTTGAGACGGAAATCCGGACCGCTGCGCGGGCTTCGGCGTCAGGCAGGCCCATGGCCTTAAGTACGTGAGATGGCTGCAGGCTTCCCGAAACACAGGCGCTTCCATTAGAGACGGCAACACCAGCCATATCCATCGCCTGAAGAATTGACTCGCCGTCGAGCCGGGATGCATCGAGAAAGGAGACATTCAGAATATTGGGCAACGAACCTGCATGGGGCGTATTAAATCGGATGTCAGGAATGTTCGCACCAATCAAGCCGCGGGCATGATCAATGCACGCACGCATATGCTGGCTTCGAGATTGCATGTTGCCAATCGCCAACCGAACGGCCGTTACCATTCCGATGATCAGTGCAACCGGCTCGGTACCTGCCCTGCGGTTGCGCTCTTGGCCGCCCCCCTGTTGGTGAGCCTTGAAATCAATTCCCTTGCGAATGAACATCGCACCTATGCCCTTTGGTCCGTGGATCTTATGAGCAGAAAAGCTCATAAAGTCAACTGGCAGCTCAGAGATATCGATTGGAATCTTTCCGAGCGTCTGCACAGCATCAGTGTGAAGTAGAGCAGAACCAACACTCTGGCGAACAAGGTCGAGGTGCTGTATCACTCCTGTTTCGTTGTTCGCGTGCATTACGCTAACGAGAGCCCCCTCCAATAAACTCGACCTCAGGGATTGAATTGATATGCGACCTTCGGAGTCAACAGGAACATGCTCGACGTGTATCCCGTGTTGGCGCAGTGACTCTGCTGGATGAATCACTGCATGGTGCTCTGTTGACGAATAGAAAACGGATGTAGCTAAACCAGAATCGACTGTCGCACTTTTGAGGATAGCATTGTTTGACTCAGTACCACCACTGGTAAAGATAATCTCTGCTGGATGAGCACCAAGTAGTTGCGCTAAATCTGTCCGCGCACGTTCGATGGCAACCCGCGATTCGCGGCCAAGTTGATAAACACTAGACGCATTGCCGTAGCCGCTCTGCAACCACGGCATCATTGCATCGAGCACCTCAGAATCTAGTGCAGTAGTAGCGCTATTATCGAGATAGATCACGAGATCTTCCCCAGACCCTTGTAGAGATCGTACTTGGCACTATAGAGCACAATATTCAACTCTGAATCCCTAAGCGTCCCCCCCGACGGCGACAAATAAAACGTCGCCGTTGCTTCTGTCTCAACCTTGGCAAGGTTGCCTTCATCGTCGACAAAGAACGTAAGGATCTTGTATCCAAGATGCTCCTTCGCGTCGCGTGCCTGGGTTATGACATTTTCCGGACTGTAAACAAAGAGACCAGATTCTGAATCCGCCGAGCTGATATTCTCAGTCATTTGATGATTTCCACGAGTGTTGCCACAAAATTAACCAGTAATTTTGGCGTCTATGCCACTTCACAACTTTTAACGACTCCATGCTCAAGTTTTTACAGTCTCTGCTCGGCGGTTCGAAACACGAAAAAGACGTCAAGCTCATGATGCCCATCATTGAT
The DNA here is from genome assembly GCA_044345485.1 of Kapaibacterium sp. (SeqCode). Lineage (GTDB taxonomy): Bacteria > Bacteroidota > Ignavibacteria > Kapaibacteriales > Kapaibacteriaceae > UBA10438. The sequence continues at coordinate 72,814 of JBIJAX010000001.1, forward strand.
GAGATCAATTCAATCTATGCCGGGCTGTCTTCACTAACCGACGAACAACTTCGTGGAAAGACGCAAGAATTCAAGGATCGGGTAGAGGCCTCGGTTGAGTCCCTTCGGGCAGAGGTAGAGTCGATTCGTGAACGACTTCGTACTGACACGAGCATAGAACATGCCGAGCGTTCTGATCTCTATGCTCGTATTACTGCAAATGAGCGGGAGCAGTTTGAGACAATTCAGGCCGCCCTTGACGACGTTCTTCCCGAAGCGTTTGCAGTTGTCAAAGAAGCCTGCCGCAGGTTGGTTGGCCACAGGTACAACGTGGTAGGCAACGAACATGTCTGGGACATGGTCCCGTATGATGTGCAGCTTATTGGTGGTATGGTACTGCATCAAGGCAAGATCGCAGAGATGAGCACTGGAGAAGGTAAAACACTTGTCTCCACACTACCGCTGTATCTCAATGCACTCGCAGGACGCGGCGTACACCTGGTTACGGTGAACGATTACCTTGCTCGACGAGATAGAGAGTGGATGCGGCCAATCTTTGATTTCCTTGGAATTGCGACAGGCTGCATACAGTCGGATATGCGTCCGGATGAGCGTAAGGCTCAGTATGGGGCTGATATCACCTGGGGAACCAACAACGAGTTTGGCTTTGACTATCTACGCGACAACATGGTAACCGATGCATCGGATATGGTGCAGCGCGGACATTGGTTTGCCGTTGTTGACGAGGTAGACTCTGTTTTGATTGACGAAGCGCGTACGCCCCTTATCATTTCAGGCCCAGTTACTGCCGGCTCCACCGAAGCAGCATTCATCGACATGCGTCCGCGTGTTCAGCGCCTTGTAGACGCCCAGGCAAAACTTGTCAATGGGATCGTAGCCGAGGCAGACAAGCTTCTGGCAACAGGGTTCAAGGATGACCGCACACAGGCTGGGGTTAATCTTCTCCGTGCTAACCGTGGCATGCCAAAACAGAGCAGGCTTCTGAAGATGCTTCAGGAGCCAGACATTATGAAGCTTCTCCGTGATTCGGAACTAGATTACCTGCGCGATCAGGGTCAGCGGATGCACGAGATTGACGACGAGCTCTACTTCACCGTCGACGAGAAAAATCATCAGATCGACATCTCTGAAAAGGGGCGCTCCCTGCTGGCATCGGCACAGGAAGACGCAGAAATGTTCGTGATTCCTGATATCGCTGCTCAAATGAGTGCGTTGGAGGGAGACGCCACAATCGCTGCAGATGAAAAGGCTCTCCGCAGAGATGAATATATGCGCGTGTTCTCAGATCGCTCAGATCGCATCCACATCATCAACCAGCTCCTGCGTGCCTACACGTTGTATGTGCGAGACGATGAGTACGTGGTGCAGGATGGCAAGATCAAGATCGTTGACGAGTTTACTGGACGTATTCTTGAGGGACGCAGATATTCCGACGGACTTCACCAGGCAATCGAAGCTAAAGAAGGGGTCTTTGTTGAGCAGGACACACAGACCTTTGCAACGGTCACGCTTCAGAATTACTTCCGTCTCTATCATAAGCTTGCTGGCATGACGGGAACGGCTGAGACCGAAGCTGGTGAATTCTGGCAGATCTATGAACTGGATGTGGTTGTTATCCCGACAAACCGTCCAATACAACGTAAAGATCTTGATGACTTTATCTACCGTACGAAACGCGAGAAGTATAACGCAGTTGTCGATGCGGTAAAAGCAGAGCTTGAAGCAGGACGTGCCGTTCTCGTTGGAACAACGAGTGTTGAGGTTTCCGAGCTCCTCTCGAAAATGCTCAAGCGCGCCAACGTAAACCACAACGTGCTGAATGCAAAACAGCATCAGCGCGAAGCTGAAATCGTGGCCAATGCTGGTAAAAAGGGGGCGGTAATGATCGCCACCAACATGGCTGGCCGTGGAACAGATATCAAGCTCGACAACGACGTGAAGGCCAAGGGTGGTCTTGCGATCATCGGCACTGAACGCCACGAGGCACGCCGAATCGATAGGCAGCTTCGCGGTCGCGCAGGCCGTCAAGGAGATCCGGGTTCGTCGCAGTTTTTTATCTCGCTTGAAGACGACCTCATGCGTCTGTTCGGCGGAGAACGTATAGCATCTGCTATGCAAAGAATGAAGGTGCCGGATGGAGAGCCAATCCAGAGTTCGCTCGTAACCAAGGCTGTAGAAAACGCTCAGAAGAAGGTAGAAGGCAACAACTTCGGCATTCGTAAGCGTCTTCTTGAGTACGACAACGTGATGAATCAGCAGCGTGAAGTTATCTACGACCGTCGCAGGCATGCACTCATGGGTGAGCGCCTGCGCAGCGAAGTGCTTGAATACGTTTCAGAACTTGCTGAAGGCTGGTACAATGAACATCATGCCGAGCAGGATTATGATGGTTTTGCCAATGAGTTCCGCGTAAAGATGCTGTGCGAGCCTGGAATCAGCGAACAGGAGTTTTCGACGCTTAGCAAGGAGTCTGTTCTCGAACGCGGTGTTGCAGCGGCTACAGAATTCTATGACCGCAAGGAACAGATGCTCGGACCAGAGTTCATGGCGCAGCTTGAACGGGTCGCTGCGCTTCGGGCGATAGACGATGAATGGCGTGAGCATCTGCGAGTTATGGACGACCTCAAGGAGGGCATCTACCTGCGTGCTTATGGTCAGAAAGATCCAATCCTGGAATACAAGCAGGAAGCTTATCGTGTGTTTCTCGAATTGATCACACAGATCAACGAAGCAACTGTCTCATTTGCGTTTAAGTACTTTCCACAAGTAGTTGAACGAGCAGCGCAACGTCCAGCAGAGCCTGCACCTGGTCCAGCGCAATCAGCTCCACGAAGCGCTTCTACAGCTGGACTTCCTTCACTACAGACATCAGTAAGTTCGTCGCGCCAGCTCCAGTTCTCTCATCCGAGTGCCACAACCACTTCAATGGGTTCAGATCCTAATGCTAATCCGGCTGATTCGCGGTCTGTAACACAGACGGTTCGTAACACCGGACGTGAAGTTGGACGTAATGAGCAGTGTCCGTGCGGCTCAGGTAAAAAGTTCAAACACTGCCATGGCGTAACAGGTGCTAAAACGTATGGCGGCTAACGCTAAATCAGTCAACTCTTGATACTCTCGAATCTGTTTGTAGGGACGACGGTGGGTTAACTATCACCGTCGTCCCTTTTTTTATTCCCTCGTGTATCTCAACGAAGTTCTTTGAGCGGCGTCCAAGCTTCACTGATTTCTGCACTGCCCTACCTTCATCTACAACAAACACCGATGTATCTGCACCTCGAACGGCAATGGCGTTCGAAGGAATCCGTAGCACACGATCAGCTTTCCACAACGTAATCTCTATCCTCACCTTGTATGCATCACCAAGCCGAACAGGCCACTGCGACACAATGACAATGTTGACACGTTGTTCTTCAATTCCAAGAGCAGACAACTTTGTGAAAGCGGCCGGTTCAATGCGCTGAACGGATGCCGAGATACTTCCAGCTGCACCAATATCAATGGATGCACTCATTCCAGCTCGTATCAATGCCGCATCTGCACTCAACAATTCAGCTACAATTTCAACAGAGTCAAATGTACCTAGCTCGTAGAGGGTTTGTCCAAGCGGAAGGATACGCTCCTGCTCAACAAACTTGCGCAACACTACTCCCTTAGCTGGACTGCGGATGGGGAGACCTGTCGACAAAAACGTGTTCAACATCGATGCTAGTGCCTGACTCTCATACTCGGACTGCAGAACGCGGAGTTCTGCTGAACGGAGTTCTGTTGCGGCTTGATTGTATCTCAAAAAGGCCTGCTCCCAAGAAGATTGCGCTACCGCGCCTATTCGAACAAGTCGCTGCTGCCTGTCTGCATCCAGCTTCAACTGCTCCACTTGAGGTTTGAGTCCATCTCGAGTTGTCCTTGCAACCTCCACAAGCTTGCCAAGAGCTAGGACTTTATTCAGGAGTTCGTGTTCTGTGCGCTCATCCAAGCTAACTGGCTTGTACCTGCCCATGACGTCACCACGATGAACTGGATCACCTGGCTCTATCGCAGACGGGGTATAAACGCTAGCGACGGGAAGTGAGATGAGAACTTTCTGTCGTAATCGAACTTTGCCGTCACATGTTATCACACTCTCGATCACGCCAAGGTCTGCAGTTATGGTTTCAACGTCCACGGCGGCAGGCCTGGCAAGCAGATACACAATACCTGTAGTGAGCAGCGTCATTACTCCCCATACAGCGTACCTTGTTGCTATTGACGATTTCATATGCGTTCCTTCAGTACAGCAACAAGATCAAGCCGTTGCAGCATGAAGTAGATCCTAAGGGCTACAAAAGCCGATACGACTATAATCACTGATGCCGATATGAGAACAGTCATACGCGACACGACAAACGGAATTCGGAGGAAGTCGGCTTCAACTGAGGTAGAGATCATATAGCTTAGAGCAATGCCTATGGCAACTCCGACTGGGATACCAACAACAGTTACGATGTACTGTTCACCAAGAATGATACGCGCGACCTCTCCAACTGTAAATCCCTGAATCCGCATTGATGCCAGTTCAGCAGAGCGGTCTGCAATCACTATCCTGGCGTTGTTGTACAGTACGCCGATTGCAACTAAACATGCGAGCAGAAGCAGGTATAGTGCAACTACCAGTACGTTCCCACCGTACACTTCAGTGAAACTTGCAATTGCTACATCGCGAAAGAGTACGCCAATAACGGCAGGACGATCTTTGAGCTTCGATTGGATCTGAACGGTTTGCTTCGGATCAGATTCGATGAAAGCACCATTGGCAAGGGGCTCTTCATGGCACAATGCTGAGAGTTCCTCTATGGTCGCATAGCACTGCGCCCCAAGCGCTTCCCGAGGCGTGCTGGCAAGTACCATGCTAACGGTGTCTCGCCGGTACTCAAGAAGAGCAATGCGCACAGTATCACCGATGTGCATTCCGAGCCGCTTCGCCAGATATTCTGTCATCGCCATACCTGCAAGCGGCACAGGCTGACGAATTCCATCGCCGTCGACGATCCGTATGAGACGCGAATCAGGATTTCTACTCGAAAGTGTTGTACGATAGATTTCACTCGACGCAAGAACATCAACAGCGATAGATCTGAAAGGCTCTGATCGAGTAATTCCATCTATTGACTCTAACTCACGCGCCGCAGCAAATGGCACAGCTCGATTGAAGGTAACGGTTGCGCTGGCGAGCTTCGATTTGTCGTACTCAACATGCATCATGTGATCCATAGCATCATCAATGTACCGAGCCAAGAGAATGATCGACGTTGCAAGTGCGATCATCGCCAGCACCACAATCGAAGGCAAAAGGCGTCTATCAATATTCTGCAGCATTAGCCTCGTGGTCGTCTTGACATGACATACGGTACTGATGTGAGTCAGCGGTCCAGGATGAAATGTCTTTGGTGCTGGAGGCTTCATTGCTTCTGCCGGCTGCATGTTAAACACAGATCGAATGGCTCCTGCCGTACCTGCAACGGCAGCAAGCACAGCAAGGCCGACCGCAATCAGCATTGCATCATTGGGGATGGCAAAGATCAACCGTGGAAAACGATAGAACTCCATATACCAATCAGCTAGCCGGATGCCCCCTGCATATCCGATAGCAGTACCGATGATTGTTCCGAGTGCAACAACAACCATGGCCATAACGACATAGTGTCCGGCAATCGCACCGCGTGAGTATCCAAACGCACGAAGAACAGCGATGATACTGCGCTGAGACACCACCAGTCGGCTGATTGAGATGTTTAGTAAGAATATTGCAACACCGTAGATGATGCTCGGAATGATCAATGCGGATACTTCATTCTGCCGTATTTCATCTGTGATAAATCGGTGAGACAACTGGTCATTTCGCAATGATGTACCGAAGGAGCCGAATGGTCGAACAATTTCATCAAGAACGGGTCTCAGTCTAGACGGGCTTACGCCAGAACGCACTCGCAGTGCAGCTGAATTCCATCCGCCGATCATATTGAATCTCGTAGCCAGCACATCATCATGCATCCACAAGACACCGTTACGTCTGTTGTCGAGCATCAACGTGCCCGGACTCATGATAATGAGATACTCCGGAGATATAGCCGTGCCAGCGATCCTGAGGCGAGTTCGAATCCCATTGAGCAACACCGAAATGGAATCTCCAACGCTGAGGTTGTTCGCCTCTGCAAAAGGGGCATAGAGTACCACGGCTGCTACAGATCCCGCATCAGGCGCTGATCCACGCACATAGTGCAGGGAAGACAAAGAGGAACTATCATCGGTGGGTAGCGATACAACTTCAGCCGATGCAACCTCTTCAAGTCCGGGAATGTCAACAGAAACGCGGTGTCGCAGCCGAAGGCGCACATCCGAAACTCCATCAACTTGAGACAGGGCCTTATGCATACTATTCGGGGCCTGCTTTACATCAATAAATATGTCTGGGTACCCTTGAGCCTGGTAATACGTCTGCAGACTAATCATCAATGAAGAATGCATGCTTCGCATCATGATGAACGTTGCACTTCCTGCTGCAACAAGCAGAATGATGGCCACTAGCTGACCGCGCAGCAGGCGCATGTCTCGCAGAGCCTTGCGCATAAGCGCAGGGATCACCACACGAGGTCCTTCGGTGCAGTTCGCTTCTCTACGGAATAGGTATCAACAATCTCACCACTGCGCATCAGGACAACTCGATCCGCCATCTTCGCTATTGATGCATTATGCGTGATGAGCACAACTGTTGTGTCGAATCTCTGATGTATCTGTTCGATCACATCGAGTACTACGATCCCCGTTGCAAGGTCCAGTGCACCGGTAGGTTCGTCGCAAAGTAGCACGTCTGGCCGCTTTGCAATTGCACGGGCAATTGCAACACGTTGCTGTTCGCCCCCTGAAAGCTGAGATGGGAAGTGGTCCATTCTATCGGCAAGCCCCACAAGCCCCAACATTTCTTCAACGTCAAGAGGGTCTTCTGTCAGATCTGTTACTAACTGAACATTCTCACGGGCCGTGAGAGATGGTATCAGATTGTAGAACTGGAATACAAAGCCAATTGAACATCTGCGATATGACGTGCGCTGCGTGTCTGAAGCAGATGTGAGGTCGGTCGTTCTGAATCGGATTGCGCCTGTCGTCGGTACATCGAGTCCACCAATGATGTTCATTAATGTAGACTTTCCGCTGCCTGACGCTCCCAGAATTACAACAAGCTCTCCCCTGCGTATCGTGATATTGATGTTCTTCAGAGCAACAACATCCACTTCACCCATCCTGTATGACTTTCCCAAATTCTCCAGGACATAGAGTGCTTCCAGATCATCGTGGCTGCCATGCATGTGTATTGTGAAGCGAATTCGCTACGTACTACGCTTCTTGCACTATGATGTCTGCATCATGAGTAACAACGACGTAGTGTGATGGTTTGTCGGTCCAGGAACCACTATTCACATAACGCACTCCATCCTGCATGACATCCATTGCATGATGTGTATGCCCGGCAAAGACAACCGATGCATCATGCACCGTGCGGCCATGCCGAGATGCCTCATCGGCAACCTTGGCACTCATGCGGAGGAACTTCTTGCTAGTTCTCTTCACGAAGCGTGATGCTTTATGTTTTGGATCAACCTTCTGGAAGAAGTAGTAGAAACCTGACGCTATTGATGTAATCACGGGGTGCGTTGTAACCCACTTATCAAACTGATGCCCGTGAATGGCTAGAAATTTCTTGCCGTTCATCTCCCACGTATACTCTTCGAAGACTGGTACTCCCAGCAGATGGGACAGGATTTCTGCTACCCCACCGTCGTGATTTCCAACGACCCACACAACATCAACCGCAGTGCGAGGGTTAGATAGTTTTCGAAGAAACGAGAGGAATTTCCAGTCATCTTTCGATAATCGCTTGAAGTTCAGACCGTCAAATACATCACCGTTCAGGATTAGTCTTCGGTATTCATGCGTGCGCAGAAGCTGCACAAGTGGCTTAGCACGAGACACTTCTGAACCAAGATGTATATCTGATACGATTATCGTATCGACACTCATTCTCTCTACGTGAGTAAGGGGCTGGAGCTCAGGATCGGCAAACTCCGGCCCCAGCTCGTTATTGATTTCGATCTGAACGTCTGAATGCATAGACATGCTGCTTGAAATAATTTTGCGGATACTCGATGCCGATGCCGTAAGCACTCGGTTTAGAATCGGTTGGACGAAACGCAGTACCGAACATCCAGTCCCATATAGCGAGTTTGGTCGAGAAGTTCTTGTTGTGGGCAGCCCCATCCCGAGCATGATGCCAACGATGCATCTCGGGTCCGTTAATGATGTACTGCAGCCAACCTGTTCTCACATTGATGTTCGAATGGATGTACATGCCCCAGGCGGCATCGACAGCCCCCTTCACGACGGCAATCTCGGGAGAGGCAAGGAGCAGTATTGGCGCGAACTCTACCGTTTGATTCACGAGAATCTCGAGAGAATGCGAGCGGCTGCCGCTTAGCCAGTCAACGTCAACTGTTGAATGATGAGCTTCGTGAAGTCTCCACAGGTAAGGGTTCGAATGCTGCCACCGGTGGAACCAGTAAATGTAGAAGTCGTGTATTACGAAGAACAGGGCAAACTGTGCAGTGAAAGGCAACCCACGAACTGCATGCCATCGCTCAAAGCTCGTATGATCGTCGATCACATTGATCAGATACGAGATCACCAATCCCATAATGTAACTCTGCAGGAGTGCATACATGACGAGATCTGTGGCAAACCCTTTACGTGTAAAGCTCTGCGATTGGTATGGATACCTGCGCTCCAATGCGATGAGCACTAGAGCACAGAGCACTATTGACAGCGCTGAGAAGACTCGTATCATATCAATCGCATCCACAGAATTACGCTCCGATCTCAGTGGAGATTACCTTACGCAGTTTCGCCCGCGGCCCCAGTTCACTTTCATAGACTCTCTTGACTCCGTCTCCAAGTGAAGCTTCTACATCACGAATGTCTCTGATCAGCCGCGCCAGTCCACCGAGCTCGACACTTGCAGCCTGATCTGTACCCCACATCGCGCGATCAAGGGTAATGTGGCGCTCAACAAACGATGCTCCTAATGCAACAGCAGCTGCTGTTGTTGTAAGCCCCACTTCGTGACCTGAATATCCAATTGGTACTCCTGGGTATCGTCCCTTGAGTGTCTCGATCATTCGAAGATTCAGTTCCTCTGGCTTACACGGATACGTTGATGTTGCGTGGGCGATCATCAAGTTTTCCGTACCAATCTCATCGACGGCAGCCCCGATTTCTTCCATCGTAGACATACCAGTTGATATGATCAATGGTCTACCTGTGGCGATCATGGTATTGAGCAGATCAAGATCTGTAAGTGATGCACTTGCAGCTTTGTAGAACGGCACATTAAAGTTCTCTTCCATAAATGCCACAGCCTCGATATCCCAGCACGATACAGTCCAATCAATACCGCGACGCTTGCAGTATTCATCGATCACTGTGTAATCATCGGCATCGAACTCAACCTTATGACGGTAATCGATGTACGTCATGCGGCCCCACGGCGTATCCCGCTCGAGGTGCCACTGATCTTTGGGCACGCATAGCTCGGGCGTCCTTTTTTGAAACTTCACACAGTTTGCACCAGCCTGCACTGCACCGTCTATCATCGCGAGTGCATTGTCAAGCGACCCATTATGGTTGATACCAATCTCTGCGATCACGTAGACAGGATGGCCATCCCCAATCACTGCCGAACCGATGTTTCGAATACGTTTCATTTGCCCACTCCTCATTGTGTTGTACAGATAATTACCAAGCAGTCCATCCACCGTCTACAATCAGATTGTGTCCTGTCATGTACGCGCTTGCATCGCTTGCGAGAAACACGAGCGCTCCCTCATAGTCACTTGGGGATGCCATCCTTCCCATAGGTGTACGCTGCGAGTACTTCTCTTGGAATGTGTCTGAATGACCGTTTTGCACTCCTCCAGGCGAGAGTGTGTTTGCGCGCACCCCTGCCGTGCCCCAATAGGTCGCAAGAAACTTGGTGAGCATCAGCACTGCACCCTTACTGGCTGGATAGGCTGAACTCTTATACATCTGTTGAACACCGTTTGAGTCTTGGTACAGTCGCTGATCGGGAGCAACCACACCGTAGGTAGAGCCAATGTTGATGATCGAGCCACCGCCCTGCTGGGCCATTATGGATCCAAGAACCTGGCACATAAGAAAGGTGCCGGTAACGTTTACCTCCATGACTCGCCGAAACAGTTGGACCGGATACTGTTCAAATGCTGATTGTTCAGCAGATGACAAGGGGCTCTCAACAGCGTCATTCATTGCTGCGTTGTTCACCAGGATATCAATTCGACCATGCTCATTCAAGATCATGTCACGCAGTTCCATGACACTTTCTTGATCAGTCACGTCCACGTAGGCGCCAGCATGCTGTGGTCCAAGGTGTTCTGCGATCCTGCGCGCCTGAGCAGCTTGATTATCGCAGGCATAGACAATTGCTCCCGCGTTTGCTAACGCTGCACAGTGCCTCCTGCCAAGTAGTCCCGAGGCTCCAGTTACAACAGCCACGCGATCATGTAGCGAGAAATCCATCACGGCTGGAGTACTCCTCGGTTGTGTCGAGGCTTCGTATTGAAATTTGATGTTTTACGAAAGACGGGTTCTACAGGCTTGCCCCGGAGCGCAGCCGCCAGTGTTCCAGAATCAACATGCTCTTTCAGGCTGGGCAGAATGTCACTATATGCCTCGATCGTGTGATCAACATCGTGCTGCGTATGTGCAGCTGAGATGTTGTGCGTTCCCGACCAGAGAACTCCACGAATAAGGAGCTCTTGCTGCAGATACGACTTCATTACGAGTGGATCTCCGTATGCGGAGTTAAAGTTGATCATCGTGCGCATGCCGAGACCCTGACATGACATAAAGTCACATCCGTATCGTCCGATAGCATTGTTGATACCATCCTTGAGTGTTGTGCCAATTGCATGAATACGAACTGGGATACTCTCATCTCGAATGATCTTCATTGTGGCTTTCGCAGCCGCAAGCGACAGTGCCTCTCCGCCAAATGTGGTAAAGAAGAATACATCGTGCTCGAGATGGCGCATGATCTCTGCCTTACCGGCAAGAACCGAGAGTGGCATGCCATTAGCAATCGCTTTTGAATAGCAGACTAAGTCAGCTTCCACACCATAGTATTCTTGTGCGCCCCCTCCGGCAATACGAAAGCCAGTCCACATCTCATCGAAGATCAAGACGATGCCACGTTCATAGCACAGTTCGCGCAGGTCCTCGAGAAACCCATGCTGAGGTTCTTCAAACACAACTGGCTCGAGAATGATCGCAGCTGTATCATCGTCCACGGCATCGATCACGCTCTGGATGTTGTTATATGTGAACGTATATGTAAGGTTCTTTACGGCCTCGGGAATACCAGCAGACCGATCCGTAACTGCGATGTACCAATCATGCCATCCATGATAACCACAGCAAAGTATAGTGTTACGTCCTGTATGCGCGCGTGCAAGCCGCACAGCAGCCGACGTAACATCACAACCAGTCTTTGAGTATCGAACACATTCGACAGAAGGTATCATTTCTCGTAGGAGTTCTGCTACTTCAACCTCAAGCGGATGCATGAGTGAAAACGTAATTCCGTCGTGAAGCTGCTCTTCGATGGCTCTGTTGATTACAGGGTGTGAGTAGCCAAGAACAATAGGTCCCACCCCCATTGTATAGTCCAGATAGCGATTATCATCTACGTCCCACAGATATGCCCCCTTACCACGTTGTGCATAGGATGGAGCAACACCTTGAACATACTGCTGAGGTCCTTTGGCAAGAGTCTGTGTAAATGCTGGTATGATACCTTCTGCTCGCTGTAGCAGTTCCTGAGAACGACGAATCGGAGGAAGTGTGTGATTATTCATAGGTCTGCTCCTCGTGGATATGTGTGGTGATAAACGTCTCTATCCGCGCCGCGATAGTTATCGGATCCATTCCCTCGTGAGCCAACACCTCCTGAAGCCTGCCTGGCTTGAACCATGAGGACAGTGCAATTGGGAGCACGCGAGCATGATGTTCTAGATGATGACGAAGCAGCACTTCTCCCACGATCGAGAAGAGTCCACCGGTCACAAGATGATCCTCGAGCGTCACAACAACACTTGCATGTTGTAGTTCTTCGACAATACGTCGTTCGTCAACTGGTTTCAATGTTCGCATGTTGATAAGCCGTACGCGGATATCTTTTGCCTCGAGGAGTGGGATGACTGCGTGTGCAATCCTGCACATGTATCCATATGTAAGGATAGTTACATCTATTGCAGCCGAATCGGATGAATGAAGCACCTCTGCAACGCCAGGGATAAATGGCTCGGCATGCACAAAGCTTGCAGGCATGCCGATGTAGCGGACGTAGTAGGGCTTTCCTTCAGTGATCAAATAGTCCATACCTTCGACGAATTCGTCGATATCACACGGACAGAACACACCGATGTTTGGTATACCCCTCATGATAGCCACGTCTTCAATGGCTTGGTGTGTTGGCCCATTACCGTCACTAAGGACTCCAGGCACCATACCAACCATGATCACTGATGCATTTGGGATTCCGACGTCATCGCGGATAAACTCATACGATCGCATAGTAATGAAGGCTGCAAGAGCATGCGTAACAACTGTCCTGCCTCGCATTGCCATACCTGCAGCCATGCCTATCATCGTCTGCTCTGCAATGCCGACATCGATAAATCGCTCACCAAGAAGCGGCGGTACGGTTCGCAGATGGCCCCTATTTTCTGCGGTGAGAACCATGAGTTCGTTAGAATTCTGACAATGTCGCAGCAGCAGTTCCTCATATGGATTCATCGTACCACCATAGTTTCAGATGTAAGTTCGGCCGTGGACTTGCCGTTGAGTTCATCGATGAGCTCAACGATTTCTTGCAATGAAAAATCGCAGAACCATCTGTCTGCCCTGTCGGCAATGGATGGTACTCCCTTTCCTCGTTGCGTGTTGGCGATCACAACATTCGGTCTACCCTGACCTGTCATGAGTGCTGTAAACGTCTGATCAAGGTCATCAAAGTCATGTCCGTCTGCCTGATGTACGAACCATCCGAACGAACGGAACTTGTCCGTAAGGGGCTCTAAAGGAACAAGTTCTTCAGTCCTCATGTTGGCTTGAAACCCATTGCGGTCTACGACCATGATCAGGTTATCAACCTTATTAGCGGCGGCGGTGAGAGCCCCCTCCCAGATTGATCCTTCATTCAGTTCACCGTCACCAACAATCACCACCACTCGTGTTGGCAGTCCCTTCATACGAGCGTCAATAGCCATGCCGATCCCAACACTTAGCAAGTGACCAAGAGAACCCGAGTGGAATTCGACACCTGGTATGTCACGATTGGGATGCCAATAGATCGAATCGTTGGTAGACAAGTGATGCTGCAGTCTGGCCGGTTCGATGTATCCCAGTTCAGCAAACACGCCATATAGCGCCGGAACGTCGTGACCCTTGGAAAGCAGCAGGATGTCGCGGTATTCATCACGCACCATCGCAGGGCTAATTCGTAGATACCGCGAATAGAGATAGACAAGGAGGTCGGCACAGGACAATGAGGCTCCGGTAAACGCGCCGCCATTTGTAGACATCCGTAGGATATGTTCGCGCACATTGCGTGCAGTTCGCTCAAGTGTTTGTGCGTCGTCTAGATTCATGCGGCCTCCGATGATGAAGATGTTTCGCCGGCCCAGAATCGCGTTTCAGAGGGATGGATAGTTCGGAGAACATCAAGGTGATGTCGATACCAGTTCACCCCACAGAGATGAGCATTTAACATTGCCACCTCTGGATGCTGTTCAATGTGATCTATGATATCAGCAAAGGAAAACTCTGGGTTATCAGGGTACAGTGCCTCATAGACTGATCGAATGAGCTTATAATCATCGTGATAATCAATTGTCCATCGATGACTCATGCTTAAGTCTGCACCGTTTGGATTAGTCACATTGCAGCACTGTATGCTGGTGTTGCCATCCCACAACCATGGTGTGGTGTGCTCGCGCTCATGGGGTGCTTTGGCTGTAACGAAGGCTCTTCGTAGCACGTCGATCGACATCACTTCGACGTCATTACCGTCAGGCCATGTTGCAGGGTGAAGATTACTCGTGTATTCAACGTCCGGGTATCGCTCAAGGAACCGTTCTACAACTAAGTCGATGATGTCAGGATCGATGAGCGGACAATCCGACGGCACCTTCACAACAATGTCTGCGTCATGCGTAACCGCAGCATGGTAGGTTCTATCAAGTAGATCTGTTGTGTGCCCGCGATACCAGTTCCAGCCATGAGCATCACACATCTTCACGATTGCGCCGTCCTCCGTACGCATTGTTGTAGCCACTACAACGTCATGCGCATACTTCGCCCTTGAAACACGTTCAACAAATCGCTGAAGCAAGGGGGCTCCAGCAAGAGGCAGCATAACTTTGCCGGGCAAACGCGTCGAGCCCATTCGTGCCTGGCAAACCAACACAACATGCGGAGTACTCATGATGCCCTCCGAGAAACTGTGACGTCTTTGAGAGGATAGACGTTGCATGTTGGTCTACTTAGTAGATCGACACATTCATCAGCAATTGCTCTTGCCGATGTTCCTCCGTTCTGTATCGGACAAAGTCTGCGTAGCTCCTCCATTGGGAAGTCGCTGTATACATCCTTGCCAAGGGCGATACCAACATAGACGCATGAGCTGTATTTCGTTATCAATACATCGCAGTCTGCAATAAGTGCATCAATACTGCAGCTATGGTACACTTTTGCATCTGGAGCATATCGTTCGATTTCACGTGTAGCTCTTGCAACGTTCTCATTTGGATGCAGCTTAAAGACGAGTTTACGCCCAGCTGCAATGCGCACTGCATGTTCAATCGTCTTGCGTCGATTCTCGTACTTAAACGTCTCCCGTGCATCGCTTGTTGCAACAAGTACATAGCCCGATGCTTGCGGCAGAGTGGACGCCACAAATGAACTACAGTTGTCGAAGTTTGGAATACCTGTTACGACAATCTTTGCAGGGTTGGCCCCCTTCCTAACGAATAACTTCTTATACCCCTCCGATGCAACACACATGCGTTCATAAGCATGAGAGAGACCAAATGTGGACGTTGATGCAAGGTAGCGTGGGAGCCGGAGTAACTTTACGACGTGATACATGACCGTTTCTGGATCCGTCATGCCCTCCTGCACTAGCACAATGCGTTTCTTGCGAATGTTGCTAGGAAGGAATAGATCGCTGCATGTCACAACCAAATCGTAGTCATGCTGACGTCCAGCAAAGTCGATGTTGAGATTGTGTTTACGCAACAGATCAGCTGCTCTTTGCTGATGGCCCTTACCAACGATGGTCCACTCCAGAAGACCATTGCGTTCTAGCATACCCAGCAATCCGTCAGTATAGTGCGGCGTAAACCAACACTCATACATCGGCAGGTGTTCAGCGATCTTCATCATCATCGTGGTCTGATTAACAGAGCCGCAGATGAAGAGGATTCTCTTATAGTTTATCATTGCCCCACACAGAACGATTGCAGAAGGAAGAACTCCCGCAAATCTCATGTGTGGCTGTCATGTAATCGTTACGACAATATTTCTTTTGCGTAACTGGGGTGATGGAGCCGTAATACTACGGTTTCTGCCATTGCGGATTTCGCACTGCTGTTGAATCTGTTAACGATTTCATAAACGCAACAAGAGCAGCTTTTTCAGTATCAGTGAGATTAAGTTTCTTCACGCGCCTGTCTCTATTCGGGAACGGGAGGCCACCATCATTGTAATGATCAACAACCTGCTCAAGAGTATTCATCGGCCCCTTCTCAGCATCGCCACTTGCCATATACGGCGGTGTTAGAGCAATGTTCCGCAAGGTCGGCGTCTTGAATAGTCCTTCGTCCTTCGGATCCTTGGTCACGTTGTATCGGCCACGGTCGAAGTAGTGGCTGAATAACCCAATGTTCTGGAACTGATCATTGGTAAAGTCCTGCCCACCGTGACATGAACCGCACATCGTTTTGTTACTGAAGAACAGATTCATGCCTTCGCGCTCTTGCGCTGTTAACGCCGACGTGTTACCGAGCACGTACTGATCATAACGACTGTTAGCACTTACGATGGTGCGTTCAAAACTTGCTATAGCCTTCATGACGCGGCTCATGGTAACGGCAGTGTCGCCGAATGCATTCAGCCACGTCTTGGCGTAATCAGATGTTCGCATCAATGCTGCAACCGCAACTGTGTCTGCATCCATCTCGACCGAACTCAAGAACGCAGCCATGGCTTGTTGTTCAAGCGTCGATGCTCTGCCGTCCCAGAAGAACGACGTTCGGTAAGCAGCGTTAACAATAGTTGGACTGTTGCGCTGTCCGCGAGCCCCATTTACTCCTCTGCTAACTTGATTCGGGGCATCGGAAAATGCAAGCTGTGGACTGTGACATGAAGCGCATGCAACTGTTCCGTCTCCCGAGAGTCTGGTGTCATAGAATAGCTGACGTCCCAACTCAACTTTAGCAGGTGTCAGAGGATTATCCGCTGGTACTGGCACTCGGGCTAAGTGCGACGGAATCTCCGGATACAACGGGAAAGTAGGCTCAACATCTCCGGTGCAGCTCACTAGAATTCCAGCCATTGCTACTGGAGCAATGACCGTGAGGAGATAACCGAGCCAAATATTCATGGGTTACTGACGCGATAACTTGTCGATAAATTCCCGTGCTTCACGTCCACTAAGACCGAGAGCCACGAGCTCATCTTCCGATGGCATAGAGGTCAACAATGACTTTATCACGCTGAGTTCCTGATGAGAGAACTTCTGTGAGTTCAGGATATAGTCCTCAAAGGCTTCGTACGCCAGCGGTACGGCAGCTTTTACAATCTGGGCCATCGCCTCGCCATAGACACGAATCTCGTATTGAGCATGAGAGTCGATACGAAGGCGTAAGAAATGGAAAAGGTTGTGAAGGTCGATCTTCCAGTACCATTCTGTGTAGTTCGAAACTGGAAGATTGATTCGAGCGATTTCGCGGGCAAGGCTTGTATCAAGCAGCTCCTGATACTCCGAGTAAAGATGCTCCTGCGTCGAGCGCATCATCGTGCGTATACGCTCTGACTCTTCTGGAGCAAATGACTCATCAGCGCGCCCCTGCTTGTTGATCGCGCTTTGCGCGCGAATCTGCTCAGGAGCAGGCATGTAGAACTCGTCTTTCATCTCTGAGTACCGTCCTGAGTACTCATTCACGTTGGCTGTGCGGTGACGTATCCACTGTCGCGCAACGAAGATTGGCAGCTTGATATGGAACTTGAACTCCACCATCTCAAATGGTGTGGTATGAAGGTGACGCATCAGATAGCGGATAAGACCGCGATCCTCATGAACCTTCTTCGTACCCGATCCATATGATACGCGCGCCGCCTGGACGATCGCATTGTCGTCACCCATGACGTCGATGAGTCGAACAAAGCCTTTATCAAGACACGGGAACTCTTTCCCGACGAGAGCTGCTACTTCTTCAGTCATGGGACAAAGATACCGTTTCTGAGACGTGATTTACATCAACCTGAAGTTGGCAAGTATGGAATTAAGGACTTTGCGAACCCCGGAACATTGCGTGTCTGCATCCATATCGTACCGGGGCCGGTGAACATGCAAACCAGACCTTCGCCGCTAACCATACTAGAAAACAACCCTCGCGAGGCTGTTTTGATCGAGTACTGCATTCCATCTGTAAATGCTACGATATGACCTGTATCAACAACATAGGACTCACCTATGCCAAGTGTACGAGTATAGATTGCACCGAAGCTGCTGAGAAACACTGGGCCTGTCCCCGTAAGAACCGTTAAAAACAGATCATGCCCAGAAACCATCGCCTTTAATGACCCGCGAGCGCTCATTGTAAGTCCCGGATCACCTGCTAAATACGAACCGCCGTAGGCCAGAATCGTCTGCTCCTGTAAATCGATCCGCACGATGTCACCCGGGTGGGAAGGGGCAAGTAGAAGCTCACCTTGAGCATGAACGGCTGAATAGATTGAAGCGAAAATGGATTCACCACCTACTGCAGCCTTCAGTGTACCCATAAGCCCCTTGCCAGCCGTGGTTGTTTCGAGTTCTATGCTGGGGCTCATAGATAACATCGCACCTGGTTCGGCACGAAATCTCTCACCACGTTCCATGTCAACACGAAGCGTAGCATATACCGGCGCGTGTTCAATAGTAAACTGCATGATCAGCCTCCTTTATTGTGTTACAATACCCGAACGCCGGTGGCTTCGAAGGTAAACTCTTTCTGATCTCCAATGATCTTCTCGATTTCGTTCTTCGACTTGCCTGCATCCTCGGCATAATGCCTTGCATCAGCCTGAGACACGGTTTCCACCGACAACACACCAGTTGCGACAATATTTTTCCCTACGAGGTTTCGCGGCATAAAGAACGCATAATCCTTGAATGTTACCCGCACCTTGGTTCCGCCGTCATTTAGAATCATCCAGCAGCCCTTTACCGAACAGACTTCATTAACCTTTCCTACAATTGTTATCGTCTTGGCAAACATCTGTTGCTTAAGCGCAGTTGCAAGTGTTAATGGCGTTACGGATGCAGGAACACCTGCCCCATACTGACGTCCCTTTTTCGCTGATGCAGGCTTAGGCTGCTCGGATGCATGGGCGAACGTTGTCAAGACGAGCAACACGAGAAGTACTGCATGTTTCATGTGATTTTCCTTCAGATATTCGTTCAATTGTATTTCAAAACTACGCAAGCACCTACGGATACCGAACCAGATGATTGCATTGGTACAACGGGTACGCAACGCCCACGTCGAGGTTGAACATCAGACAGTCGGATCAATTGACAAGGGACTATTAGTACTCTTGGGGATTACACATACGGACACCCTCGAAACCTGTGCGTGGATAGCTCAAAAGCTTCTCTCACTCCGTGTATTCCCTGATGATGCAGGCAAGATGAACCGCTCCGTACTCGACGTAGGAGGCGGGATACTCGTGGTTTCGCAGTTTACTCTGTATGGCGAACTTGCTAAAGGAACCCGGCCTTCATTTATCAACGCTGCGCGTCCAGAACATGCTCAGCCACTCTATGATATGCTGGTAGAATCACTGCGAACGGAGACTGCCAACCATCCTCAAACGACAATAGCAACAGGAATCTTCGGTGCGATGATGGACGTTCATCTCATAAATGATGGGCCTGTGACATTGATCATTGAGCGGGAATAGACCAAGACATAGATAGAAACGACAACGGCGACGGTAGATCCATGTCTAACGTCGCCGTCGTGTGAATGCCGTCTAGATTTACAACGAGACAGTATTCTCGTTGATACTTTCGAGTGCGCGAACCATGGCTGCCAGAGCCTTGGTAGCTAGCGCACCATCGATAACGCGATGATCGTAGGTGATCGAGAGATAGACCATGCTGCGGATCACGATGACGTCTTCGCCTTCAAGTTCACGAACAACTGGACGCTTTTGGATCGCACCAATACCAATGATCGCTGTTTGCGGCTGATTGATAACTGGTGTGCCAAAGAGCGAACCGAATGAACCAACGTTCGTTACTGTAATCGTGCCACCTGCGATGTCATCTGGAGACAGTTTCTTCGAACGCGCCTTGTTGGCAAGGTCGTTCATAGAGCGTGCAACGCCTGTAACATTCAATGACTCTGCACCCTTGATAACAGGAACAATCAAGTTGCCATCAGGCAATGCAGTTGCCATACCAAGGTTCGTGCGACGATGCTGCAGGATGTTCTTGCCGTCTACGCTCACGTTGATACGTGGATATGCCTTCACACCTTCGCACACTGCGTAGCCAAAGAACGGATTGAACGTTAGCTTGAATCCTTCGCGCTTGAAGAATGCATCCTTCTGCTTGTCGCGGAGTTTTACGATTCCTGTTACGTCTGCTTCAGCAACGCTGGTAACATGTGGTGATGTGTGCTTTGAGCGTACCATGTGCTCGGCGATAAGCTGGCGTACACGGTCCATTGGAATCACTTCGATGTCGCCCGTGACCGCCACGCCTGAGGATGGGAATGCATTTACGGCAACTGCAGGAGCTGCTGCTGCTGGCGCTGCCGCAGGTGCCACAGCAGCTGGACGCGCACCACCCGCTGAGCGGTTAGCGAGATGCCCCATGATATCATTCTTCGTGACACGTCCTTCTACACCCGTGCCCTGGATACTATCGAGCTCTTGAACGCTGATTCCCTCCGCAGCGGCAATGCTGCGCACAAGGGGCGAGTAGAACCGGGAACCGGACTGACGTGGAATGCTTGACGTTGCCGCTCCTGCAACGGAAACGGATGCTACCGAGACTGGAGCAGCGGCTACTGCTTGTGGTGCAGCAGGGGCAGGGGCAGGAGCAGATGCTGCTACTGGAGCTGGTGCAGCGGCTGCTGCAGCGCCACCACCAGAAAGGCGAGCAATAACTTTACCTACCTCGACTATGTCGCCTTCCTGAGCAAGGATCTCAACCAGCGTACCAGACGATGGTGAAGGTACTTCAGTATCGACCTTATCAGTTGAAATTTCTAGAAGCACCTCGTCGCGCTCTACAGCGTCTCCAACCTTCTTGACCCAGCGAAGAACTTTACCTTCTTGAATAGACTCGCCCATCTTCGGCATAACTACTTCTACTCCCCCACCGGCGGAGGCGGCTGGAGCTGCAACCGGAGCTGGGGCGGGCGCAGTAACTGCAGCAGGTGCAGGAGCTGCTGCTGCAGGCGCAGGTGCTGGAGCAGGTGCCGGCGCAGATGCGCCCGCAGCATCACCAAGGATGCAGATCACCTTGCCTACTTCTACCGTGTCGCCCTCTTGAAAAAGGATCTGGGTGATCACCCCGGAAGCTGGGGACGGAACCTCTGTATCAACCTTATCCGTTGAAATTTCAAGGATCACTTCGTCACGCTCTACCTTATCTCCCACGTTCTTTACCCAGCGCAGGATCTTGCCTTCTTGAATGGATTCGCCCATCTTGGGCATGACTACTTCGATACTCATGTATATCGTCCTAGTTGGATGTTGTGCTTTTTCGAAATTGCGTTTGGATTTCAGGCGCGCAAATTAACCAAATTCAGCGAACGGTTAGCAGGTCTTCTAGTGCTTTTCGAAGAGACGGGAACTTGAATGTAAAGTCAGATCCTAGCAGTCTGTTCGGCACCACATGCTGTCCGTGAA
Organism: Kapaibacterium sp. (SeqCode); assembly: GCA_044345485.1. Classification (GTDB taxonomy): domain Bacteria; phylum Bacteroidota; class Ignavibacteria; order Kapaibacteriales; family Kapaibacteriaceae; genus UBA10438. The sequence continues at coordinate 94,108 of JBIJAX010000001.1, forward strand.
GCACAACATCTGCCTGACGTCCGAGCATCAATCGAAGTACGAATCCTGGCACGGGCAGCCATGCAGGCCTATGCAGCACCGAGCTGAGCTTCTCTATAAACTCTTGCATCGTTACAGCTTCCGGCGCCACCACATTCACGGGCCCCTCCAGATCCTGTTTCTCGAGCGCCCAGACAAAGGCCTGAACAACGTCGTGCACATGCACCCACGGTAGCCACTGCCTGCCAGATCCAAGCACGCCCCCCACAAACATCTTCAGCGGCTGAACCATCTTCGGCAAGGCGCCCTGGCCTGCATCAAGCACAACTCCGATCCTCATGCAGACCACGCGAGTATGAGCAAGAGCCTTCATTGCCTCCTGTTCCCAGGCATGTGTTACTGCTGCAAGAAATGTCGCGCCTGCCCCCATTGCCTCGCTTGATGGCACCATGGTATTGCCGTAAAAGCCAACAGCAGAAGCTGAGATAAGGCACGGGGCTTGTGGACTTCGAGCTATGGCATCTACAACCTGCTTCGTTGCATCTATTCTGCTGGCAAGAATGTCGTGGCGCACACTCGCCGTCCACCGCGGACCACCTACACTTGCTCCTGCAAGGTTGATCACCGCGTCTGCCTGATCAATGACTTCCCGGAGTCCGTTCCATCCTGCCACGTCGCATCCTGCAACAGACGGGGCACCCCGGGAGATAAGGGTTACGCGGTATTCCCGGCGTAGCAGTTCCTGTGCGATCGCACGACCAAGGAATCCGCTGCCTCCTGTTATGACGACGTGTTTCATGCGACCGTAAACGAAAAAGCCCGTCCGATAGTTCGAACGGGCTTTGAAGAGCGATGATTATTGAGCTACAGACCTTACTCTTGTCCGATAACCCATACCTTGAGCGGTGCAATAAGATCTGAATGGAGCTTAACCTTGACCTCGAAAATTCCCAAGGTCTTGATCGGCTCTTCGATCATAATGTTGCGCTTGTCGATCGAGAACCCACGCAGCTCCAGCTCTTGAGCTACCATTGGAGCTGTAACTGAGCCAAATAGGCGACCCTCTTCACCAACCTGCATAGAAACGGTGATTTGGAGTTCTGCAAGTTGAGCAGCTACTACCTCAGCCTGCTGGCGTGCCTTTGCCTTGCGCACTTCATACTGCTTCTTTTCTGTCTCGAGGGCGCGGATTGCTCCGTCAGTCGCCACATATGCAAGCTGATTCGGGATGAGATAGTTACGTGCGTACCCAGGCTTAACAACGACGATCTCGCCGATATTGCCAAGGTTCTCTACGTCTTGTCGAAGAATGATTTTCATGACTGTTACTTTCGTTTGGCGTGGTTGGGATTAGATATCGCCGCCTGTTTTCGCTGCTTCGGCCATGGCCGCTGCACGTGCAGCCTGAGCTTCGGCACGCGTCTTACGGAATTCACGAAGCTTTGGATCAAGCTGCAAAGACAAGTGACGCATTACGTGCTCTTCAAGGAAGAAGAACTTCTCAAGCAACGGAAGCGTCTCAGATGGCGCTTCGAATGCCATGTACACGTAGTAGCCATTGTACTTCTTATTGATCGGATACGCCAAACGACGGCGGCCCATCTTGTTCAGCTCCACCATTGTTGTTCCATTATCTTCAAGGAACGATGTGGTGCGAGCGATGATTGCCTCAATGTCTGCATCTTCAAGGATGGCATTGAGGATGTATGTCGATTCGTACAAACGACGTACGCCCATGTAGATCTCCTATGGTTGCTTTCGCATCCGCCAATTTCGGGTGATATGGCGGCAGGTTTAGAAAATAGCCTGCAAAATTAGGCCCAAGCTTGGAAATACGCAAGCAGATACGCCAAGAAAATCCCATACGGCCTTAGCAAGCCCCCTGCCGAGAGGCAAAAAAAACGCTTATCTTCGTGGCTAACGATGGCCCGCAACGTTGGCACATCGGCATTTCCCACAGTATTGTTTTTTTGTTCGCAGAATTATGTCTGACCAGCACATCGAGGATGTCACCAACATCCCATCCGAACCAGCAGCAGATGCTACGACTCCAGAAGTCGAGCAAGTACAACCAGCTGTCGTTGAAGAACCATCTCCAGCAGCAGAACAACCAGCAGCAGAAAATGCTGCGGAACCTGCAGCCGAACCTACGGTAAGCGAGTCTGCTACCGCACTGTCCGAGGAAGAAAAGGCAGAGCAGGCAGCAAAGCGTGAAGAGGAACGCAAGCGCAAAGAAGAAGAGCGCAAGCGACGCGATGAAGCTTATGCGAAGCTCGAGTCGATCAATGCTGCAAATGGTTCGTTCGATGTTGTTGTTCTCGAACGCGTCAAAGGGGGTCTCCGGGGCGAGTTCGAAGGCCTGCGCATTTTCTTGCCTGCATCGCATGTAGGTCTGCGCAAGAATGCTCCGGAAGATGACCTCAATGAGCTCATCGGTAAAACGGTGACCGTAAAGGTTCACGAACTGCAGTCGGATGATACGGGCTACAAATCAGCAGTTGTTACTCGTCGCGACATCCTTCTCGATGAATACTGGGGCAAACTCGAAGTTGGCACCATACACGAAGGCGTCGTGTCTTCGATCACGGCATTTGGTGCATTCGTAAATATCGGTGGAATTGAAGGGCTCGTTCACGTTTCCCGTCTATCAAAGTCTCGCATCGACGACCCAGCAAGCGTGGTAAAGAAGGGCGAAAAGATCAAAGTAACCATCGCTGAGATCGACCGCGAGAAGCGTAAGCTGGCGCTCTCACACAAGGAACACGAAGCTGATCCTTGGGTAGGAGTTGCCGATGCCTTCCCCGTTGGCAAGCGCGTTAAGGGCACTGTGCGCCGCATCACTGATTTTGGCGCATACGTGCAAGTAGCTCCAAAGATTGAGGGCTTGCTGCGCATCAGCGAATTGAGCTGGACGCGCCGCGTAAAGCATCCGTCTGAGGTTGTTGCGGTAGGACAAGAACTTGAACTCGAAGTATTGTCTACCAATGCTGAAAAGCACCAGCTCTCACTTGGATACAAGCAGACACTTGATAACCCATGGCTGACGCTTGCGTCTACTCTTCCCGTAGGCTCTGAAACTTCAGGTGTGGTTCAGCAATCAAGCACACAGGGTGCTGTGGTTCGCGTGAACGACACATTTGATGGCTTCATGCCGCGTTCCAAGATGCTCAATGCAGGCGGTGGACGTGGAGCAAAGGTCCAGCTGAATGTAGGCGATACGATCAACTGCGTTGTTGTCGACCTGAATGGTGATAACGCTTCGCTCATTCTTGCAATGAAGGGTGATGACGGTACGATCGGCGGACAACAAGAAGAGGGATCGGGACATCGTGAAGGTTCTCGCGAACGTCATGACACACGCGACTCGCACCGTTCACATCAGCAGGTGCCGTCCGACCCAGGTGTAACCCTCGGAGACCTTTTACAAGACGCACACAAGTCAATGCTCCAAAAGTGAGAACGATACTCGCACTGCTACTTCTTGCAGCGTCGGTATCGTTGTACGCTCAAAACTCCCCCAGCGTCGTCGTGCAGCCACGCGTGATGTCGCCTGGAGAGTTCATTATCGCAGACACGAATGAAATCGAAGGGCGCACTGGCATTCCCGGCCAGGTGCGCCTTCCTTCATCTCAGGAGCAGGACAGCGCATATCGCGATGCTATGAAGCTTCAGTTAAGTGCCTCTGCGCGTTTTGCTGTTGCCTTGCGAGAGGCATCGGCAATGCTGAGACTTCTCAGCGCAACAAAACGTCCGGCTACAATCTGGGACCAAATCAACGAGACTATGAATATCCCTGCCTCAGTTCTTGAACCAAGGCCAGAGGAGATAGCACAGTATCAACTGACAATCGCCAATGCGATGTACGTTCCTGGTGTGCTGCTACGGCCAATGGGCACAGGCAATGTTCAGATTAATCTCTCGGACATTGCAAAAGTGTTTGGGCTAGGCGAGGATGTCAGCCCTGACATCAGATATGTGGTAGATGAGCAGGTATACGTTGAGATCGTTATATACTCGTCGCAGGCGATGATCGTTTCTACGCTCTTTGGCGGCATTCAGGCACCAGGTGTTTATACGGTAACCTGGAATGGAACCACACAGAATGGCAGAGCCGCAGCAGAAGGCGAGTATATTGCAGAAGTGCGTCTTGGTACGCAACGACTCATGCGCAAACGAATATCCTGGAAACCTCGATGAAACTCCGACTGTTCACTGCTGCACTATTTCTTTTGTGCACATGCGGACAGGTAAACGCGGAAGTAGATCAGCATGCCGTCCTCGTGCATCTCCGCCCTGGATCTTCTGCTGCATTGCAATGGATTGCGGCGGGTCGTTCGGGCACACTGCCGGAGTTTACCGGCATCCTCGGCGGACATACTTCCACTGGCTACGTGTCAAGTGCAACACTTCAGGCCATGGAACTGGCCTATTCGCGTCGTAGAATGTCTAAGTCACGCCCGGACGACGTAGTTTCTCACATTGCACTTGTTCGGTACACTTCATCAATACCTCCAGAGATTGCAGCTCGTAAACTTTCGCAGTTCAAAGATGTCGAGCACTGCGAGCCCCTTCCTGTATCGCGTCTTCTCGGGGGCACCAACGATCCACTTTTCTCGCAACAGTACTACATCAGCCTCATCAAGGCTACTGATGCATGGGACAGTTTGCCTCAAGGTAGCACGATTATCGTTGGCATAGCAGACACAGGCATTGATACCACGCACCAGGATCTTCGGGGACAAATCTGGAATAATCCAGGTGAGATCGGACTAGACGATCAGGGTGTTGACCTCAGGTTCAATAAGGTTGACGATGATCGAAACGGTTATGTGGATGACTGGTATGGATGGGACTTTGTTGGATCCTCGGGACAGAATGAGGACAACTCCCCTTTGCCCGGCAATCCTCACGGGACGCATGTAGGAGGAATAGTAGCCGCGGTTCAAAACAACGCGATCGGTATTGCCGGAGTAGGAAAAAATATCCGTCTCATGCCATTGAAGATCGGTGGCGACGATCAGTTTTCAACGTCTATCTCGCGATCAGCCGATGCAATCCTCTACGCTGCTAGCATGGGGGCTTCCGTTATCAACTGTTCATTCGGCAGCCCATCCAGCTCATTCGCAGATATCAAGGTGGTTCAACAGGCAACTGCTCTCGGCTCCCTAATTGTAGCTGCAGCAGGCAACGACGGACAGGATCTGGCGTACTATCCTGCGGCATACGAACAGGCACTATCAGTAGCAGCAACCGACTTCTCAGACCGCATTGCAGCTTTTTCCAACGTGCACCAAAGTGTGGACGTTTGTGCTCCAGGCGTGTCTATTCTTTCTACGGTGCCCACTGACCGCTATGAGCCATATGATGGCACTTCAATGGCTTCGCCTGTTGCTGCGGCGGTGGCCGCTATGGTGCGTCTTGTGCATCCCGAGTATTCGCCGGCTCAAGTGCATGCAACACTTAAAGCTGCCTGCGAGTCTATCGACTACATCAACCCCTACGACATCGGTCTTATCGGTAGCGGCAGGATACAAGCCGCTCGCGCTCTTAGCGGTGCTAAGCTTACGTGGGCAGCAGTTACTGCCTATGCGTTCTCTGACGTGGACACAGATTCTGTGTTCGAAGCTCGTGACACGCTCGTCGTTGGACTTACAATAAAGAACATCCTGGGCCCCCTCGACTCTTGCCACATACGTTTCTCAAATGGCAACAGCGAAGTAATGCCTTCCTTGCTGGATTCTGTTCTCGTTATTGGACCACTTGAAGAGGGTGAATCGAGAACAATAGAGCTCGCCCTACGAGTCGTGCTTCCTTCGAATGTTCCCAATGATGGTGTGCTACGAATCCTTGCCGAAGTATACAATGGAGCGTTACGAATCAACACGTCATCACTTCAAACTGTCGTAAGTCCAACTTACCGCACAATCAACGGAAACGACATTACCGTTACCGTCAATTCATCGGGGAACATTGGTTTTAACGACTACTCTGCAAACACACAAGGTGTGGGGCTGCGCTACCTAGACAAACGGAACATCCTCTTTGAAGGGGCTCTGCTTATTGGAACAGAACCCGGAAAACTTCCAAACGTTGCTAGGGGCTTTGAAACATCAAACAAGGAACGTTCATTTCGCGCCATCGAAAACGCAGCTGTCCGTTCTGACAGCATGCCATCTGGGCTCAGAATACGTTCTGTGTTTTCCGATGCCGACGATTCTTCTCCACTGGGTGTTCGGGTGAATAGCAATGTTCTGGCAATGAATGGCGATTCGACACGCAATACCCTGTTGATCGCCCTTCGCATAACAAATACATCCGACACCACATATACCAATCTCCATGTTGCTGAGTTCTTTGACTTTGACATTAGCGCCGGCAGCGTAAATGATCTATGCGAATGGAACCCCGACGATAGAATCCTCCGTGTGCGTAGCATGCTCAACGACTCGCTGCCACAAGTGGGACTGGCCATGATCTCGCCTCTGTCCGTAAGTGCATTCGCAATGGATAACGAAGGGGCGAGCGACTGCCCAAGCATCTACGATGACTTCTTGCGCTCAGAGAAGTGGTATGTGATGACAGGAGGCGTTCGTCGTCCGAAATCTCGAGTTACAGATGTATCATCAGTGATAGGCGCTGGACCAATCGTCCTGAAGCCAGATTCGACAGTGGAAGTATGTTTTGCACTCTCGACTGGCGACACGTATGACGATGTACGTACCGGCATAGATGGAGTGCAGCGTCAGGCTCGTGCTCTGGGATTTAACATCGGCGACAACATTCCTCCATCTGCCGCAGACGAAATCGTGTCGATTTCGGGAGGCACACTCCAATCAGCCGGAAGTCGTGATCTCACGTTCAGATTGAACGCACCAGCTAGCGTAATGATTAACCTCGTGGACGTGCGTGGCGCTGAGGTTTCCATGCTCTATTCAGATCCCTACATCGATGCTGGCCTCTACGATATTCCGGTCGAGCTCCCAGAAGTAGCTGCTGGCATCTATTTTGTTCGCATGGTTACCGAACGTGGAGTATCAGCGATACCCATCTTCATTGCATCTGGTAAGTAGTAGGCGCTGCCGTTACCGTTACTGCCGCTTTTGCAGCACGGCTACTGCCTCAACATGATACGTTTGCGGAAACATATCAACGGGCGTTACCTCAACCACGTCATAGAGCTCATGAAGCATGGCACAGTCGCGTGCAAGTGTTGCCGGATTACAGCTTACATACATAATGCGCGGCGCAGCCACAGCTAGTAGATGTCGAACAACCTGCTCATGCATCCCGTTGCGCGGTGGGTCTACCATGATCACATCAGGCGTTACAAACTCTCCTAGCTTCTGCAGTGCAGAAGCATGATGCAGGTCCACGACATGGAACTCGACATTATCAATTCCGTTACGAACGGCATTTGATTTGGCATCTGCAATCGAACTTTCTACAAGCTCTGCGCCAACTACATGCTTGGCGCGTTTTGCTGCAGGAAGGGTAAGCGTACCTGTACCGCAGTATAGATCCCATACAACGCTTTCAGAGGTTACTCCAGCCCCCTCCATGGCCTTATGTACAAGATTAGGAAGCTGAATCGTGTTGGTCTGAAAAAACGAGAAGGGGCTGATTCTGTAATGGATACCATCGGACAACTCCTCAAGATACCCCGGTCCGAGTGTCGTGTTGATCGTGCCAACTGCAACCGGCGACCATGTATCATTCACAGCATGAATCACTGTAGATCCATCCGGCAGCTGACCGTGCACCGTCATCCACGATTCAACAAACTTCTTCTCCTGATCTGTTTCGGGAGTTGTTGTAATGAGTACTGTCATCACCTGTCCGCCGGCTGCACTTGTACGAATGACAAGGTGGCGTAAAAATCCGTGATGGTCACGCTGGTGATAGGCAGGTACTGGGTTGTCTGTTCTGCACCTGTGGGTATGCTCCAATACGCGTGCGGCAGCCTCCGACTGCAGCATGCATGATGTGATATTACGCACCTTGTCAAAACGACCTGGAACGTGAAGACCAAGAGCGAAGTCGCGGATGAACTCCTGTCCACTGTCGATCTCCTCCCGAGTGAGCCATGCAGAACCACCGAACGAGAATTCCATTTTGTTACGATACCCGAATGCCGCAGGCGATGCCAGTGTTTCGTTGATATTCCCGACTGGAATACGGGCCAGGCGTTCAAAAGAGTCCGCTACATGCTGGCGTTTCCACCCCGTCTGATCGGCATATGACAGGTGCTGCCACGAGCATCCCCCACAGATGCCAAAGTGACTGCAGGGGGCTTGCACACGCTGCGGCGAAGGGTCCAGAACCTCAGTAGTCTCAGCGATGATGTGCTTCTTTTTTTTACCTATGATGCGAGCACGAACACGCTCGCCTGGCAACGCACCCTTCACAAAGTGCACATGACCGTCTATCCGGCCAACAGATATACCTTCGAAGCCTAAGGCATCGATTGTGAGCTCAATTTCCTGACCAACTATAGACTTACGCATGCATTGTCGTGGTATGTTTGAACCGCAAAGTTAACCCCGTACTGGACTCTACGTTGAATTTCATCGGCATACAACTTTTTCGAACAGCACTGCCGTTGCTCGTTACATCAGCTCTTGTTCTTGGTCTGCTGCCCCTGAGCACCGCAGAGACGGTTATCGACGCCATATCCATCGCGCACAAACCTCTGGAATCAACGCTCAGTATAAAGAGCTCATCTCCGCTAGACGCACCAAAATCCATCGAACGCACTGCCCGGGGATGGACGCTGCGGTTTGCTGGCACTTCTGTATCAGAACGTGCAGTTGATGTAGCATCAATGACTTCAAAACTTGCGTTCAAGGTTGAGCGCAGAGCATCCGACTGCTTTGTTACGATCGTTTCAACATTTGATTCATTGAGTAGTAAACGAGCAAGCCCCACAGAGATTCTCTTCTCCCTAACATCAAAGAAAGCAACGGTAGTTCGGCAGCCGACGGCGTCGGCTGCCCCTGTAAAGAAAGGGCCTTGGTCACTCGACGTTATTGTGATTGATCCAGGACACGGCGGACAAGACGCCGGCGCAGAGGGCGTTAACGGTGCATACGAAAAGAATGTCGTTCTGGCGATCGGTCGCAAACTTCGAGACATCCTCACCAAGACTCTTCCCAATACAAAAGTTGTGATGACCCGAGAAACAGATGTGTTTATTGAGCTGTTTCGCCGCACAGAGATTGCCAATCAGGCGGGAGGCAAGCTCTTTGTTAGCATCCATTGTAACAGTATGCCAACAAAGCCGCATCCTGCACATGGCTGCGAGACATACATTCTGCGGCCCGGAAGAAACGATGATGCTGCACGAGTTGCTCGTCGAGAAAATGCATCTGTAAACTTTGAGACTGCGAAGCGTAGATATGAAGGCATGACCGAGGATCAGATCATTGTTGCCACCATGGCGCAACGAAGCTTTGTAAAACTCAGCGAATCCTTCGCGGTAAAGATTCAGCGCGAGATCACGTCAGGTAGCCCCCTAGCAGACCGGGGCGTAAGCCAGGCCGGATTCTTTGTTCTAGTAGGAGCGTCCATGCCCAATGTACTCGTCGAGACCGGATTTCTCTCAAACACCGGCGATGCAGAGTATCTTGCATCATCAAAGGGGCAGGCCGCAATCGCGCAAGGTCTGGCTCGTTCCATTCAAGCCTATGCAAGGGAATATCAGCAGTCCCTGCAACACTGATCTCTAACGTACTTCAACCATAAGCTCAACGTGCAAAACCCTGCTACATACACAGTGCGCCAGCTAGCATCAAAGATGCTCCCATTCGTGCGTCCAGCATGGAACCTAGTGGTACTGTCGACGGTTGCAAACCTTCTCTTCTCCGTTTCCAACGCATTAATCCTCGCAGTTGTCGAACCTATCTTTCGGACGCTGTTCGGGGGAACGCAAGCAGCTCCCACTGCACAGCCACTGCCGGCCGTAGGTGGCCTAAAGGCTGCATTTGAAAACCTAATGACCTCCCTTATTCAGGGTGCTGATCAAAGTAGCGCACTCCGGAACATCTCGCTGGTGCTACTGATATTGTTTGTTGTGCGCGGTGTTACCAAGTACCTTGGAGCAATACTGACGACGAGGCTTGAAGAAGGAATCATGAAGAGGATTCGCGACACCCTCTTTCAGCATCTAACCACCCAGTCTCTAGACTTCTTTGGAAAACGCAAAGCGGGTGAGATCATATCACTTCTTACGAATGATATTGGCATACTAAATCATGCCACCATCAACTCGATCACAACACTTTGGAGGGAGGCCTCAACAGTTGTGATTTACATTGGACTGTTGTTTGTGATCAGCGCTAAACTTACCATAATCTCAGTGGCAGTTGCCGGCATTGGTCTATTCCTGATGCGAACAGTTACACGCCTGCTCCGCAACTATGGTTCGCGGCTGCAGGCTGCACAAGCAGATTACACATCGACGCTGCAGGAAACTGTTCTAGGAATTCGAGTAGTCAAGGCGATGAACATCGAATCGTTTATCGTGCGACGATTTATCGATCAGACTGCATCCTACCTCCAGCGTGCAATCCGCAACACTCGTGTCATGGGTCTCATTCCTGTTGTAAACGACACATTTGGCATTCTGGCCCTGGTTACGGTCTTCTACATTGGCAGTCAGGATTCAGCGTCAGGAGTAATTTCGGCATCGAGTCTGATGACGTTTCTCTTCTTGCTCTTTGGACTCATGCAGCCCATTAGCGTAATCGCAAATACTATTGCGGGCATGCAGCGTGGCATTGCAGCCGGCGCAAATGTTGCTCAAGCCCTGGATACAATGCCAACAATTCAGTCCGGCAGCAGTGACATGTCTTCTGGCGAATCTGTCCTGTCAGTTTCAAACGTGAGTTTTGCCTATGCAGATAACCTTGTTCTCAAGGACGTCTCGTTTACGGTGAACACTGGAGAGAAGATCGCCTTTGTCGGTTCTTCCGGCAGCGGAAAATCCACCATGCTCGACCTGCTTCTGAGGTTCTACGATCCTCAATCAGGATCAGTTAAGATTTATAATCAGGATGTTCGATCAGTTGATCTTGACAAGCACCGACGACTCTTCGGTGTAGTATCTCAGGAAGCGTTGCTGTTTCACGATACCGTTGCAAACAACATCAGCCTTGGAGAAGATGCAGCAGATCGCAATCAGATCATCAACGTATGTAGAATTGCCCATGCAGATGGCTTTATCCAGCAATTGCCGGATGGTTACGACACAGTAATCGGAGACCGTGGGATGCGTATATCAGGCGGACAACGCCAGCGACTGGCGATCGCCCGGGCACTCTTCCGTGAGCCGCAGATCCTGTTGTTTGACGAAGCAACGTCTGCACTCGACACCGAATCGGAGCGCCAAGTACAAACAGCCATCGATCAGGCGCTTGAAGGGCGAACGGCAATCATTGTGGCCCACCGTTTATCAACGATCATCAATGCAGACCGAATTTTGGTCTTTGATCAAGGCAAGATTGTCGAGCAAGGTACTCATGCAGAGCTACTTGCGCGCAGCGGCGTGTATGCACGCCTGTATGAAATTCAATATGCAGGCAAAGACGCCTAGAGTGGCTTCAGAACAAAGAGCGTATAGTCCTTTGTTGAGACCTGCTCGTTGTACATAGGTTCTAGTAGCACCCTCATCTGTGCAAGGTTTCGCCTGTCACGTCCAGGATGATAATACACGATTCGATCAACGCCCATAACCAATTGTAGCGACCGTTGATCAATTTGGTGCTCCGGCTGTGGAATGCTTTGATGCGACAAACCTGGCTTTAGCCCTGTCATCCAACCCTTGAGATACCAATCAAGCTGGGCATTCATCCCATCGGTAGAGTGGTGTTTATGAAAGACATATGTAAATGAGCCACCGCTCACCGGCTGCTCTTGCAGATGATACGCAATCCGACGCGCCCCCTGAACAACATACGGACTGCCGAACACAATGCTAACGAATGCAATAACTGCGGTAATGGTTACTGCACCATAATACACTGACGGATAGAGTCCAGCAGCCATCTGCCCGGGGCTCTTCCAGCGCCCGGCGCGCAAGACCTGCACGGCCATAGCAAGCACGTACACACACAAGAGCGCCAGGTACAGGAGCTTGAAACCTGCAGCTGTATCCAGCACGTGCAACATCAATACCAAAGAGGATGAGACGCCGACAGCCGCAAGAGCTGTCAGGAACAACACAGGCGTGGCACGCCTCCGGAATTGCTCGAGTGCATAGACGCTCAGCAATGAAGCGGCCGGTATAACGAGCACAAAGGAAAAGAAACCTCGCTGCGCCTGCAGCGCAACAACTACTATCGAGACAACAAACCACAGCCCTATGCTGCGAACTTCAATCTCATGTTCCTGTGGCATGAGTGTCTTTCGCAGCACAAGAGATGCGCACCAGAATATCGATAGTATCAGTGCAGGACTGCTCACGACGAGCAAGATCACTGCATCAAGTGGGCCCGTTGCGATTGGCGTAACCTCTGAAAAAGGGACGCTAATCGACGATGCCAATAGAACCTGATCACCATATGTGCTAAACATCATTGCCAGCCACGGCATTGTGGCGAGAAGCCCTGTACCACAGGCAAGTACCACCAACCCATTACGGGTTAGCAGAGCGAATCCTGCTGAAAGCAGCACCAGAGTGAAACAAGCCTCAATCGACACCCAGCCTGAGACAGCGCATAAGAGCACGTAACCAGCCGCAACGCTAATCCGACTGGGCATACGTGTAGACTGCGACATCTTCAGCAGCATCCACAGCCCGCCGAGCACCAGAGGAATTCCAGCAACAGCAAGGCTTGCTTGACGTCCGTACAGCACCCATGGCGCACTTAATCCTGCGATGGCCAAGGCTTGCAGTGAACCTTGATGCGACATGAACCTGCTTCCGATTGTGTATATCAGCAGCAGCCCAACCGCAATACTTACGATCGAAAACCATCGAACAGCTAACTGATTCTCTCCTATCGCTCGCATACCCGCAGCAATCATCGTTGGCACACCCGGCGGTATCAATCCAGTAGTAAGCCCTCCTGGCGAAGTTGGAGCAAGATCTGCTTTAAGCCCAGTTTCATTGATCACCGAACCTGCTTGGGCAATAAAACCTTCAGGCGACGGCTGGACTTCGACAGCCGACATACGAATCAAATATCCAACGATGATCAGCAGGACAACTGCTAGAGCCGTATGTTGACGTGTTGTCATGGCACTTGATATATGGACTTCGGAGCGATGCTCAGAATCAGGATCAGCATGGCGATCCAACCTATGGCCACTCTGCCCTTGGATAGCGGAGACTCATCAGAAAGAACTGGGTGTTCGATCTTAATCACAAGGCGCACCATGATTAGCCAGAACGCCCACACTTCACCCAGAGAGAATAGCCAAGGTGCTTTTGCTATAGCGCTTCCAAGAGTAGGATCAACAGTGCTGCGAAGCCACAGCACCCAAGGCGAAAAGGCTGCTGGGTTAAAGTCCACCGTAAAGAGCTCGTGAATCAAACCGAGCAGCCAGAGAATAGCGAGTGTAAACATGGTCCACCAGAGCACACGTCCTACCACATGCTGCTTTCTGCCTATCAGTGCATACAACACATGTCCGCCATCTAGCTGACCGAAAGGGAGAAGATTCAGTGCAGTGACGAACATTCCGAACCAGCCAACACACAGGAATGGATAGTGATAGATCTCATTCATTGGCGGAACGAACACATAGCCCTCGAACACAGAACGAAGGAGCGAGAACAGCAGCGTGTCGCCAAATGTGAGCCCCCTGTCAGTAAATCCATTGACCAGTATCTCTGGATGAATCGCATACAGATACTCTACGCCCGGGAGGGTGATGAATCCAATCGTGAGGATGATCAGGCACACTACAAATCCCGCGATAGGGCCCGACACACCAATATCAAAGAGCTGGTTCTTCGTCATCATCGGCGTGCGCGTGCGAATCACGGCGCCGAATGTACCGAAGGGCATAATTGCTGGCGGCACGGGGATCACGTACGGTAATGTCGACGACAGCTTGTGTCGCATCGCAGCGATGTAGTGTCCGTACTCATGCGACAACAGAAACGTCATAGTAAGCACGGCATACGAAAATCCAGCCTGCCAGTTCCCTACCTCCAGTGGGTTTGCGCCAACCCACTGCGCACCAGCCATCATGCAGGTAACAAACGTTGCGAGTACCAGCAGCACATGGATGCTGATTTCCTTCAATGTAGGGGGCGTCCAGCGAGGCTGTAGCGCGCCCGGTGCCGACGGATCAAACCGTTGATACCCCACAATTACTCCTCCTCGTGGTGCGTTCGCTCTGGACGCATTTGCGGGAAGAACAGCACGTCGCGAATGGAGTCGTTATTCGTAAGAAGCATTACAAGACGGTCTATCCCCACGCCGAGTCCAGCAGTTGGTGGAAGACCTACCTCGATTGCATGCAGAAAGTCCTCATCTACGACCATTGCCTCATCGTCTCCGGCAGCGCGGATCGAGGCTTGCTCTTCTAAACGAGCACGCTGATCAAGTGGATCATTGAGCTCGCTAAATGCATTGGCAACTTCCTTACCCATAATGAACAGCTCGAATCGCTCGACGAGACCTTTTTCTGTAGGATGTGCTTTTGCAAGGGGCGACATCTCAACAGGATAGTCTATCACAAACGTTGGTTGGATAAGATGCGGTTGAACCTTGATACTAAAGATCTCATCGAGGACCTTCATCGCACTTGCTGCCGGATCGACATCAACGTGGATCGACTTGGCTGATGCAAGTAACTGTTCACGCGACTGACCACGCAAGTTTAGCCCTGTGTGTTCTTCGAAGAGGTCGAACATCTTCTTTTTTGCAAATGGCTTCGCAAACGAGATCTCTGTTCCCTGGAAGTTGATCGTTTCGCCGCCACAAGCAGTAATGACGATTGTGTTGAAGAGATTTTCAACCATCTCCATCATCCAGATGTAATCCTTGTAGGCAACATAGATCTCGAGTGCTGTGAACTCAGGATTATGGGTCTTATCCATCCCCTCGTTGCGGAAGTTCTTCGAGATCTCATACACACCTTCAAAGCCCCCTACGATCAGACGTTTTAGGTACAATTCGTCTGCTATTCGCAAATACAGCTCAACATCCAGTGCATTGTGATGCGTTACAAAGGGGCGGGCAGTAGCCCCGCCGTAGATAGGCTGAAGAATTGGTGTTTCGACTTCGATCCATCCGCGTTCGTCAAAGAAGTTTCGCATCGTGCGGATGATCAGCGACCGCTTAATAAAGGTTTCTTTGATATCGGGATTGGCTATGAGGTCGAGATACCGCTTACGATAGCGCTGCTCTTTGTCTGCAATGGCATCATATCGTGTTACCGTGCCGTCCTCATTTACTTCTTCTTTGCCAACTGGGATAACAGTAACGCTCTTTGTGAGCATGGTGAACTCGCGTGCGTGCACGCTGATCTCACCCATGCGTGTACGGAACACAAAGCCCTCAATACCAACAATGTCACCGATGTCGTAGAGTCGCAGAAGATCATATGCTTCGCCAAGATCATCCTTTTTCAGGTAAATCTGAATGCGTCCTGTTACATCCTGGATGTGACAAAACGAAGCCTTCCCCATCTTGCGGATTGCCATGATCCGGCCAGCGACGCGCACAGAGCTTAGCGCTTCTGGTTGCTCATCGGTGAAAGTCTCCAAGATCTCGGTTGCATGGTGCGTTCGATCGTACGAAACTGGATACGGATTGATCCCTAACGAACGAAGCTCATGGAGCTTCTCGATCTTGATGAGCTCTTGTTCGTTGCGATGCACAGTTGACATCTACAATGTTCCTTGATAGTCGTAGTTATGAGTGCTGCAAAGATAGCCGTTGTGCGCGGGCCTGATACATGATAATCCCTGCGGCAACCGATGCATTTAATGATGAGACCGCTCCGCACATGGGTATCTCCACGAGCACATCACACTGGGCCTGGACGCTTGGATGAAGACCTTCACCTTCATTGCCAATCACGATGATTGTTGGTCCCTTATAGACGGCATCTGTGTAGCGTGCGGTTGCAGGAACAGCCGTTCCCACGATGTTCCACCCCTGCTGTTTACAATACTTCAGCGTCTCAGAAACACGCGCAACCTTAGCGATTGGAAGTGTTTCGAGCGCTCCGGCACTGGCCTTGATGGCAACGGGTGTAATGGGAGCACTATACTTACTCGGCAGAATGCACCCGAAGACGCCAGCTCCGTCGGCACTTCTTGCGATGGCGCCCAGATTATGCGGATCTGTAATCCCATCGAGTACAAGAAGCAGTGGTTCGCTTGACGATGCTAGAGCCAATTCGAGGATCTCTTCGAGCGCAAGCGGTGGCTTTGATGCTCGCAGAGCGATCACGCCCTGACTGTCGTTCACGGCAAGACCAAGGCTGCGTTCAAGATCATTGAACTTTCGTCGGTCCATCACCGAACACGGTATTCCCCGCTTCTGCGATTCTGCGCGAATAGCCACAATCGGAGAACCCTCCGCTCCATAGGCAAGAAGTATCTTCTCGATGTGCGTGCCAGAAGAAATGGCTTCGATAACGGCACGGCGTCCAGCGACATAACTGGAAATATCCGTCTGCGAGTTTCTCATTGATACCTGTCTAGAACTTCTGCAAAACGAATTCCGAACTCGGCAACGTCTGCAAATGAGTTGTACAACGGAGCTGGTGATACACGGATAACATCTGGGTTTCTCCAGTCAACGATGCAGCCTCCGCTTAGCAATGCGTCATTGATGTTCTTCCCGTTTCGTTCGAACCGAATGCTCAACTGAGCACCACGCTGTTGCTTGTTTGTTGGAGTGATGATGCTCACGCCAGCATGGTGCTTGATGATCTCAGTGACAATATCTTCTAACAAGCCGGTTAGGCGATCACGCTTGGCAAAAACATTCTCCATCCCAGCCTCCATAAAGATCTCAAGGGATGCTTTCATCGCCGCTAGAGGCAGTATCTGCGCATTGGATAACTGCCAGCCACTTGTGCCGTAGGTGGGTGCAAAATTCTGTGCAAGATCAAATCGCGTAGCCTCTTCATTTCCCCACCATCCTGCTAGACGGTTTAATGTAGGCATCTCAGCATAGCGTTCATGGACGAAGACGCCCCCTACTGCACCTGGACCAGAATTGAGGTACTTGTAGGAGCACCAGACTGCAAAGTCTACACCCCAGTCGTGCAGGCGCAGCTCTACGTTCCCAACAGCATGAGCGAGGTCGAATCCGACCTTCGCACCAACCTCATGCGCTACACGTGTGATTGTCTCCATATCGGCGCGCGAGCCGTTGTAGAAATGCACACCACTAATCAGCACCAAAGCAAGAGAAGAGCCATGGGCTGTAATTGCCGCAAGAATGTCCTCAGGAGAAGCGAATTCACCACTTTCCGGTCCAACTTCAATCATTGACTGTTGTGGATCGTAACCGCGGAAACGAATGTGAGTTTCAACGGCATATCGATCTGAAGGAAACTCTTTCTGAACAATGAGAATCTTATTCCGCTCTGGCGTTGGGGAGTAAAACGAGGCCATCATTAGATGCAGATTTACCGTGAGTGTATTCATCGGCACTACTTCATGAGGCAATGCACCAACTATTGTTGCAAGGGGCTCGGCAAACCACTGATGATAGGAGAACCACGGTCTGCGGGAAACAAAGTGCCCCTCTACTCCAAAATCCCTCCAGTCCTGGAGCTCTTCATGCACGTAGGTTTCTACTGCTTTGGGCTGCAGTCCAAGAGAGTTGCCACAGAAATAGAGTGCTCGACCCTCTCCGTGCTTTGGGAAGTAGAACTTATCGCGAAATGCGGCAAGCGGGTCCGATGCGTCAAGTTCTCGCGCTCTATCGAGCCATTGCTGATGTTGTTCGGTAACCTTCATGATGATTCTGCGTCGCTATTGTTGTTCCTGAGTTGCTAATTTGCATTTTCTTTCTTGCACGTGGAGTTAAGCATGCGTCCGTCTGCCGTGGTACGTACCGTTGTTCTTCTTGCAGCAGTCATGCTCGTTGGATGCGATGCCATTCATTTTATGGACCGTAAGCGGACCATTGCCATTCCATGCAAACGCCAACCGTCGCAGTTTCTCAGTACCGCTGCATCAATCTTTGACCAGCACGGCTTTACGGTTGTTGACCGCAATGAAAACGAGGGCGTGATCGTTGCGCAGGATTCAATAGAAGAGCTTGAGTATCGCTACACAGCTCTTGTGCGCACGTGGCGTATCCAGCATACCGGAGATTCGCTCTTCGTCGATGTCTATTCTGTTTCGACCCGTCTCGATGGAAGCGACGTGACGCAAACCTGGGATAAAAAGTGGTCCGGTGAATCCGTTAAAGCATGGATGAGACCAATCTTGTCATCCCTTGAATCATCCTGCGGTAGCGCCACTCCCCTTGGACGTCCGTAGGCGTCAATCAAGGTGTACGAGACCGTCCGGAATCTCTATCTCCATCATAAGCATAGCTGATGCCACGGTTTTGCCCTGAGCATCGAGCTTGAGAGAAACAGTACCTCCGCCGCCAAGCGTATTATTCAGCACGAAGTTTACCGCCCAAAGGTTCGGCAGCTCATAGCGTTCAACCTCGCCTAAACAAAGTCCACGGAAGTATTCCTGAACCCGTTCTTTCGTCAAGTACTGCTGCAGAACAGGATACCATTCCTGTCGATAGGCAATCACTCCGCAGTTGGCTGCATCACCCTTGTCTCCGCTGCGGGCATGGGCTATTTGTGAGAGTCGTAGTTTCATGTGCGCAAAATACGAACTAGCCGTCTCGTGCGTCATAACCAGCGAAAAAGCGGTAACTTTGCGCCGGAGGCAGCCATGAATCGTATCATGTTTAAGTCAAAACTTCACCGAGCTCGCATTACGCAGGCAGATCTCTATTACGAGGGTAGCCTGACAATCGATGTGGAGCTTATGAAGCTTGCAGACCTAGTTTCGTACGAAAAGGTCTCAGTTGTCAACATCAACAACGGCGAACGCTTTGAAACGTACGTCATTCCCGGTGCTGCCGGGAGCAGGGACATCTGCTTGAATGGCGCCGCCGCCCGAAAAGGCCAAGTTGGCGACGAAGTCATCATCATAAGCTATACATCCGTTCCGGACGAAGAAGCACAGTCCTGGCAGCCAACAGTTGTGCTCGTGAACGAAGAAAACAACCCTATTTCGGTAGAAAAGAGCGTAGAGGCATACACGAAGATGCCCCGCAATAACTGACGGAATTTCATGTCGAACACACTAGCCGTTGCCATCCTTGCTGCCGGACAAGGCAAGCGAATGGGCAACCCAAACCTTGCGAAGGTTCTCAATCCTCTTAAGGGGCGCCCCCTGCTTGGATACGTTCTCGAACAGGCAGAGACTCTGCACCCTTCATATGTTGTGGTAATCGTTGGACATCAGCGAGACTCCGTTATGGAGTTCGTTGCCTCTTCTATGCCGTCGGCTGTGTGCGTTGTTCAGGAACAGCAATTGGGCACTGGCCATGCCGTGCAGCAAACCAAGAGCGTGTTAGCTGATGCAAACTGCGACGTGTTGATCTTGAGCGGAGACGTACCATTACTAACACGGGAAACGCTTACGGCGTTTTCAGAGCACCATTTGCGCACGGGCTCTGTGGTTTCTGTGCTTACTGCCAACGTACCGGATCCAACCGGCTATGGTCGCATCATCCGTGGCTCTGACGGATCTCTACAGCGCATTGTAGAGCACAAAGACGCTACCGAAGAAGAACGTCAAGTAACAGAGATCAATTCAGGTATATACATCGTTCATAGCAACGACTTGTTCTCTGCTCTTGATGGTCTCTCAAACGAAAATGCACAGGGTGAGTACTATCTCACCGACATCATCGGCATTCTACAGTCTCGTGGCCGTGCGGTGTCTGCATGGCTTGCCCCGTCATGGGAAGAAATTCATGGCATCAACACCATCGTAGACCTTGAACGTGCAGCTGAGCTACTTGATCAACGGAGCTTGTCATGATCAATGCGATCGATCACATTGGCATTGCGGTTGCCGATCTTGAAGCCGGCAAGGAGCTGTACAGAAAGATCTTTCAGGTTCAGAGCTTCCATGAGGAAACTGTCGAAGAATTTGGTGTTGCAGTTGCATCATTTCTTCTGAACGGCGTACGCATCGAGCTCACCGCTCCATTGCACGAGGATACACCGATTGGCAAGTTTCTTGCCAAACGCGGTGAAGGGATACACCATATTGCCTTTCGGTCTTCGGATATCAGTGGCGACCTTGACAGTCTTAAAACGCAAGACATCCGACTTATCCATGAGACGCCCCAGACTGGGGCTCATGACATGGACGTCGCATTTCTCCATCCATCATCAACAGGCGGGGTTCTGATGGAACTCTGCTCTCCAAAGCAACAGTCATGAGCAGACTTACGCTCCTTCGTCACGGTCAATCACAATGGAATCTTGAAAACCGCTTTACGGGCTGGGTAGATGTAGATCTCACAGCCGATGGTGAAGCAGAAGCGCTTAAGGCTGGTCAGTTACTCGCGGGAGTTCCCGCTGATGTGCTGTTCACATCCGTACTCAAGCGTGCTATGCGCACGGCTGAGATAGCTTGTGCAGCCGCAGGGTACAACGATCTGCCAACATACCGCGATGAAGCCCTCAACGAGAGGCACTATGGTGAGTTGCAAGGCCTGAACAAGTCTGAGACTGCTCAGAAGTACGGGGATGAACAAGTACATATCTGGCGAAGGTCTTACGATGTTCCGCCACCGAACGGCGAATCACTCAAGGACACGCAGGCTCGTGTAGAGCCGTATTTTCAGGCCAATATCGTGCCGCTTCTTAAGCAAGGTAAGAACGTGCTTGTGGTAGCGCATGGCAATTCACTTCGCTCTCTCATCATGTTTGTTGAACACCTTTCGCCTGATGAGATCTTGAAAACAGAGATCGCTACCGGCGAGCCAATCACCTATGAACTTGACGAAAACTTGGACGTCGTTAGCAAGACCGTTCTTCACAAGAACTCCTAAGGTTCTCGTTGCTATAGCTTTCTGCTGTTGCCAGGTGAACGCCTACGCCGAAGAGCCGTCATCGGTGATGCGCGCCATGGAGTCAGAGCTTCAACGCACGATGAGCCAGCTGCGCAGTGCATCGCCAGCTCCGTATTTTGTTTCCTACTCCGTTACAGAAGTCTCATCCACGCTCATCTCGGCATCGATGGGAGCGCTGGATGCAGATGTAAGTACCACTCGACGTATTCTTGACGTAGACTTGCGTGTGGGCTCCCACAAACTCGACAATACACGCAGCATTCGCGGCGTAGCCTTTGAAATGGGAAGGGGCACGCGAGGCGTGGAAATGCCTCTCACCAACGACGTTCGTGCGCTCCAGAGTGTTATCTGGTCTGCCACCGACAAAGCCTATAAATCAGCAGCGGAACGCTACGGGAAGGTTGTCACGAATCTTCAGGTAAAGGTGAAGGAAGAAGATTCATCGGCAGATCTTTCACAGGAATCTGCCCACCGTTACATCGAGAACATCGAGCCTCTGCACTTCGACACCACACTCTGGCGCAATCGCGCGCGCACCTTGAGCGGGATGTGTGCAGGCAAGGAACACATCCTCACAGGACGTGTCACATTTCAGGCGGAAAATCTTGTGAAGTATTTCGTCAACACGGACGGATCTCGAATTCAGACGTCAGAACCCATCGTAAAGATGTTTGTTATCGTCAAGAGCAAGGCCGAAGACGGAATGAGTTTGCCACTGTATGAAAGCTATTCTGCATACTCCGCTGAGCGCCTGCCATCGATGAAGGAGCTCGAAGCCGATGTAACGCGCCTGTTAGATCTCTGTATCAGACTTCGCACAGCTCCACTCATGGAAACGTATACGGGTCCAGCTATTCTCTCTGGCCGAAGTGCAGGAGTGTTTTTCCATGAGATCTTTGGTCACCGTGTAGAGGGCCACCGCCAAAAGGATGTGAACTCAAGTCAGACATTCAAGCCCTTTCTCAATAAGAAGATCCTCCCAGAGTTTATCAGTGTGGTCTTCGATCCAACATTAAAGGAACTTGCCGGCAAGGATATCGTTGGTGCATATAAGTACGACGACGAAGGTATGCCTGGGAAGCGCGTCGTTGCTGTAGATAGCGGCATGTTTAGGAGCTTCCTTACAAATCGTGCACCAATTGAGAACTTTTCAACGTCGAATGGACACGGCAGACGTCAGGCAGGGCTTAAGACCGTTTCTCGTCAGTCCAACCTAATCGTCAAGACCAGCCAGACTGTTCCCTATGACACGCTTCGATCAATGCTGCGCAGAGAATGCATCAAGCAGAACAAGGAATTCGGATTGCTCTTCGAAGACATCCAAGGTGGTTTCACATTTACCGGGCGCACGGTTCCAAATGCCTTTAATGTTCAGCCGCTAGTGGTCTATAAAATCTTTGCCGACGGTCGTCGAGACGAGCTCGTTCGTGGTGTAGATCTCATCGGAACTCCGTTAACAACCTTCAACAACATCGTTGCAGCCGCTGATGATATCGGAATCTTCAACGGCGTGTGCGGTGCAGAATCAGGCGGAGTGCCGGTAAGTGCCAGCTCGCCGAGTCTTCTTGTGTCTACGATCGAAGTTCAGAAGAAGCAGAAGTCGCAGGCTAAACCACCACTGCTTTCTGATCCAACTGTATCGTCAGGAGGCCAGCCATGATACGCTTCCTTTGTGCACTTGCTCTGATCTCAGCTGGCGCCTCGGCACAGCCCATGAGCGAGCAGGAGATCTTCAACACTTTGCAGCTCGAGATGCAGCGCTCTATCAAGGAGCTGCGGATTGGCAACTTACCAGCCCCCTACCAAATCGAATACACACTGCAGATACGCCGAAGCGTTACCGTCCATGCAATGCAGGGAGCTATCGAGGACATTGACACTGGCACCCGTGCTGTGCTGTCTGTACGAATGCATATCGGTACGCCGAAGTTCGACAACACGAATTTCTTTGATGTAAGTCTCGGATTCTTTGGATCGAGCGATGATGAAGAAGGTTACAAGAACCGTCTTATCCCATTTGAATTGCGTCCGGAAGTGCTGCGACGTGAGGTTTGGCTTGCAACGGATGCATGCTACAAGCAGGCAGTAGAAATCTACTCAAAGAAAGAGTCTACACTCAAGAACCGCACGCGCAAAGACACGACCTGGGATTACCGCATTGCTCAACAGTATTCCGTCAATGATCTTAGCCGAGATCTCTATCGTCCTAAGCCATCTCTGCTGGCGGAGCGCGCGAAGAATATCAGCGCTGTGTTCCGCGTATATCCTGGGATTCAGGCTTCCCGAGTAGGCATCGAAGTGATCCCGAAGGAGACCTACTATATCAACTCCAGCGGTGCGCGAAGTCACAAGATTGAATGCAGCGCAGGACTCGAGATCATTGCAACAACGCAGGCAACAGATGGGATGCCGCTGGCACAGACGTATGCCGTCTATGCACGAACTCCGGAAGAGTTTCCGAGTGACGATTCCTTGACCAAGGCTGCAAGAGTGGTTGCTGATGTTTTAGCGCAACTTGTCAATGCACCAACGATAGGAGCTTACTCGGGACCAGTGTTGTTTGAAGGACAAGCCGCAGGAACATTGATCGGACAATTCTTTGCCCCAAATCTTGTAGCGCAGCGCCAGCCCCTTTCAGAAGGGGGCTTCTCAACGAACGAACGGTCTATGGCGTTCCAGAACAAGATCGGCGCACGTGTGTTGCCAGAGTTTCTCTCTGTTACATCAGAACCGCTAATGCCCTCATACATGGGAACAGTGCTTACCGGACACTATAAGGTCGATGATGAGGGAATCCCGGCACAGAACGTCGATGTGGTAACAAAGGGATACCTTCAGACGTTGCTTTCTTCGCGAGTACCAACAAAGCGAATAGATTCTAGCAACGGACACTATCGTGGTGGTGGAGCAATGTTCAGTGTCGTTTCACTGACGTCCACAGATGCCAAGAAGACAAAGACTGGCGCAGAACTCAAGAAGATGCTTCTGAAACTTGTTCAACAACGGCAGCTGCCTTACGGCATCATCGCACGCCTTGCGATGGACCAGAACCTGCTGTTTACAGGGGTGTTTCGCCAGACCGGATCAGATCTACCGATTTCTCAAGGTGAAGGAAAGCTCGGTCTTCTTCGTGCGTACCGTGTGTATCCTGACGGACGCGAAGAACTGATACGCGGGTTAGAAGCAGCAGGTCTTGCACCATCGATCTTCAAGGATATTCTCGCTGTGTCCAAACAGAAGAGCGTGCACAACCTTCTTGCGCCGAGTGTGATTCCATCGTTCATCAGCGGTGGGGCTGCATACGTACAGGCATCGATCGTCACACCAGACATCCTCATCGAAGATGTAGAGGTGCGTCCGCTCGAGGGAGACATGCCCAAGCCCCCTGTAATGACAAACCCAATTGCTGGGGACTAGTCCAACGTATACCGTACACCTGTATACACCATTTGCGGGTCCATCGGACCCCACGTAAGCGATGCATCAAAGTAGGAGCCAAAGGGGCTGTCGGTGCCGAGGATTGGATTGGATTGGATGAAATTGGTCGCGTTTTCGATACCAACATAGAGTTCCAGCTGTTTAAACTTTCGCGTGATCTGTCCGTTCACCCGCCAGTATGATGGGAACTCTGCATCGAGTCTGTATCGCTGAATGTTCCCTTCTGTTGTAGGCAAACGTCCTGCACCATTCCACGACACCGTTGCATCAAACTGCCAATCTGCTGGTGCATACGAAACCGTACCAAGGAATCGCAGTCTGCTCATCATTGGACGCTGTTGCATCAGTCCATTGTATGGGGCCTGCACGTCTACCCAGCGGATTGCACCAACAACATCAAGAGCTGCCAGTGGCGAAACCATCGCCTGAAGGAGCACATTCGTTGCATAGCTTGTTCCGTCGAGATTCGTTACCCATACTTCGCGAACAGACCTGTCATAGTCTACGATGAGCTGATTTGTGAACGTTGTATGATACACTTCGGCATCTATTGTCACGGGACGCTCTGCAAGGCTGAAATAAGTTGATACCGAAATTCCAGCGTTCCACGAATCTTCGGGACGGAACGTTGAATCGAAGAACACCCGACGAGCGTTGATATACGATGAGAGATTTTCATTGATCACTGATGGTGCGCGCCAGCCCCTTCCAGCGGAAGCTCGAAGAACGGCAAACTGATTCATGTTCCACTTTACATGGGCTCGTGGAACAAGTCGCGCCCCATACAAATTGTGCCAGTCATTACGGATGCCGCCGAGAATAGTAAGGTCTTTCGACGGCTCGTAGGTTGCCTCTGCATACAGCCCGGGCGCATGCTCGATACGGTCGTACCGTGACCCGTACACCGAGGCACCGTCGATTGTAAGAGCTTCCCGAACGTTGTCGTAAAGGTAGGAGAAACCTGTTACTACTTTAAGCTCCGGTGTAAATGGCAAGGCGGCTATACCGCGCAATTGGAATGTCTGTTGTTGTCCATTGGTTGACCGCATACCGAACGCTGAATTCTGCTCATGAACCGACCCCGCAGCAACAAGGGACAGACCGCTACCTTCTTCCAGATCATCGAACGGATCGAGCAATCCTACCTTTACGAAGGTTTCAAGACGCTGAATGTCGGTCGAGATGTCATACGATCTGGCACTGTCTCCGGGATGATGAACAGAACTTGTGTGCACCACCCCCTGGCCTGACGCATAGGAATCGAGAATTCCTCGCACAAAGACCTGCCATTCTACTTCATCATCATTGTACAACCACCGATGCACAAGATTTGCTTGACGAAATGTCGGGATATCGGCAAATCCGTCGCCGTTGTTATCCTGCCCCATGTCCATCTTCCGCACGTGCGCCATCGTCATTGTTGAGAGCTCATCCGTCAGTTGCTGAGCCCCATACAGATTCACCTCGTAGCGCTCCATCGCGTTTGCATATGCATTTACGTATAGAGATGGTGCTGTGCGCGGGTTGTGCATACAAATGTTGATCTGCCCCGTCATCGCCTCATACCCTGTAGTGACCGATGATGCCCCTTTGGATATGCTGATCGATTCCATGAAGGGGCCAGGGATGTGATCGAGTCCGAACGGCATCTCGATAGACCGCACAGCAGGCACAGCTTCGATCAGGAACTGCGTGTAGACTCCACGAAGGCCAAGCAGCTGGATCTGTTTTGCACCGCTGACGGCATCTGAGAATGATACTTCTACTGATGGGTTCTTTTCGAACGATTCGGCAAGTGAGCAGCATGCGGCTTTGGCGAGGTCCTTCTTTGAGATGGTCTCGGTCTTGATTACAGACTTCGTGATCGTAGGTCCAGACTCTGCGTCAACAGTCAGTGCGGACAATGACTCTGGCGACAGAATGATGTCGATCTCGGCAGTGTCCGGCACGGCTATCGTAACAGTCGTATACCCTACCGATTTGCACAAAAGAGAATCCGACCCCTTTGGACGTGCGAGAATAAATCGCCCCTGCTTATCTGTAAAAACGCCAGCTTTTGAGCCTTTCCATTGGACTGCTGCACCCTGAACTGGAGCATTCTCGCCGTTTTTAGCGTGTACGCGTCCCCGGAGCGTGTCGAGTGCGCCCAGCGCCTGCAGCGATGTGGCACATATACCCATCAGCACACATAGCAGCAATCGCGTAATCTGGATAAAAAAGGCGTGGTGAGTCATGGTGCAATAGTACGGAAATTGGGTTGGCGTAGTATATTTGGCACGTATGAAACAAACGCTCACACTCCTTGTCGCGGCCCTTGCATTGATCGCAAGTGCGCAGGCCGTACAGGTAACTCTGCAGTACTTCCAGGCGAAGTCCAACGGCAACTCTATTGTTGTCGAGTGGAAGTCGTCTACAGAAGCAGACGTTGCTCAATACGAGATCGAGCGTGCAGGTGCCGATAAGCAGTTTCGCTATGTGGCAACTGTATCGGCAAAAGGTAGCAATCAGTCGTATAGCTTCAAAGACGATGAAGCATTCGGTAAAGGTGATGCTGACAAGAACATCTCGGCGAACTACTTCACCTATCGGCTCAAGGTTGTTACTCTGGACAAGAATGCCTCGTACTCCAATACCGTAGGCGTTGTGCACAATGTTAGCGGCATCAAGCGCACATGGGGCATGATCAAGGAAATGTTCCGGTAATCAATATCGTGATCGAGACACTTCGCATTCTATCTGCGCGAACGGGGCTGAACTTGTTCGCGCTTTTGCTATTGATTCAGCCTGTTATCAGCGATGATAACATCCCTGCTGATCGTTGCGGCTTTGGTGAGCGAGCAACTGCAAACCGCGTTCGCCATGGCAACGATGTGCAGATCCAAGGAACTAGGCCACCTCTTCCTCTGTATGCGGAATCGGCAGATGGACGCTTCAGAGTGCACTTTACGCTCAAGGGTAGCGATGCAGTAGATTCTGCCGACACAGATGGCAACGGCACGCCTGACTACATAGACGAATGCTTACGTGCTCTTGACCGATCGTGGAAGCTTGAAATAGACACCCTTGGGTATACTGCACCGCCAGACGATGATACATCAGGGGGCAGCCAGGCAATCGATGTGTACCTGCGTGATCTCGGACGTGAGGGGTATTACGGCATAACAAATCTCGACAGATTGCTCTCGCTTACACCGGCTGAACGCTACACGACGTGGATGGAAATGGACAACAACTTTAGTCCAACCGATACTACGTGGTCTGGAAAACAGTCCTACACAACATTTGGCGTTGATGCGCTGCGTGTAACCTGTGCACATGAGTTGCACCATGTAATTCAAAATGGCTCGTATGGCTTTAGTGTTCAGCATCGCATGATCTATGAACTCACCTCCACGTGGATGGAGATGAGGACATTCCCGGAAGTTCGTGACTGGGCCATTTGGACGTCGTACCTCTTGACGAGGCCCGAACTCTGGCCGTTTTCGAAGGTCAACGCACTCAACGGCTACTGTTGGGGTTGGTTTGGCAATGTGCTTACATCCGGAAACACAGACGTCCTTCGCTCCACATGGGATAGAATTGGTCAGGGGGCAGAGCCATTTTCCGCATTGATCTCAGCCTGCGCAGCATCTGGAACACCATTCGGTGAAATGTTCTGTGAGTCCCTCGTGAGTCTCCATAAAACCGGTACACGCGGGCAGCAAAACGCACACATCCCGGGCGCATCCATGCTACCGGAAATCAAGCTTGCATCAGATATCGCAATGGAGCGATTGGACGAAGCAATCACAGCAACGGTTCGTCCATTTGAGATTCGAGCTGTTCGAGCAACAGTACCATCACGTGCTGGAGAGCCAGTAAGCATGGAACAACTGCTATCCTGGACAGCGTCGCCATCAATCCTCTTGCGTCCAGATTCATTACTTCAGTGGACGATGTTGTTTACACCGAACCCACTGCCGTATGACGAGTCAATCCCCAATTCAACATGGGGCATACGCTATTGGCCCAACGAGAGCGTGTGTAGATACAGCAGTGGAGTGCAACTACTCGCAACAGAGGCCCCCTATCCGCAACCATACAGAGCCTCATCTGATCAGATCTTGCATGTTCCTGTTTCTGGGGCTCAGATAGGATCAAGTGTTCGAATTCAGATTTGCGATCTCTCGCTACGTCCAATCACTGAAGCATCGTCTGCCCTTCTCGACATTCACGATAACAGGCTTGTGGCGCAGTACCGGTTCTCGCAGGTTCTAGAGCCCGGCATCTACATTGTTACTGTTGCAAGAGAAAGAGCCGAGACAATTCTCCATAAGCTCGTTGTGTCTCGATGAATTCGTTGCGCGCTGATCAGATTTCAAAAACGTACGGCAATCGCCAGGTACTTCGTAACATTTCGTGCGAGCTTCATGCGGGCAGCATTACTGCTATCATTGGATCAAACGGAAGCGGTAAGTCTACCTTGGCAAAGATCCTTGCCGGATTGCTACGGCCTGATAGTGGCTCAGTGCAGCTACGGATCAATGGCAACAACGTCGACCGAGAGTTGATACCACATAGCTGTGGATTTGTGGCCCCCTACCTCACGCTATATGATGAGTTTACCCCAATAGAGCTCTTGCGAATGAATGGGGCGCTGCACGGCAAACATGTTGATGCAAGTATGTGCGAACAATTACTGGATCGTGTTGGACTTCTCACAAGGGGCTCATCACGGGTGAGAACGTTTTCTAGCGGTATGCGTCAGCGCGTTGCACTTGCGTTAGCGTTGTCTCACGATCCCCGACTACTAATTCTTGATGAACCTTCAACTACCCTAGATGAGCAGGGACGCCTCATTCTTGCGCGCGAAGTAGAGCGCGCATCCTCACAAGGGGCTATCGTGATTGTTGCAACTAACGACGCACGAGAGCGTGAGTTTTGCTCAAACATTATCACCGTTGAGTAACAAAAAGGGCAGCCGAAGCTGCCCTTTTTCATTTCGATTTTCCATCTTGGATTGCCGCTTACTTCGCTGGGCCAACCGTTCCCTGGAAGACAGGACTCTGAGATTCTTGAACAAACCCATAGGCGCGCAGGTCTACATCTGTGTGGTCGCTGTGCGAGGTCTTGAAACGGACACCACCTGCATAGTTGCCCTTTGCCATTGGTACAACCTTGGCGATGATCTCAATGCGCTCTTTTGGCTTGAGTGAAACGCGCGATGTTTGATTAATCACCAAACCTCCGTCAGTTGTCCAGTCAGAAAGTACTACCATCTCATCAGAGTTGTTCGTGATCTCGACCTTTGCGGACTGCTCTTGGCCAACCTTGAGATCTTGGAAGGAGAAATACATCGATGGCTGGAACATGAGTGCGCGCTGGATATCTGCCTTGAGCCAAATGTACTGTGAGCGGATTGTGGTATCGGCACCGGTTGGAAGTGGCGTGTTTGACGAAGACTTATACGCCTTATACGCATCGTTTCCTGTCAGATCAGCCCAGGAAACTGTAATGTTCTTTGTGATAGAGCCGGCTTGTGACGGACTGATATTCAGCTTCACTTTCATTGTGCTGATTTCACCCGGATTGAGATCAAACTTATCTGGATCCGTCTTCGTGCAACCACAGCCCGGCCGAACTTCTGTAAGACGCAGGGCTTTGTTGCCTACGTTCTTCATCTTGATTTCAGCCTCAAGATAGCCTTCTTTCGGGGCACGTGTCTTTCCCCAGTCGTATGTTTCCCCGCCAACAATTTCGAGTTTTGGCTGGGCAATTGCCGTTGACATGGTAACTAGAACCATGGCAAGCATAGCAAACAGTCGTTGTACCATGAACATGAACTCCTGAAAGATTGTTTTTTTGCTTTGCGAACTTGACGAACAACGTACAAATATAGTATGATGGCGGGCTGCTCAGAGCCCCTTGTTTATGGTAATCCCAACAGCAACGCCGAACGAGTTCCACCGGTGCTGATTCGACAGACTCAATGCGGTGGTCTCCAGGATCAGTGACGGGGCTAGGTAATAGCCATATGCCAATGGCACGTCGTACGAAACGCGCAAAGCCGGACGCAGGGAAAGCTCCGAAACGTCAGAAAAAGAGGAAGTGGGAAGCAGATACTCCTTGGAAGGAGGATCTGTAACGAAGAAGAATTCGTCAGGCCCAAGAACAACTTCCTTGTGCTGCATGTCATTTGACAACAGGACATCTCCATGGAGCGCGACTGCAACACATATTGGCGTTGCACCCAATCGCACCTTCCCGCTAATGCCAATACTGAGCCACGTACTCTGAGACCGAAGCTGATACTGCGTCTTGACGTCCGGCAGGCCATTGCGTGGTATAGACACTGGCTCAGTAGCAAAACTGGAAACCTCGTGTCGAATTCCAAGTGAAGCCATGCCTGCCGCTGAAGGCAGCAGCCACGTCTCATAGCTTACCCCTACAGAATATGGCATTGCTGAACCTTGTTCATAGGTGCAGCATCTGAGATTGTAGATTGACTCCAGGTATGGCAGCGACGCATCATGCACGCTATACCCCAACATGGCATCAAATCCGATGAATGATGTAGGTGCTGCATAGGGATGCTGGAGCGTTGGAGCCCATGGTATCTTCTGCGCATGGATCGACTGCACCATACAATACATCACAAGGATACATGCGGCTCTTCTCATTGTGATACCACCATTGGCACACGCACTAGGAATCCACCACTCTGCACAACTATCATGTACTGTCCAGAGGGCAAGGGGCTCATGGGAATTGGTATTGTGGTAAGCCCAGTTCCCAGAGCTGATTCAAGTCTTGCCCATGTGCGGCCAAATGCATCAACGATGTCGATATGAGCCGATGCCGACGTGGCTGAACCAACTACAAGTGTTGCGTGATCGCTGGCAGGACTCGGGAACACAGAGCCTCGCAAACCTGCGGCTTCAGAAAGGGTCTTATAGGAAAGTCCACACAACGAGTCTAATGCGAAGCGTCCGTGCATGCGCTGCAGCGGAAATGCGGCCGGACATTCGACTGTTCCCATGGTCGACGAAGGATGAACCTCAATCGCTGTGCTTGCGCTGTCGCCGAGATATACTCTGAATTCCAGGACCGCTAATGTGTCGCGCTGCCTCAACCCAGCATCCTGTTCGATTGTTACCACGTAGCCGCCTTGATGCTCAAGAGTCCGGACCAAGGCGCCTTCAGAGGCAGTACCAGACTCAACAGTACGGACAAGACCTAGAAGCGATTTGTTGACGGCTAGACTACACGCAACCCGTTTGACGCTGCTCATCATAAGCGGATTTGATCGCACTGCAACCTGTACAACGGATCCAGGGCGTGCTCGAACATCTCCTGCCATACTCAGCATAAGCGTGTCTGGATTCACAACATCCGCACTGAATGGCACCCGCAGCGTGCGCCGAGACCCATCTATCCAAAACGTCACAACGCCACTCTGCTGTCCACTCCGCAAGGCTTTGAACTCACAATCCAGAATTGCTGTGCCTGAGGGGGCCATCACAACATTTCTGGATCGCAAAACCTGCAACCCTGAATTAACCGGCTCAACTGTTGCGGAATCGATCGTGCAGTATGCGCTGCTGTTATTGCGCAGAACAACGGTCTTCGACACGACAGATTCGCAGTCCTCGGACCTTACCACAACTCCAAACCGCAGCTCGGACTCATCAGCCTCAACAAGCTGCTGCTTAGAAGCCGTAACGATAAACTCCTGAACAATCGATGTGGCAGGCACACATGAGATTTTCCTGCGGCCCAGATTTGTATAGAGCCGAAGTCGAGAAGTAGATCTACTCGTAGACGGCATTGGCCTAAACGCAAGGTGAATTGTATCTACATCGTTTGCGGGCAACCACAACTTCGGCAGCCTGCGCACAACCCATTCACCTGAATCGGAGGCCCCGGCATCAAATGCTATTGAATCAATTCCTATTGCAATGTTTCCCGTGTTTCTGAATACTACCGCAAACCGCAGGGAATCAGTATTGATGGGTAGTAGTCCTATATCGAGTGTGTCTGTACGTACCGCTCCAACAAGATCCTTCCCATCTGCGGTGCGCACGCCTAACGGTTCACAACGCTGCGCAACGCCATAGCCCTCAACAAGTACGGACGAAATGCTATCTGCGGGGTCCGACGGATTGGTGTAGCGCAGAGCAAACTCAACGGCATCGCGTCCAAGATTTACTGGCTGATAACTACAGTTCCACGATACACTGTTTATGCCTACAAACTCAACCGCAGGATATCGCTGCACAGTGATTTCATCTGCACCAACATATGGTGTTACTCTGCGGACACGCTGTTCAAGGACGGGAACACTACCATCTGTAACGCCGTAGAACGTTACAAATGCAACTGCGCTGCACGTTGGACTAATGAAGACCGAATCAAAACTCACCACACGCTCATCAGTTGCAACAAGTCTGTTTGTCTTTACACCACTAAAGATGAAGACATGTTTTAGAATTGCACGCTGTGTTTGCGGATCGTCTACGTCGATAACAAAGCGCACCTGCGCGAGCGAGTCAACAGGGAACGAAACAAAGTCTGCTTTGTATAAAACCGTGTAGACCTTGGACTGCCCTGCAGAAATGATCTCAGCACTGAATGTTCCGGCAAACTCACCAGTGACGGATGTGAACAACCCGTTTAAATCCGTGATGGAAGGCCGGATGCGAATGTCTGTTGGAGATGCGTTACGGACGGTTACTGTGCGAGACACTGACGTGAACGGCCGAGTTGCACCGAATGAAACCGTCGTATCGAGTTTATTCGCAGGATCACTGTACACTTCGACTTGTGCAACAGCACATAGGTTCCCCGCGAGAAGAACAATGCATCCGATGATGAAGTGTCGTACAGTCATGGAAAATCGCCCCAAGGGCAATTCTACCACGTACCGAAGATCGAAAGGAGCTGTGTTGTAAACAGACCTAACGCAATACTTGCTGCGGTCGTGATAGCGAGTGTGATCCCGGCAATACCCGAGCGAACTGGCTGATGATTGCCTTCAGGCTCTGCGAAGTACATCTTCACGATCAAGCCCAGGTAGAAATATGCGCTCACTAGTGATGAAAGCACAGCTACAAAGGTGAGCCAGAGATGCGATTCGATCACAGAGGCAAACAACAGATACTTCCCGAAGAAACCGGCCATTGGCGGTATACCAGCCAATGAGAACATAAAGACAGACATAACGAATGCCAGAACCGGCTCACGCTTTGCGAGGCCTGCATAATCGTTGATCTGCAGATGCTCTTCATTCCCACGCTCGAGAAGTCCAACAACAACAAACGCTCCGAGCTGCATAAAGACATACGACGTAACGTAGAAGTAGATGGCATGATGTCCAGCATCTGAGTTGGCTACAATACCCATAAGCAAGTAACCGGCATGCGCTACAGATGAGTACGCAAGCATGCGCTTCACGTTCGTCTGGGCCAATGCAGTAATGTTGCCAATAAGCATCGTGGCAGCAGACATCACTGCGAATACCTGCTGCAACTGAGGTGTAAGCGATGAACCAGGCTGCATAACAGCGCTGAATACGGCAACAAAGGCGCTAAATGCAGCGGCTTTACCTGCAGTACTCATGAATGCCGTTACAACTGATGGTGCACCCTCGTACACATCTGGAGCCCACTGATGGAATGGGAATGCCGCAACCTTGAATCCAAGAGCAACAGACATCATTACGGCACCGATTGCAAGCAATACTGGGAAGTGTACATGTCCAGTAGCGATCGCTGCAGCGATTTCACTGTAGTACAGCGATCCTGTTGCACCATAGATCAGAGACATACCATATACGAGGAAACCAGAAGCGAATGCACCCAAGAGGAAGTATTTCAGGGCACCTTCAATGCTGCGAATATTCGTGCGGAGGAATCCCGTCATGACATAGAAGGAAATCGACATAAGCTCTACGCCAACGAAGAGTGCAATAAGATTTGCCGAGTGTGCGATGAGCATCATACCAGCCACTGCCGAAACCAGCAGTGTGTAGTATTCATCGATCTCTGTGTCCTCTCTCTGCAGGTACGGACGTGCCGCAAGCATCGACATGATACCTGCGCCGCAGAACAGTACATCGAAGTAGTTTGCAAAGCCCCCTACATTTACCATGCCCGAGAATGCTGTGGCCTTATACCCTGCATGTAGGAGCGCAAGCACTCCAGTGAGCGCCAGTGTGAAGATGTAATATCCGAATACGAGACGCGTATTGTTCCGGACGAATGCCTGAATGGCGATACCGACGGCACCGAGTGCAAGCCAGATTACAACGAGCGGGAGCGAGCCGAGAAGTTCCATATTCATGCTGAATACCTTGGTGCCTAGAATCAGTGTTGCGCGAAGACGTTTACGATTGCCCGTACGCTCTCTTCAGAGAGCATCATCAGTGGACGTGGCTGCACGCCAAGCCAGATAGCAAGCATGGCAAGGGGCACCAGCTGCCAGTACTCCTTGAGGTTCAAATCACGCAGATGATGATTTTCTGGATTGTCATTTGTGCCAAACATCACACGCTGGAACATCCACAGCAGGTACACCGCTGCGAAGATCACCCCACTGGCACTTACGATAGCATACACCTTGCTACCAAGGACATGGCTATTGAACGCACCGAGAAGCGTGAGAAACTCACCAACAAATCCATTTAGTCCTGGAAGACCCACAGATGCGAACATTGCAATTGCGAAGAGCACAGCAAACCGGGGCATTACCTTTGTGATACCGCCGTACTCACTAATCTCACGCGTGTGCCGGCGTTCGTATAGGACACCTACACACAAGAACAACATCGGTGTTGAGATACC
This sequence comes from Kapaibacterium sp. (SeqCode), assembly GCA_044345485.1. Classification (GTDB taxonomy): domain Bacteria; phylum Bacteroidota; class Ignavibacteria; order Kapaibacteriales; family Kapaibacteriaceae; genus UBA10438. Next base: position 129,422 of record JBIJAX010000001.1, read on the forward strand.
GTGATTGATCATCTGAATAACAGCCCCTTGAATACCTTCAACCGTCATCGAAAAGATGCCGAGAACTACAAAGCCAAGGTGGCTAACAGATGAATATGCTACCAGCTTCTTGATGTCTGTTTGCACCATCGCCACAAGTGCACCGTATACGATACCTACAACAGCGAGGGTGCTGATCAGACCGGCAAAGTGCTCCGACGCCTGAGGGAACAGTCCCAGGTTGAAGCGAATCAGACCGTATGTTCCTAGCTTCAAGAGCACACCTGCAAGGATTACCGAACCAGCTGTAGGGGCCTGAACGTGAGCGTCAGGAAGCCACGTGTGCAGCGGGAAGAGCGGCACCTTGATAAGGAACGAAATCGCAAATGCCCAGAATAGCCACTGCTGCACATCCATGCCGATTGTTGGGCCAACCTGCTGAAGCTTAAGAAGGTCTGCAGTAAAGCCCACTCCCGCCCACTTTGCCTGAAGACCCAGCCAGATAATGGCAAGAAGCATGAGCAAGGATCCAACCAGAGTGTAGAGGAAGAACTTCACAGCTGCATATAT
>JBIJAX010000084.1:0-4106 GCA_044345485.1 Kapaibacterium sp. (SeqCode)
CGATCATGTCTGCATGCATAGCAAGCTCGCAGCCCCCTCCAAGAGCAAAGCCGCTAACAGCAGCGATGATCGGAGTCTTGACGTTGCGGATACGTTCCCAACGGGCAAACTGATCGCGCTCAAGCATGGTGGTAAGCGATGCATCAGACATCTCAGTGATATCTGCACCAGCTGCGAATGCTTTCTCGTTGCCGTGTAGAACGATGCAGCGAATAGAAGGGTCAGCATCGTATGCTTCAAACGCCTGAACGAGCTCTATCATGGTCTGCAGACTAAGCGCATTGAGGACTTGTGGACGGTTCAATTGGATCGCACCTACGCCCGGTTGCGGGATGTACGTAGCGATACACGTAAATTCAGGTGACATCGACGTTCTCGATTGTGAAATGTCATCAAAAATACGCCATGGACAACCTCTATTCGCCCATATTTACCACTGTCGACGAGATAGTACCGCATGACGCAGATCTGATGCGTCATGTAGCAGCACTTCGGCTACGAGATGGGGAACACGTGCGTGTTCTCAACGGCACGGGACTTGTGGCAACCTGCAGAGTTCAGCGCCAGGTACATCGCACTGAGCTACTCATTACAGATTTCGTCCAGCATGAACGCCCCCACGAACGTACCCTTGCTCTTGGCGTACTTGATAACCGCGATCGCTTTGAGCTTGCAGTAGAGAAGGTTACAGAGCTTGGCATTACTCGCATTGTGCCGTTATTGTGCGATCACTCACAACACGTACGTACGAGCACAGAACGACTGCGGTCCAAAGCCATAGCTGCACTTACTCAATCGGGAAACCCATGGCTACCGTCGATTGACGAGCCAACGTCGCTACACAACCTCGTGTGCAGCGGACCTGTGATCCTTGGTGATGCCGAAGGGCAGCCTCCCGGTCCATTGCCTACGGGTCCGCAGACGTTTCTTGTTGGTCCTGAAGGGGGCTTCTCTCAACGCGAGCTAGATTACATCCACCGCGAGTTGCGGCCCATCTGTTGGCGCATTGGCAGCAACAGACTTCGTGCTGAAACAGCAGCAATTGCGTTGGTAGCGAGTGCTGAGTAGCGAGTGCCGAGTAGCACGATTTAGGCGAGTACCCCGTACCCTTGAGTACCCCCGTACCCTTGTGTCCCTAGTCTTACCTAATCACCACAACATTCTTCGTTGTCGTAACGCCATTCAGAGTTGTGCGGACCAGGTATGTGCCGGATGCCATCTCGTTGACTGGGATTGTTACCAACTGGATGGACGGCGCGATGTTCTGATCAAACAACGTCTGTGTGTTGCCAGTGGCATCAGAAAGGTCAACGCGGAGTAAGCCCCCTTGCTGAGCAACGATTTCCATCATGCCACTTGTAGACATTGGGTTTGGAGCGATGCGAATGTTCTGAGCACTGGTGGTTTCTTCATCTATAGACGTAACGGCATTGACGAAGAAACGCCCAGTAACTGGACGGTGGTCTGAAACCGTTGTTGAGTATGACGTTAAGTAACGCTCTGGCGACTCAACAAATGAGCGGTAGTGGAGCGGCTTTACTTCATTAGAAATTAGCATATGATCGAGCATGCCGCGGTTAAAGCCGATGTACGATGAGAGTCCTTGACGCTCTAACTCTGCGGTGGTTGCAAACCAGCTGTCTTGGTCGTTCAGAAACGCCGAATAGCATGAAGGCAGTGTTGAGTCTGTTGTTGTTGTGAGCAGGCGGTCGTTGAAGTCGCCAAGTACCATTACGTTAGCGTCTCCGTAGAAGTCCTTCAGGTATTGATGGAACGTCTCAGCATCTGTCTTGCGACGCTGGTAATCATCAGCAGCAGTTGAATCAATTGTAGCTTTAGCGTGGATGTTAAATGCGCTAAATCGCTTTGTTACATCTCCAACCTTGGCATCGAATGTGAAGCGAAACGGGAATCGCCCATTACCCCATGCACGTGCTCCGCCGTTTACTGCGAGTCCATTATCAACAGGTGTAACAACGTTCCTGTTGTAGATATAAGCCAGCTTTTGGTCTGAGGTAACATCTGTTGCAAACAGACGACCATACGAACCTTTGATCGAATCACTGAGAGCCGCAAGGGCTTGATCGCTGATTACTTCTTGTAGAGCATAGAGATCTGCCTGAACAGTATCCATGATTATGCGAATACGCTGACGCTGCAAGTCCTTGTTGCGCTGGCCTAGCGTGGTGTCTGCGGTACCATACCATTCAAGGTTCCACGTGGTAACATCAAATGTGCGGGATTTGTTTACGGTGTCAACAGCGATAGGGGGCAAGCCGATATCCTGAGCAAGACGCGGCAGCACCTGGTATGCGCCACGGAACTGGCTCACTACACCCGTTATATCGACATCTCCTGACGGAATCTCGAGGTTGTTAACGCCGATCTCACACGCACGGTCGATACGGATCACGATGTCGTTGCCAAATGCATCGATAGCATTATAGCTGCGGTTTCCTTCGAAGCGGCCCGTCTCTACAAAACGCACTTTGCGCAGCTTGACAAGTACTGCCTCATTGCCTTCTCCAACGTTCGGGATGGTTGTGCTCTTTGCTGCTGGTTCTTCACGTTGAACAGGAACTACGATAAAGCGCAGTCCCGAGCCGCCAAGCTGCGTAAGCCCCGTTCCTGGTGCGCCGGTGGTCTGCCCAAACTCGGTGAGGGTTGCATTTTCAACCACCACTGAATCACCGATTTTAACGCCGTTGCGCATCTGCTCGTTAAACACGGCCACGCCGGCCGATCGGTCTTGCAGATACACAACATTCGAGAGCTGTGCCGCCGATGTGACGCGTCCGGCCACTTTCGTCACTGTACTGTTGAACTCCTGCTTCTTTGCATCGGCAATTGAGATGGGGTCCTGGGCGAGAGCAGCTGACGTCCACACTGATGTAAGTGCGAAAGCTAGGGTAATCTGTTTGATCATGGCGTTCTCTGTCGATGTAGGGGATTAGAAAATGTCCAAGGAAATGTTGTCGGTCGCAGACGGATTTCCGTCGTAGGAGTATAGCATGTATGAACCGCCAGCAAACAGCAGCACATTTGTCATCGTAGCAAGCACATTCGTAGTGCCTGCTTCACGGAGTTCGAATGTGTACGTACCGGGACTCAGCGAGGTGTAACTTGGTGAACAGATACCTGGCTCAAAATCCTGGCTCATCAGACGCTGCCCGTTAGCCCATACCTCCACAAAATACGCTTTATCAACGTTCTCGGCCATGTGCGTAAACCGGATCACGGACTGCTGAGAGGTACTTGGCAGCACTGTATCCTGGATTTCACGTCGAAACTCGACCAAGCCGTTGGTGTCTCCTCGGGCGAACAAGATCACTCGAGCGTTACCACCTAGCGTGTAGCGAAGGTTCGAGCGGAATGTCTTTGTGGGAGTACCGAGTGAAAACGTAACCGGACGTCCGGCGGCGATCTCGACAAAATCAGATGCTTGTCCACGCGCAGCATCTGCGATGATCGTACTGTCAAACACGACGCGTGTTACCGGTACGTTCTGTGTAACATTTACGATCCTAACCAATGCAGGGTCGGGAACAGGAAACGTAATGACGCCATCGCTGCAGGATGCAAGGAGCAGAGCAGCCGCAATTAGTGCGATTGAATGGATGCGATTGATCATGCGTTAGAATGAGTACCGCATGCCGATCTGCATGCGCCAGCGTGAGAAGAAGTTGTCGGTAGTATAGATGCCTGCCTGCCCGTTTGTAACGGGTTCTGTGTACGACATCATCAGGCGTCCTTGACTGTCAAATGGTTTGTTTTGTGAATTCAGCACCAGACCCAACAGGTTGGAGCTCTGGAAGTCTACAAATCTCTGCAAGCCCCATGACGAATTCAGGAGATTGAGGAAATTCTGCACGTCAAGGGTGAACTGAATCTTGTGGTCAGAAAACCCTGGGATATCCTGTGTAAGCCGAAGATCCAACTGGTTGATCCATGGTTCGCGCAGAGCATTTCGGGGTAGGATTTGGCCTTGGTACGATTTGAGGATGGGGTTGGAATTGATCATTGACATCAGCTGAGCCCAGATCTGGTCTGGAGAACGCAAATCGGATGCATCGGTTGGCTTCGGGATCACAACGCGGGTATTGTAA
>JBIJAX010000093.1:0-4071 GCA_044345485.1 Kapaibacterium sp. (SeqCode)
GTTCGTCGTAAGGATGTGATCAAGGACGGACAAGACATCGTGGGTAACCGCGTGCGCGCCAAGATCGTGAAGAACAAGGTTGCTCCGCCGTTCCGTGAAGCAGAGTTCGACATCATGTACAACGAGGGTATCTCGCGCTTGGGCGATATGATTGATGTAGCCGTTGAAACGGGCATTATCACAAAGTCGGGCTCGTGGTTCTCGTTCAATGAAGAACGCGTGCAGGGACGCGACGGCATGCGAAAGATGCTAACAGAAAATGCTGCACTCTATGCAGCTCTTGATATCGCTGTGCGCGAGGCTCTGCACCTTCCAACAACTGAGAAGGCTGCGAAGAAGTAACGATGGGCATCATCACGTTGATCCGACGGAACCGCTCGGATGGCGGACGATGCTCTGTGTTTGTCGACGACGAGTTCCTTGCGGCATGTCCGATCGATGTTGCGTTAGCACTTGGACTCCGCAAGGGGCTCGTTATGACCGACGAGTTGGAGCGCAAGCTCCGCAAGGAGGACCGGCGTATTGTGCTACGTCAAAAGTCCTACCGCTTTGCGACGTACAAGCCCCGTACAGAAAAGAACATTGTAGACTTTTTGACAAAGTCCGAGGCAGCTCCCGAGGAGATCGAGAGCGTGCTCTCATGGCTGCGCGAGTTTCGTCTTATCGACGACATCGCCTATGCCACAAGGTTTCTCGAGGCATCGCGCGAACGCAAGCCGCTCTCGCGCGTGATGGCGCGCAGGACGCTTCTCACCAAGGGCGTGCCGCAGGATATTGTGGATCGTGCGATCGAGGAACACTACAAAGACGATGAAGCACTTGAGGGGGCTCGTGTTGTTGCTCGCAAAAAACTCCGTATGCTCGCGTCTGCTACGCCCAAGCACCAGGAAGAAAAGCTTGTGCGATTTCTTCAATACCGTGGATATGGGTGGGATGTGATCAAGCAACTACGTCAGGAACTGCACCAAGGAACGCTCATGCTAGTTGCACTGCTCATTGTGTTGGGGTCGGTTGGTATGCACGCGCAGATCGACACGACGTGCAGCAAGACGCGTCTGACAGATGCCATCAACAAGTTTCAGCCAACAACGCAGCCTGTGCTTGGTCCAGAAGGAGAGCTTTATCTGGACCGCAAGTACCATCCCGAAAATCTTGGCGGTGCCAATGATCCGGATGATGTATGGGTCTCCTACAACAAGCAGGGTCAGTGGAGCACGGCGCAGCTAGCAGACATCCGCGTCTTCGATACCGTGATGAAAGCCTACGTTAATGCCGAAGTGGTCTTTGGGATGACAAAGGACGGACTCCATGCCCTGGTGGCTGGGCGCTTCATGAAGAACTCGCTGAAACTGTCGCTAGCATTTCTCAATCGCACGTCGATCAAAGCCCCTTTCACAGAGGTCGGCGTTATTGTGTCGAGTCTGAGCAAGAACTTCTTTGCCACCTTCGCAGAAGATGTCGGTGCAGTTGTGGTTGCGCTAGAACTTGCAGAAGGTAAAGGCGACCTAGACCTATACGTGATCACCCTTGATGAGTGCACGGGGCTATCAGAGCTTAAGCCACTTAACGGCTCGATCAACACCCCCGCTTTTGAGGGGGCTCCGTGGATCGCATGCGATAACAGAACAATGTACTTTGCCTCTGCCGGACGTGAGGACCGCATCGGCAAGGCGGATCTGTACATGACGCGCAGACTCGATGATACATGGCAGAACTGGAGCGAGCCCGTAAACCTGGGCTCATGCATCAACACCACAGAAGACGAAACAGCCATTTCCCTACCCTGCGCTGGTAGCCGTGCGTTTGTGACGTCATGGGATGCTCAATCCGATAGGCCCGGCGTGTACACGGCAGAGATTCCGCAGCGCATGCTACCACTACCTGTAAACAACGTTACGATCCGTGTGCACAACGCCCTCACAAACGAGCCTGTTGTTGGATGTCACGTACGAATTCAACGTGAGCAGGATGTGCGTACGTGCAAGGGGCATCATTCCGTTACTATCGACAAAGTCCTGGGCCGCGGAACAACCGTGCTCCCGCAGGACACCACTTTGGTCATGACACCCGTACCGTTCGACGGCAAGTGGGTTGGGCTTCCATCGCGTGTGCAGAGTGGCAAGTCTGATGTTACAGCTGATGTAGCAATGGTGCCTACAGACAAGCCCCTTCTGAGTCTCTACTTTGAGAAGGGTCAGTCAATACTTACCCCCGAATCCCATGCAGCGCTTGAATCCCTTCGCAGCAAGATTGGGTCTACTAACCTGCCATTTATCGGTGTACGGGGCTACACCGATGCAAGCGGCTCTCCAACAACCAACAAGTCTCTTGCGCTTGCGCGAGCACGTGCAGTGGCAGAGCAGTGTACGATCTTCGTCTACGACGGCGAGCTTGGACGCATAAAGCCTTATGCTGAGGGTGTAGAGCTCATCAACGGCAAGCCCGTCGATGCAGATTCGCCACAGAGTAGGCGAGTAGATATCTACGCTATCGCGAGGTAATGTCAAGGTTCGACGCCAGCTTTCCCCCGTCGGGCTTTTCTTCGATAACGCGCACGTTCCACTTGTCCCTCGCATGCAGATATAGCGCAAGCTCGTTATCCGCATACCACGTCAGGCTCTCATCATGCAGCGGCGATCTCCACAGCAATTCGTCCTCGGCGATCAGGCATGACCGTTCAAAACCATCGTTACCCCGTACCTGCAGAACCACCTCTTCTTTGTCAAGGGGCTTGCGTTCTAAACGCACGCGCATGCGCTGCCAATCCTCGTGCGTTTCGAGAGCGATATCGCGCACAATTGCATTTGTGCGGTGCATTGCGGCGGTAGAAAAAACAACGGGAATGCGCTTGATGATATCCATGGTTGCAACCTCGTGAAGCGGACGTTTGAGATCTGCCGGCGGCTGTGTGCCGGCCTTCTCAAAGATGCTTTTGAGATGCTCACGAAATGCAACGTCAAAACTCCCCTTGTGCGGCGCGTTGTGCCGCTCATCATACCACCAGAACCAGTCTGATGCTTCGACCACTTCCATGATTTCTGCGATCTGCTCTGAATCATATCCTGCATGCTCAAGCGCCAGCTTTGCGTCGCGCAGAAGTGACCATGCAAGATTTGTCGCGGGTGCACCGATCCAGATCGAGAAGTTACCGTCGATCCACGAACCAGCGCGAAGAACGTGAAGGTGCCTATGCGTCATCGTCGATGAGACTTCTCCGCACGTCATGCTCATGTACTTCGAACTATCCTGCAATCTCTCCATCAGGGCTCGCAGAAACTTCACGCCGTTGTCTTCGTAGAATTCCCAGCAGTTCTCACCGTCGAGAATCACCGGTATCACAGCATGCTCGAGTGCTTCATTGCCAAGCTCGTCAATTATCCACGCTCTGCGCTCTTCAAGTCTGCGCACAAAATCATCGGCCGCATGTTCTGCATCCCATGTGGAGTATTCAAAGCCAATGGCATCGCTGAGTGCGTGATCGCGAAACAACACGGTGATGTCGCCTCGACTGGTCGACACGTTGTAGGGAAAAAACGTATCTGTTCTGCGCCACTGCTCGCCCCTTGACCTGCGCAAATTCTCCTCATCGGTAGCCGTCCACCCTATGCCATGTCCAGCAAGCATTTCCAGCGCCTGCATGGACAAACTGCCTTCTGCCGGCCACATGCCCTGCGGCCTGGCTCCTGAAACGTGCTGCCAATAATCGATGGCCCTGCGCACATGACGCGCCGCATGGCTCGGAGCAGTGTAGGCAGGCTCTGGCAAGGGGCTATCCGGCATACACTCAAGAGCTGCGTCAGTGTTTATCACAAGCGGGAGGATCGGGTGATGAAACGGTGTCACAATGATCTCACACCATCCATCACGAGCAGACTGCAGCATTGTTGGGAGTACCTCGCGCAGGATGATGCGATGTTCGTTGAGGATTGATCGCAGATCATCGTCTGTAAATGCACGCTGCTTGTCTACGAGCGACGTAACACACGCAGATCTGATGCGAGAGATCTGACCCGTCCACGCACAGTGAAACAACACCAGCGCATCAACAACATCAGCGCGCGTCATCCACTG
>JBIJAX010000017.1:0-41110 GCA_044345485.1 Kapaibacterium sp. (SeqCode)
GATTATACGTAGCGCACCCATACAGCGTTCCATTCGCGAAGGTAAAGATCGTACCCTCATACATCCAGCAAAAGTCTTCGGTGCCCTTTGGCAGCGTAACGAGTGTATCGCTGCTCTGACTATCCCCGGCTGTTGCGATGATCTTGTAGGCAGTAGTATCTGATTTGTCGACATAGGTAAGCATACCGTTCGGTGCGCGCTTTATGCAGCGGCCAATGTTCGCTGCTACGTCCAGCTTGGTTGAATCAACAGTGTTGTACACAACAAGTTTATGTGGAGCCTTTGCATCTTCATTGCCTACAATGAAAACGGCTACATGATTCTGATCGAGCCATGCATGGTATCCAACTCGTGTTGCGGGGATGATCCGTCCTAGCCCCTTACCTACTGAATCGTATTCCCAGAGTTCTTGAGACTCTGTGTATTCTTCGCCTTCGGCATTGGGTTTGGCAACATGTATGGCCGTGAATCTGCCATCGGATGTTGGGGTTGGTGAAAACTCTGATGCAGTTGTTGATGTAATGCGTGTCGTGCTACCTGTGCTTAGGTCATGCCGCATCACATCTGGCGACCCATTACCGTCCTGATCAGAAGCGTAGAGCAGATACTTGCTATCGTTGCTAAAGCATGGCTGGTTGTTATATCCTTTTCCAAGGGTGATCTGCCGCACATCACTGACCTCGAGTGTGCGCTCGTTGAACTTCGCAATCCAGATATGGGTGTTGGGAAGGGGCTCCCTACGCACAGCCGCGCAACCGATGAGCCCGATGCTAAACAACAAGAGGATGTACTTCATAACGGATTGCCCAATGCTGTCGAGATCGAGAATGTAACGTAGGACTCAGAAGATCTCGGCGTGGCTGTTTGCCTATTTAGAAATGCATCGTTGTAGTGTATGGTCCGCCATTCACCACGTATCAGGACATTTCGCAGAAGACGGAAATCTATGTTGATCGAAGCTGCAGATGCAGTAAATGACCCACCAAGCGGACTCTGTACAATGAAGGCATCTGGATCTGAATAATGCTCAATGCGACCCGCAATGCGCAGGTTTTCGGTGATGCTATACCGCGATACTGCACCAGCATACCACTGTTGGCTCATTCCCTGTTGTACTCGCTCCTGAAGACCCACATCTAGCAATCCTACAAGCGTAAGCTCTTCGGTTAGGTTGATAGATGTCCAGAAGTTATTGTGGATGCGCAAGAGCTTTGCCGAACCTCTTGGCTGATCATTTCCAAGATACGTGTTCCACGACAGCTCAACCTTTGGATGGGGCACATAGCTTACACTGGTGCCACAGGAGATGTCGTCGTTATTGTCAACAATACGCTGCCATCCGTTGAGCACAAGAAACTGCACCGTTAGGTTGTCCTGTGCTTCATAACGTGCAGCTATCCCAGTTTCGTAGTAGGGCGTATTGTCTGCCGTGAACGACCGAGAAAGCGTGATGTTTTCGCGAGCAATCATGGATTCGTAGCCAATGTGTGATGGCATTACACCACCGCGGATGACGAGCTTGTCACTCACGCGGCCGTGCACCGATGCTTCCTGTAGGAAACGCCACTGTGCATCTTCACCAACGTAATTGGCCTTTGTAAACCATCCCTCCTGGAGTGTGAGGCTCCACCATAGAGAACTCGATGTTCCAGCTACCTTTAGGTGCCCCTGCATAAGGCCAACAGACTTGTCGATCGAGGGCTGAAGCGTAAACAGCCGATTCTTGTTTTCAAATGATGCAGTCGATGAGGAATACACCATATCGGCGAGCAGCGACACTGTAACGGACATGCTGTCTTCGTCACTGCAAAATGCAACACGTGGCTGCACAAGCAGCAGAGCTATGGCAGCAATGGTCAGTGCCCTCATAGCACAAACTCCTTCGATGACTTAGTACGCCCGCGCAAACAGCACGCGCTGAGTGCTTGGCTTACCTGTACGCACGCAGACGCCGTCTTCCTGCGGATTGTTTAATGGAATGCAGCGGATCGTTGCCTTGGTCTCATCCTTGATCAAGTCTTCTGTCTCTCCTGTGCCGTCCCAATGAGCGCTGATAAAGCCCGCTTTCTCATCAAGGGCTTTCACGAATTCATCCCATGTATCAACACGCGTGATGTGCTCATCACGGTAGGTCTTCGCGCGCTCAAAGAGATTGAGCTGAATTTCATCAAGAAGGTTGGCAACGTACTCGCCAATGCCCTCAAGAGCTACGCTGGTTTTCTCGCGCGTGTCACGGCGGGCAACTTCGATAGTTCCTGCTGCAAGGTCACGCGCGCCAACGGCTAGGCGGACAGGGATGCCGATCTTCTCATACTCGGCAAACTTGTAGCCCGGACGATTCTGATCGTCGGTGTCGATCTTCACACGAATGCCCCGAGCACGTAGTTCCTTAGCAACGTTGCTGATGGCCTCATCAAGTTCGGCAAGGGGCTTTGGTATCGGCACAATCACAACCTGATGCGGCGCGATCTTCGGTGGAATCATCAGGCCTTCATCATCGGAGTGAGCCATCACGAGAGCGCCCATCAAACGCGTTGATACGCCCCATGAGGTTGCCCATACGTATTCGAGGGTGCCTTCTTTTGACGAGAACTGCACATCAAACGCCTTGGCAAAATTCTGACCCAGGAAGTGAGATGTTCCTGCCTGCAACGCTTTGCCATCCTGCATGAGTGCCTCGATGCAGTAGGTATCTTCGGCGCCAGCAAAGCGTTCGTTTGCTGTCTTTACACCCTTTACAACTGGAAGTGCCATCCACTCTTCGGCGAATGTTGCATAGACGTCCAGCATCTTGCGTGTTTCTTCGATGGCCTCTTCGCGCGTGGCGTGGGCCGTGTGGCCTTCTTGCCAGAGGAATTCAGCTGTGCGGAGGAATAGGCGCGTGCGCATTTCCCAACGGACAACATTCGCCCACTGATTGATGAGCAGCGGCAGGTCGCGGTAGGATTGAATCCAGTCGCGATAGGTGTTCCAGATGATCGTCTCAGATGTTGGACGCACGATGAGTTCTTCTTCAAGGCGCGCATCGGGGTCCACCACAACGCCACTGCCGTCTTCGGCATTCTTCAACCGATAGTGCGTTACAACTGCACACTCCTTGGCGAAGCCTTCTACGTGGGCTGCTTCCTTGCTTAAGAAGCTCTTTGGAATAAAGAGCGGGAAGTACGCGTTAACGTGTCCGGTTTCCTTGAACATGCGATCGAGTGTATCGCGCATGTTTTCCCAGATGGCAAAGCCATAGGGCTTGATCACCATACAGCCTTTAACGGCTGAGTAATCAGCTAGGCCGGCCTTGCGGACAAGGTCGATGTACCACTGTGAATAATCTTCGCTGCGGGAGGTTATGTCTTTGCTCATATGCTGCGAATTTACGCAGGATCGAACAGGGGAGCATCTGGTTTCGGTGGCTGCAGACCCATGTGCCTATATGCAAGTGGTGTGGCAATGCGTCCACGAGGCGTTCTCTGCAGAAATCCCTGCTGAATCAGAAACGGCTCGTAGACTTCTTCGAGCGTGCCTGGATCTTCGCCAACGGCAACAGCAAGTGTGGAGATACCAACGGGCCCACCACCAAACTTTTCGATCAGCGCAAGAATTACGCGTGTATCCATTTCGTCGAGTCCGAACTCATCCACCTCAAGAGCCTCAAGGGCAATGCGCGCGATGTCTCGGGTGATAACTCCCGTACCCTTGACGTCTGCAAAGTCACGCGTGCGACGCAGAAGTCTGTTCGCAATACGTGGGGTGCCTCGAGCACGGCGAGCAAGTTCGTGAGCTCCTTGCGGATCGATCTCGGCTGCAAGCAGGTGCGCGCTGCGTGTTATCACGCGAGCAAGCTCTTCGGCGTCGTAGTAGTCAAGACGATTAGTGATGCCAAAGCGGGAACGCAATGGGGCAGTAAGTAAGCCTTGTCGCGTTGTTGCGCCAACAAGCGTAAAGCGCGGAATTGCGAGCTGCACGGAGCGTGCAGCCGGACCCGAGTCGATCATGATGTCGAGTCGGAAGTCTTCCATGGCTGAGTACAAGTACTCTTCAACCACCGGAGACAACCGATGGATCTCATCGATAAAGAGGATGTCGTTCTCATCAAGACTTGTCAGCAGTCCAGCTAAGTCTCCTGGCTTCTCAAGCACCGGACCCGATGTAATCTTGATTTGAGCACCCATCTCACGCGCTATGATGTGCGATAGCGTTGTCTTGCCAAGCCCCGGCGGGCCAGTAAGCAATACATGGTCTAGTGCTTCACCGCGCCCCTTCGCAGCAGCAATAAAGATCTTTAGGTTCTCCACGATCTTGGGCTGCCCCGTAAAATCATCAAATGATAGGGGGCGCAGTGATGCGTCAACATCATCTTCCATCTTGTGGGGATCTACTTGTGGGTGCTTGCGAGTCATGTGGCAAAAGTAGCGAACAGCGAGTAGCGAACAGCGAGTAGCGAAGTCTGGTGATTGTCACGTTCACGGGCGACGAAGGAACATTGAACAAGTGCCACTAATAGGTTTTATTCGTGAACACCAAATCGCCAATAGTCATTAAATCACGCCAGCTCGGTATAGAGGGCATGCATTTCGCCAATTTCGTGCGTTGTGGATTAGCAGAACAGGACATCAGTAGGCAGATCCCGCGAAGTCTGACAGCACCAGGTGCACTTATAGCAGAGGCGGTCGATAGCGAAAGCCTTGCCGACATGCACCATAAGTTTGGAATTGCGCTAAAAGAATGTCGCGAGAGCTTTTACTGGATCGATATTCTTCGAGGTGCAAAGTCCTTGGATGATGCTTCTGTTCAAAATGTTGAACAGTTACTCCACGAGGTAACTGCAATGCTTGTTGCATCGAGAAAGACGTTAAAACAGCGTATGAAGTAGCTTCGCTGTTCGCTACTCGCTGTTCGCTACTCGCTGTTCATCTTCCCAAATACATCGTGCTAGCGCCCACTGCTACGATACCGTCGTAGCCGCCGTAGTCGAGTTCGCGGTAGTAGGCAAAGCCGATGAAGGAGTTGTTGGCTGATGCGGTGTTACCCTCGAATTCCTCATAGCTCAGATCCATGACCTGGTCTGTATCGGCGTTAAGACGCCCCGTGGCATAGAGGTAGTTGTGGCGTCCTCTGCGCATCCACTGGCGCAGGCGGTAGAGATTCATGGATTCGTCGTACCACATCATCCAGGTCTTGTCCGGCTTCCAGTTGTTGAATGATCCGGCCACAAAGACATCCTCTCTGCTTAGGCCGCCAGGGTTAGGGTCTAGAAGGATTTCGACAGGCACGAATTCATCGTTGGCGCCGACAATTCCCATGGAAGTCATCGCTCCGTCGTCACCGCGCTCGATGAATGTTCCGTTTCTTCGCATGTCTGACATCGGCATGCGAACGGGCGCCCCGACAAATGGAAAGCGCGACATGTCTGTGAGATCAAGAATGCGGTATTCGTTTTGTGCAGGGATTCGCTCCAACCGAAAGACCTTCCCACTTTGCACCATGCCAACAACAGCGCTGCCAACGCCACTGGAATTGCCCTGGGATAACAAACGCTCACTTGCATAGAAGGGCTCATTCCACCGATGATTCCTGTATAGTGCCAGCGTGTGAAGGTTCGTGCTCAATAGTTTGTTTGCGGGGTCTGCAACACGAGCTTCAATGGTGTATGCAATTGAGGAGACCTGAAAGCGAGGTTGATAAAAGTCTGTCATGAACGACATCCTCATCGAAGCACGAGCATCGATAGCAAAGAATCTCGTTTCGCCAATCACAGAGTCGTTATCCAGGCTATAGAGCGTGACCTTCCAGTTACCCGAGAACCTGATGGATGTCTGCGGGTTTGGAAAGACCATCTTGCCACGATATCGAGAGTACTTTGAGCGCTCGGGTGCTATTACCCAGTCGGCTAGACTTGTTCTGTTTGTGATGTCGTTGAGAAAGCCATTGTCTGACGGCTGCCAGTCTGCAGTGCAATGCGTGATGCGAGCATAGACATTAGGTATCGACTGAGCAGAAAGGTCGAATTCAATAGTCACATAGTCTGAGCCAACTTCATTTGATTCCGTCGAATTCAGAATCACCACAGGAGGAAGGCGTTCATCATTCGCCCCATAACTCCGTATGTAGCGAAGCACTACATCGCCATCCTGCGCTGAGAGGCGCATGCTTGCTAGGAGCAACAAGCCTATCAGCCGGGCAATCATCCCCGGCGCGCCTTCATTGCCTCACGAGCACGAAGTCGGATCTCCCTGCGCATGGCAGCCTCCTCAAAACGGTGCTTCTCTTCTTCCGTTTCTGGAACTAAAGCAGAGGCGGGAAGGGGCTTGCCGTATTGATCAATGGCCACAAATGTGAGATAGGCTTCAGACGTGCGGGTGCGAGTTCCGTTGAGAGGGTCTTCGCGTTCTACCTGAACGTATACTTCCATGGACGTTTTGAATGCACGAGTAAGAATGGACGTGATGTGCACAACGTGACCCAGCTTGATCGGTTCTTCAAAGGTGATCTGGTCAACAGAAGCTGTTACACATACCTTGCCGGAATGACGCATTGCGGACAATGCCGCCGCGATATCCACCCAATGCATGAGTCGTCCACCAAGCAGATTGCCAAGATAATTTGTGTCGTTCGGGAGAACGAGCTCGGTCATTACAACCTGACTGTTTGCTGGAGTCTTCATCGTAGTCCTCGTTCGATTGCATCAACCACAGCCTGCTGCTGAGGTTGTTTTACTGTTCGTCGATATGTTGAAATTGCCGTGCGAGCCTCGTCGATGCGCTGTAACTCTGCAAGTAGCTCGATTTTCTTGACCAATGCAGGTTCAAACCACTTCGTGTCGGGAAACTCATCGATGATTGCATCTAGCTGTATCATCGCCGCCTTGCGCGAGAGCGTAAGCAGGTAGTGGTCTGCGATTAGCCAGAATCGTTCAGCCAGACGATCACGCAGGTCGCGAATGCGTTTTGAGGCCTCTAGCGATAATGAATCGCGCACAAAAAGAGCTTGGAAATCTGTATACGCTTGAATTGCCTTACGCGTATTCTCCTGGTCTCGGTCTGCGGGAAGCGCAATCTTCTCGTAGCACAGTGCAGCTCTGTACATCGCATCACGAACGAATTCGCTTGATGGATACGAGCGACGTACCTGGTTGTAATTGAACGCAGCCATAATGTACTCGCCGCGTGCAAAATTGATTTCTGCCGTGTAGTACTGGGCATCATCTGCATACTGAGATGCAGGATACTGAAGTTTGATCACATCGAACTGTGCTTGCGCATCAAGGTAGTTGCCGCCATCAAATGATTTTTTGCCGGCTTCATAGATATCGTCCACTGACTTCTTTGCACTGGTTCCCCCAGAACTTGAGCATGAAGATAGTAGCAGTGCAATGCACACGCCAGCAATGACAAGTCCAATTCGGAATGGCAGGTGCTTGACCATACTACTCAATACCCCATACTAGCAAGTTGGGCGCGATCGTTACGCCAGTCGCTACGCACTTTGACGTATAACTCTAGGAAGACAGGATACCCAAGATGTGCCTCAATCGTTGCGCGTGCTGTAGATCCTACCTGCTTGAGCGCGGCACCCTTTGCGCCAATGAGAATGGCTTTCTGATTCTCCCGCTCAACGATAACATCGGCGGAGATATACCACTTGCCCCCTTCACGCTCTTTGAATTCAGTAATCATTACCTCGGTTGCATAGGGGACTTCATCGGTGAACTGCTTGAACACGGCTTCTCGCACGAACTCAGCGACGAAGAACCGGTCTGTTTGGTCTGATGCAAGCTCTGAATCATACTGAAAGGGGCCTTCGGGCGCGAGTTCACGGAGCATTGACATAAGATCATCGACATACGTGTTGTCTCGTGCTGAGATCGCAATAGCCTTTGCGAAGAGTCCGCTCGTGCGAGCTTGCTCCATAAGCGGAAGAGCCTCCTTACGGATCTTCACTGCGTCCATCTTGTTCAACACCAATATGGTCGGACGCTTGCGTTTTTCGATGATCCCTGCCCACATGGGGTCTAGGATGTTGCCGCGTTCAATGGCCTTTGGGGTGTCAACAACAACGCAAATGATGTCCGCTTCATCCAATGCTTCGTCCACAAAGCCCATCATAGAGCGCTGCAGTCGGTACTTAGGTTTGAGGATCCCGGGGGTATCCAAAAACACGAGCTGTGCATCGTCCTTGGTGTCAATGCCCAGCACCCTGCGCCTCGTCGTTTGCGGCTTGTTTGTCACAATGCTCAAGTGCATAGACATAATCGCATTCATGAGCGTAGACTTACCGGCGTTGGGACGGCCAATCAGGGCAACTGTAGCGTACTTCGTCACGCTGCCTCTTTCGACGTGGGCTCAAACGTCACATCCGGATGTGCTGCTACCCATGCCCGCTCACGATCGAGAATTTCCCGAACGGCTGGCTTTAGAAAAATGTCTTCGGGGACAAATTGACACATCGCTCTTGCGAGGATCACGCAAGCTGCCTCGAGGGGCATAGAGCGATTGATGATGATAAGGCGCTGCTCCTTTACAAGGCAGGCACCCCCACGGAATGTCCCTTGCTCGCGCCGTACTGTGTAGTCCAGCGATTTTGCCAGGGCGGTGAGTTCCTCAAGTAGCTTATCTGCTTTCATTCGTTGGTTGCCGTGTTGTGTAACGGACGCATCGTGGTGAAAAGGACGATCGTAATTGCAGTCAACAGCACGAGCGACGTCGTAATGCCGATAGCCTGATTGGAAAACCGCGATGCAAAAACACTGATGATTTGGGCCGGCTCTGCCAGTGGCATGCCGGTGTGATAGTCAAAGAAGCTCCAGAGCAGAAGATCGGCATCGATCAGGTAGGCCTGAGCTGGAATAATCACAACAAACAGTAGGGTCGACATTAACAACCAGCCGTACGCTTTATAATGTGAACGTATAAGCCACAATACCAGCAGCCCAGTTACGGCAGTGGTTGCATATGCGATAGTAGACCACATGCCAAGACTGGTATACAGCCAAATCGTCTGGAGCAGCACTGGCTGACTTAGCTTGGGCTTGATGAGAACCGTGCCGGCAACAAAAGCATCGTAGCCAACGGCTAGTCGCGCAACGGCTAGGCCCAACCAGATAGAGCCCGCAAGCGCGAAAACAGAGAGCACGACACGCGAAAATCGGTTCGAAAACATGGCGTAAGAATAAAGATGAGTCGCAAGTTACGGCACAGGGTGTATTTCACCGTCTCTGTTGGTTGTAACGGAGAGAGTTCTCGCCTAGCGAACTTCCCAGTATAACTTTTTGCGCAGCTCCAGGATCCATTCCTGTTCCATGCGCTGGCGCTTCTCCATAGATGCCATCTGCTCGAGCTGTTTGTAGTCTTCCTCGAGCGTTGGAAAATGCTGTTTGAGGAACTTCTTGCGCCAAAGAATGTGCATGCCGGGTTTTGTTGGATCAGCTGCATACGGTAGAGGTTCTGTAACATCTCCGTCCTTCATCGCAAGGATCGTCTTACGCATATCGTCAGGTAGGCGTTGAAGATCTATCTGCCCCATCGAACCACCAAATCCCTGCGTCTCTTTCTCTTCACTGTGTTGCTTGGCTAGTGATTCGAAATCCTCTCCGGCTTTCACACGGTCGCGAAGTTCAAAAAGCTGCTTCTTCACTGCTTCCCGGTCCTCGTCGCTCTGGCCAACTCGGATCAGAATATGTCTGCAGGTGATTGTCGATGACGTTTTGCCGATGAGTTGGATGATGTGCCATCCAAATGGCGTCTCTACAGGTTGCGAGATTTCGTTGGATTCAAGTGAAAAAGCGGCCGACTCGAATGCTGGAACAAACTTGCCTTTTTCAACAGTTCCGAGGTCCCCACCGTTAGCGGCAGATACAGGATCTCCGCTGTATCTGCGGGCATAATCACTAAACGAACCGCCCTTGACGATGGAGTCGCGAACACGAATCGCTAGCATCTGAGCTTCTTTGTTCTTAGCGCTCGATGCTGTAACGTATTTCACGATATGGCACAGATCTACACGGTCATTGATTTGCGGTATCGAATCCTTGTACTTCGCATAAAACGCTTCGACGTCGGTACGAGAAGCCTTTACTTCACCAAACTTTTCACTTTGAATCTTTTCAACAAGCAGGCGCTTGCGAATCTCATCGCGAAAGTCCTTTCGGATGCGCGACATACTCATGCCGTAGAGGTCTTCGATACGCTTCTCGGATCCATACTGCTGGACGAGCAATTGAATCTGATACTCCATGCGTTGCGTAATCTCGTCTTCCTGCACATCGACGCTGTCTTCGATAGCCTTCGTAACGATCAGTCGCTCATTTATGAGCTGGTCTACGATCGCCTTGCGGATCGATTGGTCCTTCTTGTTGATTCGTGGATCTCGCTGTGCCATCACCTCGAGCTGCCCATCTACGTCAGACTTCAAGATGATTTCGCGTCCAACAATCGCAACGATTCCCTCAACAGCATCCTGCGCTAGGCTCGATGCCGAGGGTGATAACAGAGCGATTCCAATGGCGGAAGCCAGCGATATGCTACTGAGGATCTTCATTACTTCTTCAGCTTCTTGGCGGTCTTGTTGCTGGACCAAACGGCATCAATAGCCTTGGTGTTGTATGTCACGGCATGACGCGACCGAACACCCGATAGCCAATTCTCTGTCAGCCGTTTTTGCAGGGCATCTTGATATGCAGGAGCGATCTCCGACATAGCACTTTCGAATGACTTTTGCTGCGGCGGAACAATTGCCTCAAGTTTGATCATCGACCATCCGGCGTCGAGCTTAACGGGACCGATTACGTCTCCGACCTTTGTCGTGCTGGTAATCTGTTGGGCAACCTTTGATGTCTTGGGAGACAATGCACTTGTGTAGCCTTTCTTATCTCGCATGCCGTCGCGTTGTGTGTATTCCTGTGCCAATGCTGAGAAGTTCTCGCCCTTATTCAAGCGCTGCTGTATTACAGGGAGGAGTGAATCATTGAGAACAAAGATTTCCGTGACGTCATACTTCGTTTCTGTCATCCACCGAGACTTCGTCGTATCGTAAAATGCGCGGGCATCCGTTGTGTCAAACTTGAGCTTGCTCCACACTTCCTTTTCTTCAACCTTAAAGAGCAGAATGCCATCATTGAATTCACGCATTAGCGAAGCAAAGTCTGGGAAATCACGTTCCAAATTTGCAGTTGCCTGCTCGAGAGCAATTGGATCAGTCATTTTATTGATAGCCCGTTCAAAGCCTGCGCGGTTCAGCGTAAAGCCACGCAGGTCTGATCGCTTGCGGAGCGTATCGGTAAACTGCTGTACACTGTAGCTGCCGTTTGAAAGGTTATACAACGGCTGTGATAGCAGGTCGTCCATGATAGAGCGATGCCAGAGTGTATCCTGGGTGTTGCGGTTTGTATCGATTGAATTAAGAAGCTTCGTAAGATTTGCAGTGTTCCATCCGAAGCCATTGGCCTTCTTGACAGAGTCCAGCACAAGGCGCTTGTCTTCCTCGTAATAGAGCCTGCGATATGATCTCTTCGCTGCGTCGCGCTCTACGAAGGCATCCGGACGTTTGGTTGAATCACGAATAATGATGTGTGTGCCGAACAGTGTTTTGACCTTCCCCGAGATCTGGCCGTCTTTGAGATCGAAGATTGCGCGTTCGAAGTCAGGCACCAGACGAGAGTTGTTGTTCTCCATGCCGCCTGATCGAGTGTAAGGGGCTCCGAGGTATCCACCTTTTGCTGATGATGTTTTGTCGTCTGAGTATGCCTTTGCAAGGTCTGCGAAAACATCTCCAGATGGCTGCAAGCCCCGGGCAGCGAGTGTTGCATTCTGCTGTGCTACTGGCAGTTTGAGGATGCTGATAAGAGTGTCTGCAAACATCTGTGTTGCATTGCTGTCGCGCGTATCCTTGGGTTGTAGGAGGATGTGGCGGAACTTCACCGACTCGCGTCCAGCCGAACGGAAGAGCTTCACAATGAAGTAGCCAAAGCGGGAATAGATCGGTGAAGGGCTTACCTGGCTCACATTCAGGCCATATGCTGCATCTTCAACAGCCTTGATGATGGTACCTCCACTGATCCATGGGAGGCGTCCACCATTGGCAGCCGTTTCCTTGTCGTCTGATGAATCACGCGCAGTCTTTTCAAAATCGGCGCCTGCAGTAAGCTGCGCAATCAGACGCTCTGCCTTGCGGCGGCTTGCAAGGGTATCCCATCCACGTGTTGCTGGGTCTGGAATGGCACATAGAATCACGCCGATTTCCAGCTCAGTCAAGCGGCGCTGGGCTAATTCTTCAACGCGGCGGTTTGCTATTGCCTTGTCGTAGAAGAATGTTTCTGAGAGAAGACGGCGATTGTTCGCTAGGTCTACTTTCACGGCAGAATCTCTATCCAGCCCCCTGTCACGGGCATCCTGAACCTTGAGGCGATAGTTCGTGTACAGGCGCAGAAACTCCAATGCGGTGTCTTTGGGCACGCTGGAGAATCTCGTGTCGCGGCGGGTAAGATTCTTTTGAAATGCCCGCTCTACATCGCCGAACGGAATACTCTCCGTGCCAACTGTGGCGATTATGGTCTGGGATTGATCAACGGGTTTCGATGGACGCGCTTTCTTTTGTGCGTGAGCTGCAAATGCAGCAGAGCAAATGACTGCCACCAGGGCAAGGGTACGAAGACGAATCATCATGGTGTTGTGCAACATGAAAAAACCGGAAAATCAATGATGAAATGCGGACGGGTTTAGACGACCGGGTTGCAAAAATAGTCAGTTCAGGACGTCTTGCCCTACCTTCCAGACGTCCCCGGCACCCATTGTTAACAATATGTCGCCGTCCTGGAGGATGTCTCGAAGCACGGATGGTACATCTACAAGTCTGGGCACGTACTGCACGTGTCTGTGGCCGGCATCTCGAGCCGAATCAGAAATAAGTTTGCCGGACACGCCTTCGATGGGTTCTTCACGGGCAGGGTACACGTCTGTAAGGATTAGCACATCTGCGTTGTCAAACGATGTGGCAAACTCTTTGTAGAAGTCTCGTGTGCGTGTGTAGGTATGGGGCTGAAACACTGCCACTACTCTACGGTTCCAGCCATTGCGGGCTGCCTCAAGAGTAGCTAGAATCTCCGTTGGATGATGGGCATAGTCATCAATCACAAGTATGCCATTGCGCTCACCCTTGATTTCAAACCTGCGGTAGACACCTCCGAACTCGCCAAGTGCCTCTGCAATTACTTCGGGTGCAACATTGCACTGCAATGCAACGGCGCATGCGGCAAGGGCATTGAGCACATTATGCTCGCCAGGTACATGAAGGGTAATCTTGCAAAGGGGCTTGCCATGGTAATTCAATGTAAAAGACGATGTCTTGTCGTGATATGAGATATCGGTTGCCCGCACGTCGCACTGTGGCGTTGTTCCGTACGTGGTAACAACACGCTTGATCTGCGGGAGCACATCCCGAACTCCAGGGTCGTCCAGACACACGCATGCAGTCCCGTAAAACGGCACTTTGTTCGAAAACTCAGTAAATGCACCCTTGATATCATCCAAATCGGAATAGATATCTAAATGATCCGCCTCGATGTTGGTCACAACAGCAATTGTTGGCAACAACTGCAAAAAGCTACGGTCGTATTCATCAGCTTCGAGAACAATCCAGTCTCCCTTACCCAGCCGCGCATTTGTGCCCCCAAGACCTTTGAGGCGTCCGCCTACAATAACCGTTGGATCTAGTCCGGCTTTCATCATTACCAGGCCGCACATCGATGTTGTTGTCGTCTTGCCATGCGTTCCAGCAATAGCAAGGGTATACTTGAGCCGTGAGACCTCGCTGAGCATTTCAGCCCTGCGGATAATCGGGATTTTTCGCTCGAGGGCAGCAAGTGTTTCGGGATTATCAGTTGGCCGAATTGCAGAGGAGTAAACTACGACCTCGGCTCCTTCAATGTTCTCCTTCGCATGTCCGATAAACACCGATGCCCCTTGTTTCGCAAGGTAGGCTGTGGTTTCAGAAGACTGCATGTCTGAGCCCGACACTGTAAAGCCCTGTGAAAGCAAGATCTCTGCAATGCCACTCATGCCAGAGCCGCCGATGCCGACGAAATGGATGTGACTAACGGACGAAAAATTCATGTACGGTAGGTTTCTGGACGTCTGTCCGCGAAAATATCATTGATGGAGTTGAAGCTCTTAATGCGTGCAGCAGCAGGGTCGATGTCGGCAGTTATGATAGAAGTCTCTGTAGGGCCTGTCTCAGCAAGCGTCTCGCCGTTTGTTCCGTAGATAGCGCTGAGTCCGTTAAACGCAACTTCTTCGTTTGCATTGTGCTCTGCGCCAATTCGATTCGCCACAGCAAGGAACACCTTGTTCTCAAGCGCACGCACAGGCATAGCCATGCGCCAGAGGTGCGTTACGAGATTGGAAGGGCAGACAACTAGGTCAGCCCCCTGAAGGGCAAGCGAGCGGGCAGACTCTGGAAAGCGCCAATCATAGCAAATCATCGTGCCAAGCATACAGTCCAGGTGGGGAAGGGGCGTGCAGAAAAATCCAGTATTCCCCTCATCAAAGCAGTACCGCTCTTTGTAAAAGAGGTGTGTCTTGCGATACACCTGTGTTTTGATCTCTGGACCTGCAATAACTGCTGAGTTAAACACCTGTGTGCCGTCCGCCTCGGCAAAGCCGCACACAGTAACGCTGCCGGCATCGTGAGCTGCTTGAATGATCGATGTGATGTGGTCGCCATGAACTGGTTCTGCAGCAGAGCGTGCTTGTTCGCGCGAGGAGAAAAAGTATCCTGAAGTTGCCAGCTCGGGCACAACAACGACATCTGCCTCGGCAGAACGAATGGCTCGCGTGATCGTTTGCGTGTTTGCATCGAGATCACCAAAAACGGGCGCGAATTGAATGCAAGCGATGCGCATTAAAAATTCATTGAGATCGTAAAGATTGGTGTGCTCGGAGTGCCAGCCATGCCAACAGCAATTGAGCCGTCTGCTGGCAGCAAAGGCTCTGATAGACTGAACAATTCTTTGCTGAGCACGTGTACGCCATAGGCAACTCCTGCACCAACAGCATAGCCCGCAAGGACATCTGTAAGGTAGTGTACGCCAAGGTTCATACGTGAGAATCCCATCCAAAGAGTATAGCCAATGGATGGGGCAATCACATACCATTTTGGATAGCGCAGCATCATCGTCGTTGCGATGGCCGCCGCACCAGCTGAATGTCCGGATGGAAAGGAGCTCAGGTACTTGTCGTTATTGGGCTCACCATTCACAATTAGGCCAGGATAAGCCTTATATGGACGATCTCGGCCAACGATATGCTTTGTTGCTACGACAATGCCGTAGGTAATCCCTAGCGTGGTGAGAGCTTGTATACCCGTTTCTGCTGAATATCGTTTATCTGCAGACGGCTTGTCCAGTTCAGATGCAAGCACGCCGTAGGCGTAGAGCGATGCAGGTACAGTAACATAGACTGTTGATGCAGCGTCAGAAACAAATCTGGAAACATCCTTGAGCCCTTCGCTCTTGATTGAGTTAACCTCGTATACCAACTGACCGTCCCAGCCGAAGTAATCAACACCAGCATCCTGAGCGCTCAGAGAGCACACGGCGAACATGAGTACGATAAAATGCTTCATGTGCAAAAGTAGGGCGAGGCGTATTTTCGGACGTGATAAATATTGCCATTGTTGGAGCCACAGGGCTCGTTGGACGCACCATGCTGCGTGTGCTTGAGGAACGTCAGGTACAGGTTGGCGAGCTGCGATTACTTGCCTCAAAGAGGTCTGCTGGGATGGTCATTCAGGGTCTTGGACGCGAGAATGTTGTCCAGGAGCTGACGCCAGATTCCTTTGCCGGCATGGACTACGCCCTATTCAGCGCCGGTGGAGCCATCAGTAAGATCTATGCGCCCATTGCTGCAAATGCTGGTTGTGTGGCTATCGATAACTCCAGTTCGTGGAGGATGGACCCAGCCGTTCCGCTGGTTGTACCCGAGGTAAACCCAGATGATGCGTACAAGCACTCTGGGATCATTGCCAATCCAAACTGCAGCACCATTCAGCTTGTGGTGGCATTGAAGCCTCTTATCGACATGTATGGCGCAAAGCGTCTCGTAGTAAGCACGTATCAGAGTCCGTCTGGTGCCGGACAGCAGGGTGTAGATCAGCTCAGAGCTGAACTAGCCGGTGATGAACCGCAGAACCGCATCACGCCGCATACCTTAGCGATGAACACGGTGTTTCATACTATCGAGGAGCTCAACGGATCATCGGAAGAGGAAGTCAAGATGATGCGCGAAACACGTCGGATTCTTCACCTGCCCGATCTACCAGTTGCGGTAACGTGCGTGCGCGTGCCCGTGTTGGGCGGACATGCCGAGAGTGTTTCACTCGAAACCGAGCGTCCATGCGATCCCGATGCAGCGCGCAAACTCCTCTCTGCGCGCGAGGGAATTGTCGTAGTGGACGATCCGGCGTCGCACACGTACCCGACGCCTGCTGCGTCGAAGGATACAGACCCCGTCTATGTTGGACGTATCCGCAGTGATACGTCCGTTGAGCATGGACTTCTTATGTGGGTTGTTGCAGACAACCTGCGAAAAGGGGCGGCAACGAATGCCGTTCAGATACTCCAACTTCTTACGAATCCTGCAAAGACATCATGAATTCATATGTAGTAATCATGGCCGGTGGATCCGGCGAACGTTTC
Organism: Kapaibacterium sp. (SeqCode); assembly: GCA_044345485.1. Lineage (GTDB taxonomy): Bacteria > Bacteroidota > Ignavibacteria > Kapaibacteriales > Kapaibacteriaceae > UBA10438. The sequence continues at coordinate 16,682 of JBIJAX010000017.1, forward strand.
TGGCCGCTCTCCCGAATGCGCAAGCCCAAGCAACTCTTGAAGCTCACATCGCCAGATGCGATGATGATTGAAGAGGCAATTGAGCGTATCGAGCCCCTCATCCCAAGGGAGCGCATCCTGATCATCACCAGCGAGATATTGCGTCAGCCAATCATCGATGCTCTTCCAGGCCTGCCCCCAGAGAATGTTGTTGCAGAGCCTGCCAAGCGAAATACTGCGCCGTGCTTAGCCCTTGCTTGCAGCGTAATCGAAGCTCGTGAAGGGGCTGACGCGCTTATGGCAGTGCTTACAGCCGACCACTTTATTGGTGACGTGCAGGCGTTTCGAAAGGACGTCGCGCTTGCTCTTGCACATGCACAAACGAGTGATGCTCTCGTGACAATGGGTATCCCTCCCACACGACCGGAAACTGGCTACGGCTATATCCGAATGACCGAGCGTGCAAAGCCATCGACCATTGCTAAGGTTGCTGAGTTCAAAGAAAAACCAGCATTTGATGTTGCCCTCGAATATGTGCGCAGCGGCGAGTACGTCTGGAATAGCGGCATGTTCTTCTGGCGCACGCATGCTCTGGCCGATACGATGATGTCTGTGCTACCCGAAGTGGGCAAGCATATCGAAGCCATGACGGCCTCGTGCAGAGAACACAAGAGCGTTGCGCTAGGTCTAACCTTCGGTGAGATGCCGGATATTTCTATCGACTATGGTGTGATGGAGAGAGCACACAACGTTTACACTGTGCCGGCTTCCTTCCCGTGGGACGATGTAGGGTCTTGGGATTCACTCGATCGCATGCAGCCGAATGACGATCGGGGCAATGTGCGACAGGGCTCTACGCTAACGCTCGATTCGCAGAACTCCGTAGTTGTGAATGCGCACGACGGCGACCACGTAGTTACAACGGTAGGAGTAGACAATCTCGTTGTGGTTGTAACGAACGACGCGACAATGATCTGTCCGAAGCATAAGGCACAAGACGTAAAGAACATCGTAAAAGCACTTCGCGAACAAGGACGAAGTGATGTCCTCTGAGCTTGTAAAGCACAGCGCATCCCAGCGCATCGCCGCAGCGTTTGACCTTGCTGGTGATGAGCTCGAGTTTATTGGCACGTTTGAGGAAATGCGGGCAGTGCTTATCAACCGCATTACAGAGCTCTTATCGCGCAATCCTGAGAAGCTCATGGCAATTCTGTATCGCATTGATGTACGCGAAGCCGCAGTCAATCAGATCATGTCCACCTCGTTCCCACTCGAAGTGCCCATCCACCTGGCAGACCTCATCATCACACGTCAGCTCGAAAAGGCACAATCCCGCGCCGACCATGCGCGCGGACAAGAGAGCGATTCATGAAGACACTCCTGACAAACATCACCTCACTCGCAACTGTTGCCGCCAACGGAGCCCCCTTCATTACTGGCGAGGCCATGCGCAATGTCGGAGAGATCAATCAAGGGGCTATTCTCTTTAGCGATGTGATCGAATGGGTCGGCACAGCAGAGGAAGCAAGGCTCCTTGATCAAACGGACGTAACGGTTATCGACTGTACAGGCAAAACAGTTCTGCCCGGATTTGTAGACTCTCATACGCACATGGTGTTTGCAGGCTCGCGCGCCCATGAATTCGCGCGTCGCGTTGCAGGTGCTACCTATGCTGAGATTGCCGCGGAAGGTGGTGGCATTCTCACAACCATGCGCGCCGTGCGCGAGGCAACATTAGAAGAGCTCGCAGCAAACGGACACAAGCTCGTTCAATCTGCTCTTGCTCATGGCACCACCACGGTGGAGATCAAGAGCGGCTACGGGCTGGATACGAAGAGCGAGCTGAAGATGTTGGAAGCGACGAAGAAGATTACTGATTACGGATTACGGATTACGGAAGATGTAATCAGTCATCAGTCATCAGCAACCAGTAACCAATCTCCTCACCTCCACTTCACCTTCCTCGGCGCTCATGCCGTGCCCCCTGAATGGAAGCATGATCCCGATGGGTATGTAGATATGGTAATCAACGAGATGCTGCCTGCGGTGGCAGAGCAGGGCATCGCGGAGTTTTGCGATGTTTTTACAGATGTGGGTTTCTTTACGGTTGAGCAGTCTACGCGAATACTGAAGAAAGCAAAGGAGTTGGGCCTTAAGCTCAAGGTGCATGCAGATGAGATCGCACTTGTAGGTGCGTCGCAGATGGCAGCAGAGTTGGGAAGTATCAGTGCTGATCACCTCGAGCACAGCACTATCGACGAAATCCGCATTCTGCGTGATGCAGGAGTTGTCTGCACACTGCTTCCAGGTACCGCTTACACTCTGCGTCTGCCATATCCGGATGCACGCACGATGATAGAGGAGGGGGCTGTGGTAGCCTTAGCTACAGACTGTAATCCGGGGTCCAGCTATAGCGAGAGCATGCAGACCATCATGTCGCTTGCCTGCATGAACATGCACATGAGCATCGAAGAAGCCATTGTTGCATCTACTATCAACGGTGCGGCTGCACTTGGTATCTCGGAATCATGCGGATCGCTTGAAGTGGGCAAACGTGCAGACATTGTGCTGTATGATGTGGCGTCGTACAAAGACATTGTCTACCATTATGGTGTAAACCATGTCGAGAGGGTGTGGGTAGCCCCCTAACCTAGCATCTCTAACAGCGTTTCGTGCCAAACCTCTGCTGGGATGTGTCCCATGTGACTGATGAGCCGTTGTTTGTCGACTGTGCGTAGCTGATCCAGCAGGATATGGACACGCTTCCTCTTGAATATCGTTGATGGCCGGCAGCCAAGCGACTGTGGCGTTGTTGTGAGTGGTGCAATGATTACTCGAGGCAGCGCCTGATTCATGTCTTCTGGAGAGATAATCACAGCTGGCCGTGTCTTTTTGATCTCACTGCCAACTGTGGGATCCAAGTCAACCCAGTATACCTCTCCTCTGCGCATTGGTTGTTTCATTCCCACTCCCAGTCAGATATACCCTCGTCGAGTGGAATCGAATCCAGCACGTGTTCATCGGATATAGGTTTGTCGAACCATCCTTTGCGCAGTTCAGCAGCAGGTCTGATAACGATGGCATTGTCCACTAACTCTATCTCTACAACATCCTTCATACCACACTCCTCGATAAATGATTTTGGAAGAAGTACACCTCGGCTGTTGCCGATCTTACGTATAGTGCTTTTCATAGATCAAAACGTGACATTGTTGCAACAGTAGTTTGATAGTAATAATAACAAAGTAATAACATTGAAGCAAGCTCTGCGCTACTCGCTACTCGCTGTTCGCTACTTTTGCACATGCTTTCCTTCTACAACACCCTTACAAAACGCGTTGATCTCTTTACGCCCCTTGACCCGGCGGCGGTGCGCATCTATTCGTGCGGTCCGACCGTGTATGATGTAGCCCATCTGGGGAACATGCGCGCCTTTGTGTTTACGGATGTGCTCCAGCGTGTGGTGCGCGAAGTAGGGGGCTACCCTGTCCGCTGGGTGATGAACATTACTGATGTTGATGACAAGACCATTCGCGATAGTGCTGTGGGCTCTAGCAGGTGGCGCAGTGAGATGGGAGAGCAGTCAGATGATGTACGCGCGAATCTGCGCGCGTATACCGATTTCTTTGACAGAGAGTTTCGAGCGGATCTTGTCTCCCTCGGGATTGAGATGTCGCACTTTGCGCACATGCCTCGGGCAACAGACTACATCGGACAGATGCAGGATCTCACGCGTGAGATCGTGAATGCCGGCTATGGGTACGTGTCGGAAGGTTCTGTGTACTTCAACGTGGCGTCGTACTCATCGAAGAATTCCTACGGACGTCTCTTTGCTATCGATACGAAGAACTTCCGCGAGGGCGTTCGCATCGATGCTGATGAATACGATCGGGAATCCGTGAGCGACTTTGTTCTATGGAAAGCGCGTAAGGATGACGAACCATATTGGGACTTCGATCTCAACGGAGTGAGCTTACCTGGACGTCCTGGCTGGCACATTGAATGTTCTGCGATGTCGAAGGAGCTTCTAGGATTGCCCTTTGATATCCATACTGGAGGCGTAGACCTCCGCTTCCCACACCACGAAGATGAGTTGGCGCAGTGCTGCGCAGGATATCACGTGCACGAGCAGTCGATGTTCTGGATGCACAATGAATTCCTCGAAGTCGAAGGCAAGAAGATGTCGAAGTCACTTGGCAACTTCTTTACTCTCCGTGATCTGCTTGGGCGTGGACATGACCCACTGGATATTCGTCTGGCGCTCATGATGGCACACTACCGTGCAGTGCTAAACTTCACATTCGATAGTCTGCGCGCTGCCTCTGTTGCCAGGGGGCGAGTACAAAACACCATTTGGGATCTTATCGAGGTTGCAGGTGTGCCAAGCGCAGATGATGCTGCACCTATGCCGCAGTCTGTTGCCGAAGCATTTGCTGATGACCTCAACGTGCCGCAAGCGCTTGCACGCATGTACGAGTATCTCTCGAGTAATGCCGATGCAAAGAGCAATCCAGAGCAGGCGCGTGAAGTGCTCCGGCAACTCCGCGCCATCAACAACGTACTCGCCTTATGGAGCTTCGCGGAACGTCCATCTGTGGACGTGCCCGACAGCATTCGTGCCCTTGCCGAAGAACGTTGGGTAGCCCGAAGCTCCAAGAACTGGTCAGAAGCAGACAGACTCCGTAACGAACTTACCTCGCTCGGGTGGACAATGAAAGATGGCAAAGACAGCTACACCCTCGAGCCCCTTTCCTGAGGATCGTGATGATAACGCATATTACGATCATCGGGAAAGGAAGAGTGGGTGAGTCCATAGGGAAGAGGCTGGTTACTGATTACGGATTACGGAGTACGGATTACGGAGTTCGGATTACGGATGACGGATTACAGATTTCGGTAGCTGTAGTTTCGGCTAGACAATTTCTCGCGTCGCATCATGCAGTCCCCAGTAATCAGTACCCAGTAACCAGTAACTCGTCCTCAGTAACCAGTAACTCGTCCTCCGTCCTCGTTCTCGCTTCCAAAGACGCCCACCTCCCTGAGCTGATCCAGCATTTGGAAGAACATAATGCTAAGGAGCTCCAAGGGGCGCTTGTGATGCATGTGAACGGGTCACTCGGTGCCGACATCTTGGAGCCCCTTCAAGCATGCGGAGCGATGATCTCGGCAGCGCATCCATTCCAGACATTTGGTTCTGCAGACCCATCGGCGCTTGAAGGCATAGGCTGGGGCATAGAATGTGATGATGGTGCCTGGCCACTTACTGAAGAGTTTGTGAAGCTTACGGGGGGCGTGCCATTCCGGCTGCCGAAGACAGATCCAGTGTCGAAACGGCGCTATCACGCCGCAGCTGTTGCGGCCTCGAACTTTACGTATGCTGCGTATGATCTCGCACGCAACCTTGCCAAAGAGGCGGGCATACCCGAGGAGACATTTCTCGTGCCCATCATGCAGCGTACGCTGGACAACGCTGCCACAGCAATGAGGGAAGGAGCCCCCTTCGCACTCACCGGCCCACTTGTCCGCGGAGACATCGAAGCCGTGCAGCGTCAGTTAGACGCAATGCCCGACAACCTACGCGAGCAGTACATCTGTTTGACGAACGCGTTGAAGGAAGTTGTTGAGAAGCAGCGAGCAGCGAGTAGCGAGTAGCGAGTCTGGTTACTGGATACTTGTTACTGGGTGTGGCGTAATCCGTAATCCGCGTTCACTCAAACCCTGGCGGTTCTTCTTCGGGTGGCAGCGGAAACAATTGTTTTACAAGGGGCACTAAAGGGGAGAGATCTGGTAGGAGATGAGAGTCGGGATCAACGTCTTGAACCACGCCATCGATCATAACCACGAGCCCCATGCCGGCTCGGCGATATTGGTCACGAATGTCATAGCTTGAGCGGATGAAGGCAGCTGCTATGCACGCGCGATGTTCATCTCCCGACGTGAGCTCACGCCGCAGCGAATCCACCACGTCCTCTGCCTTTGTGCTCTGGTGGATCGACGGTTGCGTCGTAGACATTCCATACATGACATACCTCGATGTATTTCTTGTGAAAGTTACGGTAAGATCTTTCAAATCGACGAAGCTGTGCGTCAGCCGGAATATTGTGTCCGCCAGTCCTTACACGCTTAACAACGCGCTGCGCAGATATCTCAACCGAGGGTATTAGCAGGAGGCATATCTCGATTGAATACCCCGCTTGGCGCGCTTGTTCGAGCTTGTCTGCCAACGTCTTGCCGGAAAGCGTAGTCTCAATCGCAAAGGATATCCTTATGCAGATGTTTGCATCGATCGTTTCCAGAGCAATGCGTCCTGCAGCAATGTTGCGCTGAGCTTCGTCAGGGATATTCAGCTCTTTAGCAATTGCATCGGGATCTACGATCATCTTGCATGCAGGTCGCTGCCGAAGGTACCATCTGGCAAACGTTGACTTCCCAACTCCGTTGGGTCCGGCGATAACGATAATGTAGGGTGTGTCCATCACCCCTACGTGCCTTCAACAGATCAAAACGTGACTTCGCGAGCAGCGAGTAGCGAGTAGCGAGTAACCAGTAACCCGTCCTCCGTAATCCGTCCTCCGTAATCCTCCTCCATAATCCTGTCCCTGTTATCTTTGCCACGGGGGAACATCTATGCACGATACACGTACAATTCTCGTTACGGGAATTGCCGGATTCATTGGGTATCACGTAGCGAAGCGTCTGTTGGAAGACGGCTGGAATGTTATCGGCATAGATAACTGCAACGACTACTACGACCCCTCCTTGAAGCATGCACGTCTTGCCCAGCTTGGGACGTCGGTTACGTTTTATCTGGGCGATATCGAGGATAAGGGGCTTATCGAGTCCATCTTCGAAACCCACAAGCCAGAGATTGTGTGCCACCTTGCAGCGCAGGCTGGTGTGCGCTACAGTCTTGAGAACCCGGATGCCTACATTTCATCGAATATCTCCGGCTTTCTGAACATTCTGGAAGCATGTAGGCACCACAAGCCCCGTCACCTTTTCTATGCCAGCAGCAGCAGCGTGTATGGGGCCAATACAGATGTGCCGTTTCGCACAACCGACAGAGTAGATCAGCCCGTGAGCTTGTATGCAGTAACCAAGCGCAGCAACGAGCTGATGGCGTATTGCTACAATCATCTCTATCAGATCCCGTGCACCGGACTCCGCTTCTTTACTGTGTACGGTCCGTGGGGACGTCCCGACATGGCCTACTTCTCCTTTGCCGAGAAGATCCTTGCAGGGCAGCCAATCAACATCTACAACCATGGCAACCTAAGCCGCGACTTCACGTATATCGATGACATCGTCGAGAGCATCGTGCGCCTGCTCGGGGTAGCAGATGCTCAATCTGAGCTCGCTGTTCGCTGCTCGCTGCTCGCTACTTACAACATCGGTAACGGGGCTCCTGTAAACCTGCTCGAATTCGTAGAGACCCTTGAGCAAGAGCTCGGGCTGCCGGCGATCAAGGAATACGTAGACATGCAACCGGGAGATGTAGAGACAACGTGGGCGGATTGTGAGGAGTTGTTTGAGCTTACGGGTTTTCGTCCAAACACGTCATTACGTGCTGGATTACAGCGGTTTGTGGATTGGTACAAGAAGTACTACTTAGCTCCGTAGGCTACCAATGCGCTGGGAAACATCCCCACCGAACACCCCCGAACCCGAAACCAGCACATTCGCACCGGCATCAATCACGCTCCTCGCGTTATCTGCCTTGATGCCACCGTCTACTTCGATTTCGATATGAGCAAGGCCATTGACATCAAGCCATGAGCGGAGTCGCTCGCATCTGGGAAGGAACGACGGAATAAAGGCTTGCCCGCCATAGCCGGGATTAACGCTCATCAGCAGGATGAAGTCGCATGCTTCGGCTGCTTCAAAGGCATACTCAAGGGGCGTTACAGGATTAAGCACTACGCCAGCTTTACAGCCACGCTGCTTAATGCGGTTGAGTGTTCTATGCAGATGAGGCGTTACCTCAGCATGAACCGAAATCCAGTCGGCTCCGGCATCAGCAAATAGCTCTATCTGATGATCAGGATTCGTGACCATCAGGTGCACATCCACAGGGAGTGTCGTTAGCCCCTTGATCATCTTGACAAACTCTGCTCCAAACGTAATCGGCGGAACAAAATGTCCATCCATCACATCATAGTGCAGCAGATCCGCACCACCCTGCTCGCAGGCAAGAATATCGGCCTGCATGTTCAGCAGATTCGATGCTAAAAGGGAAGGGGCTATGCGGAGAGGAAGCATGTACGAAAATACGGATTAGGGATGACAGATGACGGATTACGGATTACGGATTACAGATTACAATCCGTGTTTTCGTTTCAGTGTTGTGATAATCGTGGCAAGTAGCTTCTTTGTTCTTAGCGCTAAATCACTCAATGATGTTAGTTCTGTCTCAACATTAGTATCTGTTTGAAGATCAAACAATAGCAAGCCAAGCCAATAGTAGAACTCGGCAAGTTCCTTCTCGGCAATTTTTAGCTTGTGAACAAAGTCTTTTGGGGATTCCGCGAATTGTGCCTCGCGAACATTTGCTCCAACGGACATAGCTGCGCGGTACAATTGGTCGATTGACGATCTCTCGAAGCTGTTTGTCCTCCATAGTACTCGGGCAAACAGCCTTGCTGTGCGGGCGAACTGAACAGATAGCTTCTGTAGCTCACCTTGAGCATTGGATTTGTATATGACGTCTAACTCTTCCACGAACTATAGAGCATTCACGACCCAGTTTCGTGACAATCAGAGTCCGTAATCCGTCCTCCGTAATCCGTCCTCCGTAATCCGTCCTCCGTCATCAATTCCGTGACAACTCCCTCAACACCTTCACCACTTCTTCCCACGTGCCACGCGTGAACTGCTGCTTTGGCAGATCCATCACCGACATCACATCATCGACGTAGGCGGGGGTGCGCATTCCCACGAGGACTGTGCCGACGCCCTGTGTGCAATTGAGTGCATGGATTGCGATGTGCTGTAGGGGGCTCTCGGGGTCCATCTGAAAGACATTCGCAAGTGACTGACGCAGCTCCTCGAGCGAGGCGTTTTCGTCCTGCGCATACATGGTGTCGAGATCAGAGAGGAGAGTGGTGAGGTCATGGATGTATTCGTCAACTTCGGTAGTATGAGCGCTGCGCGCGCCAAGCACGGCGGCGGCATTGATGCGAGGTGCCAGATAGGACCGTTCTACGTCGCGCCAGTGGATGAGGCCCTGGAACTTGGACCACGACTGACACAGCGCACCGGCTACGCGGAAGGCTTCGTGCAGAACCTGTATATCGCGCTCCGTAAGGTTGCCCTCTGCCTGAAGTTTGTTCGCAAGATCGTGCTCTCGCGTTTCCATGTCGTGGATGCGACGCTCGATGTCTTGCGGATGAATGATCTTCTCAGGCATGGGGTGCGAGACAAGACGGATGAGGTCGTTGTCTACGATAGCATTGAGCGGACGGTTCACGAGAACGTGGATGTTGTTCTCGATTGCAAACTCAAGTGGGCTCTGCATAGTCCCATCGCGGCCCGAAGGGGTATTTGCACTTGTAGCTGCAAAATGCTCAAGAAGGTTCATCGGCATCTGGGCATGCGTAAAGTGATGCCCCATGCCACCAGCTTCTTCGGCAGCGCTGAGCGTGCGGGCGAGGCAGACGGCATCTGTTGCGTCGACCGGGTAGGCAAAGGTGTTCGAGCTTACGCCATAGGCGCGCAGACGCCCATCGGCTATGATCCGCTCAAACCATCGAAACGCTTCGGTAAACCTGCGATACAGTTCTTTCCGGGCCTCGTCAAGGGCCACACCCATCTGATGCGCGTGTTGTAGATAGTACTCGGGATTGTGCAGCAGCACCACGTCCAGCGAGGTGCGGTTCATGCGCTCGCAAGAGATCTGAAACGCCTGCTCCAGAAACTCAGGATGGATGCAGTGCCAAAGCGAATCCGAAAGCCTCACAAGCTCGGGGATTGTTAGCCCCATACTCTCCTGAGCCTTGATCTGCTCGAGCATGCTGCCCTGGATGTAGCCATACTTTGTTATCACGCTTCCCATGGCTGAAGCCATGGGCCATTTGCCCATAAGCCTCTCACTAGCCCCATCTCCATAGTTCGAGCTGGTGTCGAAGAGCGTTACGCCCAATTCACGTGCGCGCTCTACTGCCTGGGCATGTGTGGGGTTGATGTCTGTTATCCGGTAGCAACCAAAACCTGTCATATGCAAAAATGCGTCAATGATGGAGATGGTAGGTATTTTGCCGTCTATGGAAGCCGAAATACAGACTAAAAAGACGATCCTTTCGGGCATGCAGCCCACGAACGATCTTACGATCGGACAATACGCTGGGGCCCTGCGGAATTGGGTAGAGCTGCAGCATGAATACGAAGCACTGTTCTGCGTTGTAGACCTCCACGCCATTACGGTGCGTCAGGAACCAGCGAAGCTGCGTAAGCGCACGCTTGATGTGGCTGCGATGTATATCGCTGCGGGTATCGACCCCGATGTTTCAACGCTGTTTATTCAGTCGCACGTGCCAGAACATTCGCAGCTGGCATGGGTCCTGAACTGCATGACGGGTTTCGGTGAGTGCTCTCGAATGACGCAGTTCAAAGACAAGAGCGCAACACACGCAGACAATGTGAATGTAGGATTGTTTACATATCCGATCCTGATGGCCGCCGACATTCTGCTCTACAATGCAGACCTCGTGCCGGTGGGAGAGGATCAGCGTCAGCATCTTGAGCTTACACGCAACCTTGCAGACCGCTTTAACCATCACTACAGTCCAACATTTACCGTACCGGAGCCCTTTATCCCGAAGGTAGGCGCAAAGATTATGTCGCTCCAGGAGCCAGAAAAGAAGATGTCCAAGTCGGATGCAAACGATAAGGCAACGATCTTCCTTGTTGATACCGACGATGCAATCAGATCAAAGATCAAGCGCGCCGTAACTGATTCTGGTACAACCATCGAATACAGTGACAAACGTCCGGGTGTGGCAAACTTAATGACGCTCTATCATATCACGACGGGCAAGTCGTACACTGAGATCGAGCAGGAATTCTCAGGCCTTGGATATGCAGAATTCAAGGAATCCGTAGGTGAAGCCCTCGTTGCGTTTGTGCGTCCGGTACGCGAAAAGTACCAGGCCCTGCGCGCAGACGAAGATGCACTCAAGGCTACGCTTCGTAAAGGGGCTGAACACGCCCGCGACAGAGCACGGAAAACCCTGCGAAAGGTCTATAAGAAAACGGGGTTTGTAGAGTTCTGATGTTATCACTTATCCCTGAAAACCAACAGCCCCCTGCATCTGCCTTGCTGGAGGGACTGAACGAACGTCAGGCAGAAGCGGTTCGCACAATTAACGGACCAGTCCTGATCATCGCCGGTGCCGGTAGCGGCAAAACGCGTGTACTCACATATCGCATGGCATACCTACTGCGCTCTAACGTGCGCGCAGAGAACATGCTCGCGCTTACGTTTACGAACAAGGCCGCGCAGGAAATGAAGGAGCGGATTTCTCATTTGGTAGGGGGCTCTACAGGCCGCGCCATTTGGGCTGGTACATTCCACTCGATCTTTGCGCGCCTGCTGCGTCAGTACGCGGAGAAGATCGGCTTTACATCATCGTTTACGATCTACGATACCGACGATCAAGCCTCGGCGATCAAGGCCATCATGAATCAGATGGGTATTTCGCAGCAGGTTCTCCCGCCTAATGGTGTGCGCTCGCGTATCTCGCATGCGAAGAACAACATGATCTCTTGGCAGGAGTTCTCACGCACAGCGAACTCGATAACCGATAAGCAAACGGGTCAGATCTTTGAGCTGTATGAGAAGCGTCTGCAGCAGAGCAATGCGATGGACTTTGATGACTTGCTGCTGCATACAATTCGTTTGCTCGAAGACAATCCAGATGTGCTCGAGCAGCTTCAACAGCGCTTCCGCTACATCATGGTTGATGAGTATCAAGACACCAACCGCGCGCAGTACAAGGTGGTAAACATGCTTGCCTCAATGTACCGCAACCTGTGTGTTGTGGGCGATGATGCGCAAAGCATTTATCGCTGGCGTGGAGCAGACATCAAGAATATCCTCGACTTCGAGCGTGACTATCCAGAAGCAACGGTCGTGCGACTCGAGCAGAATTACCGGTCCACAAAGGTGATTCTCGCTGCTGCACATAGTGTGATCAAACGCAATTCGTCGCAGCTCAAGAAAGAACTCTGGACGGATAACACCGAGGGTGAAAAGATTACGGTGCTTGCATGTCGTGATGACAGGGAAGAAGCCGAAACGATAGCACGTACGATCAGATCTCGCATATCATCAAGCGGTTACTCGCCCAAAGATGTTGCTATTCTCTATCGAACAAATGCTCAGTCGCAGGCACTGGAAGATGCGCTTCGTCGCACGAACATGCCGTATCACATCGTAAGCGGCGTAAGCTTCTACAAGCGCAAAGAAGTCAAAGACGTGCTTGCATACCTACGTATACTCGTCAATCCCGACGATAGCGAGAGCATCCTGCGGGTTATCAACGAGCCGGCTCGTGGTATTGGAGCAACGAGTCTTGAACGGGTGCAGGAATTTGCAGTGAGAGAAAATCTCTCGCTGTTTCAGGCCCTGCTGCGAATTCAAGATGTGCCTATGCTTCAAGCCCGCATGGTAAAGGCTGTGAACGACTTTGTAGGCATCATCACACGGTATCAGGACATGATGCAGGAGCTTTCTCCGGCATCGTTAGCTCAAGCATATATCGATGCAACTGGGCTGCCGCAAATGTATCGTCTACAGCAGACAGATGATGCGCAGGACAGATGGAACAACATCGAACGAATACTCGATCATATCGCCGAGCAACAGGAACTAAACGAGGAGCTGACGCTTGTATCGTACCTCGAACAGATCTCGCTTCTGAGCGATGCCGATGATCCGCAGATAGGTAACGACCGCATCGCAATGATGACAATGCACGCGGCTAAGGGGCTTGAGTTTCCGTTAGTAGTGATTGCGGGGTTGGAACAAGGGTTGTTCCCGTTGGCTAAAGCCGAGCAAGACCCTGCAGAGCAGGAAGAAGAACGCCGGCTACTTTACGTAGGCATTACACGCGCTCGTGAGCAGCTGATCTTGTCCTATGCAGAACGACGCTACAGGTTCGGAGAGCTGGTGTTCTCTCGTCCATCGATGTTCCTCTCCGAGATCGATACAGAGTGCCTAGCCCCCTCCAGTAGATCGATGGCCCAGCACGGCGCGTCGATCAAGCAGCCTGCGCAGCCAGCTAGGTCGCAGCCAAGGGGCTCTGCATACTCGCAAATGCCTGAGAGTGGCTCTTCGTATTCGCAGATCCCAATGCCAAAGCGCTACACGAGTGTATCGCAGCCCAAAGCCCGCAACGCACAAGAGCAAAGCGCTGGTTCGCCAACCCTCCGCACAGGACAACGCGTTAAACACCCGATGTTTGGCAATGGTACTGTAAGTTCCGTCTCTGGAACCGGACAGTCGGAAAAGGCAACTGTTCTGTTCGATAACGGACAACGCAAACAGTTAATGGTGGCATTTGCTCGCTTGGAAGTTATCGCATAAGCACGCTGTACTGCTGACAGGATTGTTCCTGTCGGCAGCGGCATGTTGCGGCCAACAGCTTCAAGTTCTTCTGCCGTTGCAGGAGCGCGTGGCTGGAAAAGGGATTGAGTTCGGCGTCGATAAGATTACCAACACCTTTGTCTGGACAGCAAATGCAGACGTCGATGTGCAAACGTCGTTTGGCCAGTTCCGCTTTGTGAATCAGTACAGATCATCAGCATTTCGCACGGCATCTGTTGCGACACGCGATGATCAGCAGTCGCAGATAGCATGGGAAGTCCCGATCGCTCCTACACTCAAAGCCGTGATGCGTCAGGGATGGCAGCTCTCACTGGATTCACGAAGCGTTGGACTTAACTCGCTGCAGCGTGTGAACGGTGCAGCAGGGATCTCGTATGCTCCAATTCCTGAGGCGTCGGTAGAAGCACTTGGCGGACTCGAGTCTTCATCACAGCTTGGTATGCATGCCACAGGTCCAGTAGCCGTTCTTCGGGGAGTTCTCATCAACTACAACCTGGACGACTGGCGCGTGAACAGCACGGCAATTGCAGACTGGCAGAAGCTGGATGCACGGCGAACAAATTCGGATGTAGATGTTGTGGCAAGCGTTGTTCGCGTGCTTGATGAGGGGACCTCACTGAAGTTGTCGGCCCAGCAGACACTGCGCGGCCGTGAGTTTTTTACCAGCGTATCGCCCAGTCTGCCCCTTAACGTTGAGCAACGTGCGGAAGACGTTCGAACGATTAATGCAGACATCTCCTACCCGATCTCGCAGGTTCTCGGTATTGGATTTACAGGCTCACTTACCTCCAACAACATCAACAGATCATATGATACGCCGATGCAGGACCTTGTTCTAACATCTGTAAGTAGGCAGTTGTCTGAACTTGCTATCGACATTGAAGGTCATGCCAGCTATACCTTCCCCGGCTTTTCGGCATACATTAGTGGCGCGGTATATCAACGATCGGAACAGAATGGTGTGCAGGATATCTTCGGGATACAGCCATCGGCTCTGCAGGCAGTGCGCGCACAAGAGTTTCAACGAGACAACGAGACCTTTCGTACACGAATGCTAGCACGGGGCGAGTGGTATGCAGGCATGCAGGACACACTCAGACTCGACGTTACAAGCTGGCTGTTGCAGTACGACACTCCCAGCCCTCTGAATGATGACGACAGAGATGAGCTTTCTACGGCTGCAACATTGTCATGGTCGCGCAAGCTCTCGCCATCACTCTCGATGAACCTCGGTGTGTCGGGTCAATACCTGCACCTTGTGTTTCTGCGCGCTACTCGCAGCGCGTTTAACAACGTAAACCGCGTGCTTCGGCTTTCACCATCATTTGTGCTTCATACATCGGGCCTCATGATGCAGCCGCAGTTCGAGATTCTTGCTAATTACACGGCATACGATTACGATGGACTCAGTGCTTCTGCACGGTCGTTCTCCTTCCGGCAGGTTTCCTATCGGGATTCACTCCGCATACGGCTTACGCCAATGTTTAACCTTGAGTCGCAAATTCTGTTCCGGTACTTCGAGCGGGCATCGCTACAGTGGGGTGCATTTGCCGAGTCGCCCGAGACAGGGAACCTCGAGTATTTGGTCAAACTTCTGCTCTCGACAGAAGTTGCTCCGAATGCATCGGTGCAGACGGGCATCCGACTCTATACGCTGGACCAGCGGAGTATCGCCGTTGGAGCGCCACAGGTGTTGAGTGGCTCGCTGCATTCTGTAGGACCCGAAGTTGCGCTGCGATACGCTACACATGCAGGTAGTACGTTATCGCTCTCTGGCTGGTATGAGTTCCAGACCATTAATCAAACGCAAACCCGATATCTTCCAAACCTGCTGCTGCGCTGCTTGGTGAGGATTTAACCATGACGCGATACGCACGCATACCAAGCACACGTAAGGCACTGGCGGCCGTTGGCCCCTTTCTTGAGAGCTTTCCCGAGATAATGGGGCTTTCCCATGAACGGCGTATGAACCTGCGTGTAGCCGTGGGCGAAATCGTCACAAATGCTATTCTGCATGGTAACAAGGAGCAGCCAGACCGAAGTGTTGACATTTCGGTCTGTGCGACGTCCGACGAAATCACTATAATCGTCCGCGATTACGGCGAAGGTTTCTCACCAGAATCGCTTCCAGATCCGCGGTCACCTGAGTTGCGAGAGCAGTTAGGTGGACGTGGGATTTTCTTAACAACTCAGCTTGCCAATGCGGTAGTTTTCGAACGCGTAGCTCCCGGCATGCAGGTTGCCATCATTTTTCACCGCTGATGAACTCATTACTTCTTGCTGCAATCGTCTCCTTCACTATTGGTTCGCATGATGGCGAGCGCAAGGTTCCATTCCCGGCTGATGCAGATGCTCGCTATACAGTGGGCCGTGCTACAGAACACGTTACGTATCTCGCATCAGATGAGATGCGCGGGCGCGATACACCATCGCCCGAGCTTGACAGGGCAGCAGACTATATCGCAGAGCACTTTAAAAATCTCGGACTTGAGTCACTTTCAGCTGATGGCTATAAACTTCCGTACAATCTGATCACACGCGATCTCGATACAGCGCGTGCCAGGACATACCTTACCCTTACAACGAATGGTGCTAGTACAGATGTTCCAATCAAAAAGGGTTTTGTGCCCTTTGAGCAAACGGGTGAGGGAGAAGTGAAGGGGGCTCGTGTGGTGTTTGCGGGATTTGGTATCACGGCTCCTGAATACGGATATGATGACTACGCATCGATCGATGCACAGGGTGCTGTTGTAGTTGTATTCCGCGGCGAACCCGAGTCAGAGGATACAACCAAGTTTAATGGGAAGCGCTGGACGCGCTACTCGTTTGCAGATCACAAGAAGTCCAATGCAGAGAAGCATGGGGCAGTTGCTGTGCTCGTGCTTGATGCACCGCGCTCGAAGCGCTCACTGGTCCTCAACGAGCATGGTTGGAGATCGCTCACCGGCTCTACGCGCCCAGGAGCAGTGCAACTGGATGACCGCAAGGGCGGCATACCTGTGCTTCACGTTGGAGATGCTGTTGCCAATGCAGTGTTTACCAGTATTGATTCCTTGGTGTCTACACTGAAGCTCCTCGACGCAACCTGCAGGCCAATGTCGCGTCAGCTCGGCGAACCGTCTACTGTCTCCGTAAGCTGCAAGGTTACCTTGAGCAACACCAACATCCCTGCCGTAAACGTCGCAGGTATGCTTCGCGGAGCCAAGTATCCCGATGAGTACGTGGTAATGGGCGCACACTATGATCACGTGGGTGTGGGTAAGGCAAATGCAGAAGGCGACTCCATCTTTAATGGTGCAGACGACAACGGCTCTGGTACAACGGGCATTCTGCTGGTGTCCGAAGCCCTCGCTACATCTGCGACACGGCCAGACAGGTCTATAGTGTTTATAGCATTCTCTGCCGAAGAGAAGGGGCTCCTTGGGTCCAAGGCCTACGTTGCCAACTCGCCCCTTCCAACAAAGAAGTGTGTGGCGATGATCAACATGGACATGATTGGCCGGTGTGAAGATTCAAAGCTCTCGATAGGGGGAAACCAGCGGTGTCCGGATCTTGTGAAGATCAACGAAGAAGAGAATGCAATAGCAGCGCGTCCGCTAAAGCTTGCCTACGACATTGAGCAATACTTTTTCCGCAGCGATCAGGCATCATTTGCCATGAAGAAGATACCTGTGCTGTTCTACTTTACGGGCGAGCACAAGGACTATCACAAGCAGACGGATGAAGTGGCCAAGTTGAACATGGCAGACCTAGTTGCTATTACGCGTCTTGCTTCGCGTGTTGCATGGCGTGCGGCGCATCAGCCGCGGACAACTTATATACCTGCAGGCTTCGAGGAAGAGTAAAGCGAGGCACTCTCTGCGTACTTGGCCAATACATCAAACTCAAGGTTGACGAGGTCTCCAACGCTGAGCGTGCCGATCGTTGTTACAGCAAGCGTGTGCGGGATGATCGAGATCTTGAAGCGTGTTGGTTCGAGTTCGGCAACCGTAAGTGAAACTCCGTCAACACAGATCGATCCAACCGGTATTAGATAGCGGCGATACTCCGCTGGAAATGATATCCAGATGTTCCAGTCGAGATCTACGGCCGAGATCTCTTCAACAACACCCGTGGTGTCTACATGTCCCAGAACGATATGTCCACCCAGGCGTGCGCCGAGCTGCATGGCCCTCTCAAGGTTTACTGACGAACCCTCGCGGAGCATACCTATGGATGTCTTGCGTAGGGTTTCTTCGATGACGTCCACCGAAAATGACGACTCGGTATACTCTGTTACGGTTAGACATACTCCGTTTACAGCAATACTGTGGTCTACGGCTACATCACTCAGCACCAGTGAGCATCCAATCACGACTCTACTGCCATGTTCTCTGCGCTGTACCTGAAGTACATGCCCCTTTTCTTCTACCAGACCCGTGAACACCGTTAGCTGCCTTTGATGAAGGTTCGAATAAGTTCTATGTATGCCTTGGTTCCCAGAGTGCTGGGTATTCCAGAATGTGCCGCTCCAGACACGAGGTGCAGAATCTTTGGCTGGTTGGCCGCAGCATAGATCTCTTTGCCATGTGGATCATAAGGAACAAAGGTGTCAGCAGTTCCGTGGATTATCAGTAATCGGGCTGTGCGAATGCGGGAATTCCCGGCATTGTCGTACTTGCCCTTCATGAGATAATTCCCTGGAACGTCCAGAACAGCACCAGTGCGAATAAGAGCCTCGGATGAAGCAAAGATTGCCTCTGTGATAACACAGCGTGGATTGTGCTGGAATGCTGCGAGATACATTGTTGGAACGCCACCGAGTGAGAAGCCGTAATCAACGATCTGCGTTGTGTCTACATCGGCGCGTGAGCGAAGGTAGTTCAGCGCTGCTGTAGCATCTTCATGCAGGCCCTGTTCTGAGCTAGACCCAGTGCTCATTCCGTATCCACGATAGTCATAGATGAACACGTCGAAGCCAGCTTGATATAATAGTTCGACGCGCTCCCAGTATGCTTCTATGTTCTCTTTGTTGCCGTGACTGTACAAGATTACTTGATGTGGTTCCACTCGCATTGAGTCGGGCTGTTTTACATAGAATCCATACAACGTTTCGTCGCCGCTTTTGAGAGTAACAGCCTCTACTTGAGCAGCAGGAATAATTGCTGTTGAAAGGTTGTATTCGTTCAATGCAAGAGTATTGAAGAGAAACGAATCCATCGTGCAGCTGTTGAGGAGAACCGCACTTGCAAGAACGATCGAACGGACAATGTACTTGATCATAGCTTGTAGATCCCTCCGATGTAAAAGCCGTACGAACCTGTACCATTGATTGATGAGAGTCCTTCGAAGACGCCTGCAGACGTATTGCGGTTCGCCGCCTGCCATACACCCTCAATCTGCACGTCAAAGGTCTTATTCAGAGGAAATTGATAACCAACAAAGGGGCTAACGAAAACATCTCCGGTTGAGAGTTGGAACGTAGCATGCGAGCCTGTGTAGATGAGAGACTGGTCTCCAACCTGCCATGACGCATTTGCCGAAAGGTTCGGATACACTCGTGGGTTTGGTTCGGAAGATACTTTCGTAAACATTAAGAGTTGTCCGCCAACGGTAACCTCTGGCACTGCACCATCCTGATTCATGGCCCGATAACTTGCACCATAGTCAAGGCCGACAACACCGAACGCCGCCAATAGAAGATGGGCGTGGCCATGCATCGTTAGGTCATCCGTAACTCCATGAGCACCGCCAACCGTGAGGTAGGGCAGTATGCCGGCGGGCGACTTCGATGGAAGAAATGCCCCGCCGATAGATCCTGTCGCAACATAGGCGTCCTTTTCTAGGACGCGAACCGGTTGAACACTACTGCAGCTGGCAATGACTATTGCAATTGCTGCCATCACAATCATACCGGCCACTGATTTGCGTTGTTGAACGTCGTGGGTCATATTGTAACAGGTTGTTGTATGAGCACGAAGTTAGCTTCGCAAAGGGATACGAGATTCTATGGGACTTTGGATTACATCACAACATGATTCGATCTGGAGTACCTTCTTATCACAGGATGATCCAGTTTCAGCTGTAAGGCATCTGCCAAACGAGCCAAGCATCGTGATCGTACCCACTGGCAGGCAGCAGGAAGTGCTGCTCCGTGCATGGGCTATGCATCATGGGCAGGGCGAGCCCCCTATCATCGAGACGATGGCGGCATTCGTGCGTAGGCTGGGCATGCATGTGTTGCAAGCAGGGCCTGTCATTATGGGTGAAGACAAGGTTGATGTGTTGATTCAGCAGGTAGTGGTTCAGGGCTCAATGCTTGCTTCAATCGGCCTTGAAGCGCAGAAACTTGTGCGTTGGACGCAGTACGGTGTTTCTCCTGATGATGTTGATGACCTTGCAGATAAGGCTGGTATCCATACCCGCAGAGGGCGCATGTTGGCGGAGATTGGCTCGGCCTGGAGGAAACTTCGACATCTCTACGGTGGCATGGCTTGCGACAGAGGTATGTACGAGCTTCTTGTGCGAGATTCTCTAAAGCAACTGACTGAGCGTCCACTGCGAACTACCTCAGGTGACGTGATTGCATCGTGCGTGATGATTGCCACACACGGCGTAACCACAGCGGATAAGGAGCTCCTTGCAGAGCTCTCCACACAGGGATGGGATGTTGGTGTTGGATTTGCGTCTGAACATCCAGCCATGGCTAGGCTTGGCGCAGTCATCAGTGCCTCCGTAACTGATGCGGCATGGTACGTTACTAACGGCTGGCACCAGGGCGAAACTGCCCAGACGCCAGCGGATGTCGATATTCATGTTGCCGCGTTGCCCTCTCGCGAAGAAGAGGTGCGTAGGGTACTCGGTGCCATCAAAGAGGACATTGCTGCAGGGGTATCGATGCGGGATATCGGCGTCTGTATACCTGGAGCAAGTGTTTACCGACAGATCATCGAAGACCTTGCTCGCCGTGCTGGAGTTCCACTAGAAGCAGAACAGAGGGTTCCTATAGCTTCGACTCACCAAGCAACAGCTCTGAGGACCATCTGTATTGCTGCTGTAAACGGCTGGACGAGCGAAGATCTTGAACGAGTACTCACACACGTACAAATTCGGCAACGTATACCCAATGCTACAGATGTGCTTGCTGTTGCGCGTAGAGAACGAATTCGTGGTGGTGGCGGTCCAGCCGAATGGCTTCGCCGTCTTGACGAGATTGCGAGTAGCTGTAAGCAGATACTTGATGAACGTCCACATGCCGACGACACATATGTCATCGAACGAAGGTTGCGCCAGATACTTCGAGCTGCTGCTGCGGTGCACAATCTCGCAGATATCATTCCAATGGTTCCGCAGAAGCCCCTTACTGCTGGAGAGTTCAAGGGGCTTCTTGTAGCACTCATTGATGAGAGTGGAAGTGATAAACTTCTCGAGTGCCTCGAGGAATATGTTGGCCTTGCCGAGCGACATGACCTTACTAGTGCATCATTTGATAGGCACCTGGAACTTTGGTGGAGCCTTGTTCGCGCAGCAGGTAGTCAAATTGATCGACGTTCAGGCGCGGGCATTGCAGTAGTTGCGCCTGCAGAACTACGTTGCCGAACTTGGGAAAGACTCTATGTGCTTGGCATGGTAGAGGGGGAGTTCCCGCGAGTGCAAGAGCACATTGCAGATCGTGAGATTATTCCGGGTGTGCTCGAGCGAATGTATCAGCAAGGTATGGTTGATATTATGATGTCTGTTCGAGCAAGCGGACGTCTCGTGTTTACACGTCCAACACATATCGACGGTGCCGCGGCGCTTACGTCGTCGCTTCTCGATGCAATCGATCATGCTTCGGTAAAACCCTTGCCAGATGTGTTTCGCAAAGAAACTGCAGTTGCTATTCAACGACATGATTTGCGCACAGGAACAGATGGTAAGGTTTATCGTTTGCCCCAACGCGCAAACGTCCATGCGGTCCAGGGGGCAGACCTGCGCGAGCGGATCGAAGCAGAGCTTGCAAGGCCTGTTAGCCCGTCTCGACTCGACCTCTACTCGCAATGCCCGTATAAGTTTTACGCAGAAAAGATCCTACGGCTTGGGCAGGTTGAGGTTTCTGAGACCCGTCTATCGCCGTTAGAGCGCGGAACGATGCTGCACGACGTTGCTGCAGAGTTCTTCCGGCGTCAGCAGCCAACGAGCACATATGCAGACATCTCATCACTCAACGACCTGCTAGCGTTTTCGGTACGGCTTGCCCCTGAACGTGAAGACGAATACTGGAATATGCTGAAGGAGATTGCGCACGAGCGCATGCGCACGCATGAGTGGGCACATGCCTATGCCGATATCGACCAGCATGTTCTGTTCGGTACAGAAGAGCGTCCAGGACTGTTGCGTCAATGGCTGCTACTCGAGATAGCATACCAAGAGACAACCCAGCACTATCCCACTCTGCTTGAGCTTCCAATTGAAACACGTATTGCTATGAATGCGGACGGGCCTCTATCTGATGTGCGGGTTACGGCTCGTGTAGACCGTATTGATATAGCACATCGCGATGGAGTGGTAACGTTTATCGTCAACGACTACAAAGCACGTGTAAGCTCTGGCTATACGCTGGCAGAGATCATGTCGGGCAAACTATCGCAAATGCCGATCTATCTCGAAGCCGCCCGTACATGGCTGGCTGAGCACAACATCCCTGCTACGCCGTGGGCGGCATTGTACCGCTCATTTGGAACCGTATTGCACACGACAGACGATCCGATGAATAAGATTGCTATGAAGGATCCGGTAATGCAGATTCCGAAGGAAGCAGAAGGAATCAAGCAGCCCCGATGGATTGGAGACGCAAAAGAGTTTGCAGAGAAGCCCCTTACCGAACAGAACCAGGAACTTCTACAAGTGGTTGGTGGTGTTGTAGCTGGTGTATATGATGGCGTATTCGCTGTTAGGCCGGCTCCAAGAGCATGTGAACTATGCAATGTTGGCGAGGTATGTAGAATCGAACAATGGGGAAATGGATGAAAAGTACATCAGTGCATGAAGTAGCAGCAAAGAACCTGCGTTGGACATGTCCAGCATCGGCGTTGCCGTTTAAGACCAGTACAAAAGAGCTTAAGCCCCTAAAGAAGATCGTTGGGCAGCCACGTGCTGTGGAGGCTCTGGAACTGGGCGCACGAATCAGGAGTCAGGGATACAACATCTGGGCATCAGGGGTGATTGGCACGGGGCGCATGACAACGATCCGTCAGATCCTTGATGACATCAAATCGGAAAAGCCAACACTGTTTGACTTTGCCTACGTTCACAATTTCCGTCAGCCCGAATCACCGGTCCTGCTGCGCTTTAGCGCAGGTGAAGGACGCGTATTCAAGCGCATGATGGATGAATGCCTTACCGTTATTCGGCGCCGCATCCCCCAGCTCTTCGAGGAGGAGCAGTTTCAGGTAACTCGCAATGCCATCATTCAGCGATTCCAGGAACGTGAACGTGTGGTATTGTCAGAATTCGACACCAAGATTCGTCCGTCTGGGTTTGTCGTAGGACAGCTTCAGAACGAAGACGGTACTTCTCGCACCGAGGTCTTCCCCATAGTAGACGGCAAGCCGGTAACGATCGACGACGTAGACCAGCTCGTGCAGGACGGAAAGCTCTCGCTCGAGCAAGCAACGTCTATATCGAATGCCTACGCGGCATTTCAAGAAGAACTGGCAGAGATCGGACGCGTCTCGATGAGGGTGCTGGTAGACTTCCGCAAGGAACTCAACAAGCACGATCAGGCCGCGGTAGGAATTCTCGTTACATCGATTCTCGACGACATTCAGCAGAGCTTTCCGCGCAACCGCGTACGAGAATTCCTGGATGGTGTAGGGGCCCACATCCTTGAACACCTGGATGAATACGTACGAGTGTATCAGGCAAAGCTTGCAGGTGCGGCTGATGAACCAACAGAAGATGCTGCTCGTGCGTTGGAACAGATCACGTCGATCAATCTGATCGTAGACAATTACGACACCAAGACAGCTCCCATTGCAATTGAGACATCGCCCACGTATTCGTCGCTCTTCGGCACCATTGAGAAGCGCATGGATGCACGGGGCTTTGTGATGAGCGACTTTACGCACATCCGCGCTGGCTCGCTCCTCAGAGCTGATGGTGGTTTCGTTGTGATGAATGCCATCGACGTCTTAACAGATCCAATGATCTGGAGTACGCTAAAAAAACTACTCCTATACGGCAGACTCGAGATACAGCCCCTTGACTCGCAGTTCCAGCTCAATACGCTCAAACCAGACCACATCAATGTAGACGTAAAGGTGATCCTACTTGGAGATCCAGCCATGTACCTTGCGTTGTGGGCTGCTGATGAGGACTTCCACAAGATGTTTAAGGTTCATGCGGAGTTCGATGCCTACACTCAGCGCAATGCCGAAATGATCCGCAATTACTGCTCGTTCCTGTCGATGATGTCCAACGAAGAAAATCTTCTTCATTGCGATAAGGGGGCTGCTGCCACCATCATCGAATGGGCCGTGGCCTTTACAGATTCGCAGGAAAAGATCTCGCTGCAGTTCAGTTATGCAGCAGACCTGCTGCGGGAATCATCGCACTATGCTCGCATGCGCAACGGACGTGTTATCAAAGCTGAGCACGTTAAGCATGCACTTTCGATGCGCCAGCAGCGCAGCAATAGGGCAGACATGGAGATCCGCGAGAGTATCAAAAAAGACGTGCTGCTTGTTGACGTAAAAGGTACTCGCGTTGGACAGATCAATGGTCTCACAGTCTATAGCAGTGGTATCGTATCCTTTGGCAAGCCAGCACGTATTACAGCAACAGTGAGCGCGGGGAACGCTGGTATCATCAACATCGAACGCGAAGTG
>JBIJAX010000055.1:0-12924 GCA_044345485.1 Kapaibacterium sp. (SeqCode)
GACAGCGCGCACGTGGCGACTGGGGTGGTATCCTTATCTGCGGTAAGGCTCGTGTTAATCAGCCAGCAGGTCAGGCGGCACTTGAAGGTGGCGTGGCAGATCTCACAGCTGGTGGCAGGGGCTGGTATGGTGGAACAGATGATGAAGACAATAGCGGTATTCTCAAGTATGTCCGTATCGAGTTTGCCGGTATCGCTACACAGCCAAACTCCGAGCTTAACTCGCTCACAATGGGCGGTGTTGGTCGCGGTACAACAATCGAACACGTTCAGGTGTCGTACGGAAACGACGATGGATTTGAGTGGTTTGGTGGCACCGTTAACGGCCGGTATCTGATTTCCTATGGTATCCTAGATGACGACTTCGACTGTGACAACGGATTTTCCGGTCGTGTGCAGTTTGGTCTCGTAAAGCGCTTCCGTACGGTTGCCGATGTGTCTACATCGCAGGCATTTGAGATCGACAACGATGCAACAGGCTCGTTTAACGCTCCGCGTACGCAGCCGTTGTTCTCGAATTTCACTGTTGTAGGCCCGCTTCAGGATACAGCATGGACGCCAGGATCTGGAGCGAATCAATACAGCTCACGCTACGGCGCAGCTGGTCAGATTCGTCGTGCTGCTCGTGCAAGCATCGTCAATACGATTTTCGTTGGATGGCCACGTGGCTTTGAGATTGCTCAAGCACCAACAATGGTAGCTGCGAATGGCGATTCACTCCTTGTTCGCAACAACAGCTGGTTTGGTGTAAAGGGGGCAAATCTTACGCTTGCCAGTGGTACACCGCCAGCAGGTATGGATGCTAACTGGCTTTCAAAGGCCGGCTTTGCTAACGAAGTAGACAAGGGCAATCCAAACAATGCATTTCTTGCAAATGCATTTGTCACAGACGGTTCATTTAGCGCACGTCCACTTGTTGTGGCCCCATACTTGTCAACAGGCAGTTTTGAAAATGGATCACCTGTAGTATCTGTGAACGATCCATACTTCGAAAAGGTATCATACCGTGGTGCATTCCCGGCTGAAGGTCCGCAGTGGGATGCTCAATGGGCTGAATACGATCCTATCAACAAAGAATACAAGGCACAGCCGCTTGTTCGTTTGACATCACCAGGTTCGCAAGCCGGGGAGAAGTTTGTTCAGGGCGACAAGATCCAGATCACATGGGATACAACAGGTGCTGCCGGTAACTCGTATCGCTTCGAGTTCGGCACTTCGGTCGATGGTCCTTGGCAGGCAATTCCTAATGCATCTAATGTGCTTGATGCAGGTGCCGGACGCGGAACACTGGCGGGTGGATTTGCCGCGCCTGCAGTTGTAACGAAGACAGGATATGTGCGCATGTCGTTGGTTAACGATCCTGCAACGTTCGACGTATCAGACAATCCAATTGAAATCTCAGCGCCGGCTCCAAAGGACCCAACTGTACGCTTGATCGAACCTGGAACTGCAAACAAGACATTCCGTGTAGGTCAATCAGTAGACATCTCATGGGACACTACAAACACATTCCGTCAGCGTTGGCGCTTTGAATTTGGTAAGAGTCAGTCTGGACCATGGACAACGATCTCTGGACTTGGCAATGTTCTCGATAGCGCAACACGTCGTGGTCGCATCGCAGGTGCCGTTGTGTTCCGTCCAGCAGATCAAACGCAAACTGGATACATCCGTATGGTGCTCCTTAGCGACACTACAAAGACAGACATAAACGATGCTCCGTTTGCAATTACAGCGCCAGCACCGATTGTAGTGGACTCTATCCTTGAAGGCGAAATCACAAAGAATACAAAGCTCCGCAACACGAAGATCTACGGCCTAAAGGGCTATGTGTACGTTAACGACGGCGCTACGCTGGAAGTTGAAGAAGGTACAATCATCGTAGGTGACGAGCCAGGAAACAACTCGGCACTCGTGATTAACCGCGGTGCGAAGATCATTGCTCAGGGAACAGCAAAAGACCCGATCATCTTTACAAGCCGGGCAGTTCCTGGTCAGCGTGCACGAGGAGACTGGGGCGGTATCCTTATCTGCGGCAAGGCACGAATCAATCAGCCAGCAGGACAGGCAGCTCTCGAAGGTGGCGTAGCAGATCAAACACCAGGCGGCAAGGGATGGTACGGTGGCACAGATGATG
The DNA here is from genome assembly GCA_044345485.1 of Kapaibacterium sp. (SeqCode). Classification (GTDB taxonomy): domain Bacteria; phylum Bacteroidota; class Ignavibacteria; order Kapaibacteriales; family Kapaibacteriaceae; genus UBA10438. The sequence goes on from JBIJAX010000055.1 coordinate 2,134, forward strand.
AAGACAACAGTGGTGTTTTGAAGTACGTCCGCATCGAATTCGCAGGTATCGCAACGCAGCCAAACTCAGAGCTAAACTCTCTTACGATGGGTGGTGTCGGTCGTGGTACAACGATCGAAAACGTCCAGGTGTCGTACGGCAACGACGATGGTTTTGAGTGGTTTGGCGGTACAGTAAATGCTAAGCGCCTCATTTCTACAGGTGTTCTTGACGACGACTTTGACACAGACAACGGATACAGTGGCAAGGTACAGTTTGCAGTTGCACAACGCTTCCGCACGGTAGCTGATGTATCAACATCACAGGTGTTCGAATCAGATAACGATGCGCAGGCTTCGTTTAACAAGCCACTTACCTCCGCTGTGTTCTCGAACGTAACAGGTGTAGGTCCTCTCCAAGACACAAGCTGGACTGCCGGCTCAGGCGCAAATCAGTATAGCTCGCGTTTTGGTGCAGCAGCGCAGATCCGTCGTAACTCACGTCAGTCGATACACAACTCGGTATTTCTTGGATGGCCACGTGGCTTCGAGTTTGCTCAAGTGCCAACGATGGTTGCGGCCGCAGGGGATTCGATTGAGATCCGCAATAACGCATGGTATGGTGTTAAGGGAGCCGTTCTCACACTTGCTGGTGGTACACCACCAGCCGGTATGGATGCAGCCTGGTTGGCAAAAGCCGAGTATGGTAACATTGTTGATAAGTCCTCACCAAATCCAGCAATGCTTGAGAACGCATTTGTAACCGGTTCAGAATTCAATCCTGCAATCAAGTCGGGCTCTCCGCTTGCTTCGGGTGCTGCATTTGCCGGTACGGCATCAGATGCGTTCTTCGAACGCGTTGCATTCCGCGGTGCATTCGGACTCGAGCGTTGGGATGCCGATTGGACGGAATACGATCCAATCAACAAGGAGTACAAGGCAAAGTCGCCTGTAAGTGTGCAGGAAGACGCGCCTGAAACTATGATGGCTTCGGCATATCCAAACCCAGCACTAACACATGCAACAGTACGATATGTTCTTGGTGCAGATGATGTTGTAGCAGTTCGTCTTAGCGATGTGACAGGATCGGTGGTTTCTACCTTTATCTCCAACGAAGCGCAGCGTGCCGGCACATATGAGTTTAAGCTCATCACGGCAGACCTTGCTTCTGGAGTCTACTACTTGACGATCACAGGTGTTCGCGGTACGGTAACCCTCCCAATATCCGTAGCGCACTAAACACTGATCGTGAACAGAACGCCACAACGGCCACCCAGCATATGGGTGGCCGTTGTTGGTTTAAACCTACTCTTTGGGAGAACGTCCGGTAATGCGCCGTATGAGCCCCATAAGGAACGGCGAAAGCACGATAAAGCCAACAACGGCGATTGCGATGATCATCAAAACTCTTCTCATACGCGAGTAAGATACACATGGTATCTTTGGCATGAGCATGGCACTACAGGGTATCACATCGAAAGACGCACGCATTGCGGCGATCGACATTGGAACAAATTCGTTTCACATGGTTATTGCGAGCGTAAGTGAACATGGTGTGATGCAGATCCATGCTCGGGATAAAGACATGGTGCGTCTGGGTTCCTCTGCTACAGACATGAAGCGCCTCTCTGACGACGCAATGGACCGCGGAGTGCAGGCACTTGCTCGTTTCGCTGCAGAGGCTCGACGTCATAACGCGTCTATTCGCGCCATCGCTACGAGTGCCGTGCGTGAAGCACTAAATAAAGACGAGTTCGTTCGCAGAGTCTATGACGTTGCTGGAATTCATGTAGATGTGATTCCTGGCATTGAAGAAGGACGTCTCATCTATACTGGCGTTATCCATGCTCTGCCTGTGCGTAATGAGCGTGTGTTCGTCATTGATATTGGAGGGGGCTCTACAGAAACCGTGATAGGTCAGTCAGGTGAGCCACTCTTCATTGATTCAACCAAGCTCGGTCATCTGCGGCTTACGAAGCGCTTCTTTCCCGATCAGTCGATTACATCGAATCAGGTTCGAGAATGTCGAGATATGATACGTGGTGAGTGGGCAACCGTGTTTCAATCACACAAGCAGTTAGGCTTTCAACGTGCCATTGGATGTAGCGGAACGGTAACAGCAATTGCATCTATGGTTGCTGCTCAACGTGGACGCATTCCCGATAGTTATAACGGCTTCGTGATGTCATCTGACGAAGTGCTTGAAATCGTAGGCCGGCTGGTGCATGCTTCTACACTTCAGAGCCGTCTCAAGCTTGCGGGTATGGATCCAAAGCGAGCCGATGTAATCGTTGCCGGTGGGCTCATCTTGGAGCAGGCAATACTTGGCCTCGGCATTCAGGAGATAACAGTATCTGGATATGCGCTGAGGGAAGGCATTGTCTTTGATACCGTTCAGCAGCAGCGAGAGATGGACCTGCGGCATCACCTTACGCCCCTTCGGTATCAGAGCGTGCAGCATGTGTCGGATCTGTATCGAGTACGCAGACGTCATGCAGATCATGTAAAAACACTAAGTGTGCGGCTGTTCGATCAGCTGATTCCCCTCCATGCCATGGGTGATAAAGAGCGCGAGCTTCTTGAGGCTGCAGCCTTGCTTCATGATGTTGGATATCACATTTCAGCAGATCAACACCACAAGCATAGTGAGTACATCATCCGTAACTCTGCCATGCCTGGATTCACCAGCAATGAAACAAACCTCATTGCTAGCATTGCGCGGTATCATCGAAAGAGTCATCCCAAGAAGAAACACGTCGGGTTTGCCGCCATGAGTGGCGAAGAACAACATGTGGTGCAGGTGCTTTCCTCAATACTCAGGATTGCAGAGGGTCTGGACAGACGGCTGCAGTCTGTCGTGCGCGACATCAACGTTACAATACGCGAGCAGGAAATCGTGGTAGGATTGCAACCATCAACGATTGTGCCCGACATTGAGCTATGGGGCGCTGAGCGACGAAAAGAGCTGATGGAGGAAACGTTCGGGCGCAGAATACGGTTTTTCCTGCAGTAGGAATTCCTACGCAATAGACGGAAAATTCCTTCGTCACTTACCCCCACACCGACGATTTTCTCATACCGGAGTACATGTACATGTCACGACGATCTCTATTCACAGCGATCTCCCTGATTGGTATCGGAGTGGTCGTGGGGGTCATCCTGATGACCTCGTTTTCTTCCAATGCAATCGAGCAGCTCTTTGCCAGTGACGTAACACTGGGTGCTGGAACGCCTCCTGCACAAGCACCCCCTGCTATAAAGTTGCTTAACGACCAATTCGCTAATGTGGCCGGCGCCGTAACACAGTCAGTTGTCTCGATCTCTGTAAAGATTGATGCGAAGAAATCTGCACAGGGTATGGAGGGAATGGAAGAGTTGTTCCGCCGCTTTGGTCCGTTTTTGTCGCCAGATGGTAACGGTAACGAAGATGAATCTCCAGCACCTGAGCGCGATGCTGCCGGTTCTGGCGTTATCCTTACAGCAGACGGATATGTTGTAACGAACAACCACGTTGTTGAGTCTGCGAAAGAAGGGGGCATTACCGTTAGCACAACCGACAACAAGCAATACAAAGCAAGATTGGTTGGCCGGGATCCACTGACAGACCTTGCCGTACTAAAGATCGACGGACGCTTTACCCCTGCACACCTGGCGCAACGTTCGGACATCCGCATCGGTGAGTGGGTTGTCGCTGTCGGCAGTCCGTTAGGACTGCAATCAACCGTAACAACGGGCATCGTCTCTGCACTTGGCCGCGGTATTGGTATCGTAGGAACCAATGAGCTCACAAATGAGCGCAATCGATACGCAATCGAGAACTTCATCCAGACAGATGCCGCTATTAATCCAGGGAATTCTGGAGGGGGCTTATTCAACCTCAATGGAAGTCTCATCGGCATTAACACGGCCATCGCTTCGCGCACTGGCGTGAATGCTGGATACGGATTTGCGATTCCTGTTGACATGATGAAGAGCGTTGTGCTCGATATCATTGACGATGGTAAGATCGAGCGCGGTTATATCGGCGTGGAGATTACGAGCGTAGATGAAGCATCGGCAAAAGCAGTTGGACTGCCCAAGGTTGCCGGTGTAAATGTGAACAAGGTTGTCAAGGGCGGAGCAGCAGAGGCGGCAGGGATTGAGGCAGGAGATGTGATCCTTGATGTTGACGGACGTGCCGTCAAGAGTTCGAACGAACTACAGAACGAGATTGTGTTGCGTCGGGCTGGTGACAAAGTGAACCTAAAGATTTGGCGCGACGGACGTGAGATCACGAAGACTGTTCGCCTCAAAGCACCGAATGAATCAGATGTTGCAGAATCGCCGAACAACGATGGTGGTGATGCGTTTGACGTGAACGAGCCAGTATCCTTCAAAGATCTTGGGTTCTCTGTCTCGCCCCTTTCCGGTGAGCAAAAGTCTACATTTAGCGTAAACCAGGGCGTATTCGTTACGAAGGTAGAGCGCACCGGCCGCATGGCCTATCGCGGGTTGCGTTCGAACACCGTGATACTCAAGGCAGACGGCAAGGAAGTAACCTCTCCGAGCCAGCTCAAGAAGATCATCACGGCGAAGAGTCCAGGTGACGGCGTGATGTTTGTGATTAAAAACAGCGATGGTTCAAAGCAGGCTATTTCTGTACAGATGCCGGAATCATAAGTCGGCGTAAATTCGGCATATGAAAAACGTCATGAAATCTCTAAGCGTCGTTATCATAACCATGATAACGACGCTTGTTAGTTACAGCCAGTCCATGCTTTTCGGACCAATGGTTACTACCTCGATGAGCACCTCGGTTGGCGCCGATGTTGAATCCTACGGTCCACCAACCAGGTATTCCATTGGTGTCCAGTTTTCGCGTAGGTCGGCTTCCGGCTCTGAATACAGCTTTACAGTCCAGCATCGTATGGAAAGCGGTGGCTATCTCACAAACTTTGTGAAGCCCTCGGGAGGGATCGTTGGAAAGCTGAATGTTGTGGACGTACCAACGGGCGGGCCGGTGATCATCACAACGCTCGACGCAACGGCAATCGAAGCTGGTGCCGGTATTCGTCTACCAGTTCTGGCACTGGATTCAAACGGTACTCGAGTGCTGTTTCAGTTTGGTATAAACATCGACCGGGTGCTTTCGATGACGCAAGTTGACAACTTTAGTCGTGTACCCGAAGCCGAGCGAGGAAACATCCCTCGGCAGACAACGATAACGTTTGATGGTCAAACCGGATTTGGCGGACAGCTCGGCCTTGCTCTTTCCGCTCCCGCAGGAGATGGTCGGTTCCTGATCGAACTGCTCTATAATGTTCGTCAGCCCCTGACGATTGCTTTCCCAGCAGGTACGGCAGCACCCGGTGCGGAGCAGAATATCGGCTGGCTTCTCGGACGCAGCATCCGCCTTGGGGCTTCCTACCAATTCAAGTTGTAAGGGGCGTGTTAGATCGCTACGTGAGCGCCCACCTCGAGAGTTCGTTTGTTCGGAATCCCAAAGTATGACGCAGGTGTTCTTGAGTTTCGGTGCAGAAACACAAAGAGTTCCTTGCGCCAGCGGGCCATGCCCTTGCTGTCGTGAACGCGTATTGTTTCGTGACCTAGCACAAAGATTGCATCGGTGACATCGACGAGAACGTCTAGCTCTGGTAACTCGTTGAGATCGTTCATGAGGTCAAGCTGGTCCATAAAGCCGTACAAGAGTGTAACGGTATAGATGTTGTCCTCGAGTTTGCCGACGAGAATGCGTTCCTTCGGAAGTTTTTTGCCGCGTACCCGCGCAGATTTTGTTACCTCCACTTTGAGAAACACCAACGACTCGTGACGTGCGCGGTTGAAGGCTAGATTGGTAACGAGTGCCTGGGGCGCAGAATCTAAGGTCTGGCTCATGTAAATGGCCGATCCAGCAACGCGTTCATGCCACTTATTCTCTTCGTGCAGAACATCCATGAGTGGCTTGCCACGCTTGTTGATGGCGTTGCGAAGTAGTTCACGTCCTTTGTGCCAGGTAAGCATCACGAGAAACGTTCCATAGGCCATCACGATTGGAACATAGCCCCCTTGGAAGAACTTGAGCGTATTGGCAATAAAGAATGATGCATCCATCACGAGAAATGCAACACAGATGATCGCTGCGGTTGCCTCACTCCACTTCAGCAGCTTGCGCATGGCTATCCATGCCAGCACAGTTGTAATAACCATCGTTGATGTTACAGCAATGCCGTATGCAGCCGCTAGGGCGCCTGATGTCTTGAACGAGAGCACCAACACAACACACGATACGAACAGTACCCAGTTGACAGTTGGAATGTAGATCTGGCCGCGCTCTTCACTCGAGGTGTGTTGCACCTTCAATCGTGGCAGGTATCCAAGCTGAAGTGCCTGCCACGTTAGTGAAAACGCGCCGGAGATCACGGCCTGTGATGCGATGATGGTTGCAAAGGTTGATAGAATCACCAACGGCACAACGCCCCATGTAGGCACCATGTGAAAGAAAGGATTGGCAACAGTTGCCTCGATGCCGCCTTCGCGAAGAAGCAATGCACCCTGGCCAAAGTACTGGAGTACGAGTCCTGGATACGCAACCCAAAACCATCCGCGGATAATCGGCTTGCGTCCAAAGTGACCCATATCAGCATAGAGTGCCTCGCCACCTGTTACCACAAGGAATACGCTGCCCAAGACAACAAATGCCTTAAAGCCGTGATGTTGGAAAAACTGGAAGGCATAGTAGGGATTTACAGATTCGAAGATCTCAGGCGTCTGGATAGCGCTCACAACTCCGAGTATTCCAAGAATGGCAAACCATGCCACCATGAATGGACCAAAGATGTTGCCAACCTTTGCAGTTCCGTACTTCTGAATGAAGAACAGCCCGAGTAGGATCACAAGAGTAATGGGCAAGACAACATGCTCGAATGATGGCGCCGCAACTTGCAGGCCCTCAACTGCGGAAAGCACAGATATCGCTGGCGTAATGATGCCGTCTCCATAGAGGAGTGCTGCACCAAAAAGCCCCATGAAGAAGATTACGCCGATCTTCGCGAAAGAACCCTTGCGGTCGCTCACAAGCTCCATCAGAGCTAGAATCCCGCCTTCGCCTTTGTTGTCAAAGCGCAGAATGATCCCAAGGTACTTAACGCAGATGATGAGCGTGAGAGACCAAAAGATCAAGGACAGAATACCGAAGATCTCGAGGCGCCCCGGAGAAAGCCCATAGTGATGGGAAAAGCATTCTTTCAGTGAGTAGAGGGGGCTTGTTCCGATGTCGCCGTAGACAACACCAACGGCAGCTACGGTCAGGGCGATCAGGCGAGATCGTGGAGTTGTGTTTGCGCCTGATTCATGGGTAGTGTGGTCCATTGAGGGACCTTCATGTTCTGAAACAAAACAGGCCCCTGTCAAATGGGGCAACCAAACTTACGGACCAAGGGCACTCATTCCGTAATTTCGTTGTTCTACGGAACGAACACACATTAACCGAACGGCAGACACCATGTCATTCCAACATCCAGACTATTACAACATTGACGAACTCCTGACCGAAGAGGAGAAGCTGGTTCGCCAGACCGTGCGCGACTTCGTTGACAACGAAGTGTTGCCGATCATCGAGCACAGTGCCCGCGAAGGCGTGTTTCCGATGCACCTTGTCAAGAAGATGGCCGAGATAGGACTCTTTGGCATCACGCTTCCGCAAGAGTACGGATGTGCTGGACTCAACAGCACGTGCTACGGCCTAGCCATGCAGGAGCTGGAACGGGGCGATTCAGGTATTCGCTCATTCGCATCGGTCCAGAGTTCGCTTGTGATGTATCCGATCTATGCGTTTGGATCGGAAGAACAAAAGCGCAAATGGTTGCCGAAGCTTGCTGCAGGAGAAGCGATCGGCTGTTTCGGCCTCACCGAGCCGGATGCCGGATCGAACCCAGCTTCCATGATCACGAACGCTAAGAAGATCGACGGGGGCTTCCTGCTCAATGGCGCTAAAATGTGGATCACCAATGGCACCCTGGCCGATGTGGCAGTGGTCTGGGCCAAGTTAGACGGCGTAGTACGGGGCTTCCTGGTAGAAAAGGGTATGAAGGGCTTTTCTGCTCCTGAAATGAAGGGCAAGCACTCATTGCGAGCCTCGGTAACGTCGGAGCTGGTTTTTCAAGATGTGGAGCTTCCTGAAGACAGCATCCTTCCAGGTGTTGAGGGTCTGCGTGGTCCGCTCTCCTGCCTCACCCAGGCCCGTTATGGCATCTCCTGGGGCGTTGTAGGCTCTGCGATGGCTTGCTATGATTCTTCGCTGAACTATGCAAAGAGCCGTATTACCTTTGGTAAACCAATCGCCGGCTATCAGATGATTCAGGAAAAGCTGGTGCTGATGCTCAACGAGATCACCAAGGCCCAACTTCTGTGCTGGCGTCTTGGTAAGATCAAGGATTCCGGGAACTTACGTCCACAGCAGGTGTCTCTGGCCAAGAGAAATAACTGCGAAATGGCCCTTACTATCGCCCGTATGGCACGTGAAATTCATGGGGCAAACGGCATTTTGGACGAGTATCCGATCATGAGGCATGCCGCAAACCTTGAGTCTGTAAAGACCTACGAAGGCACGCACGAGATGCACACGCTGATCCTTGGACAAGACATCACGGGCTTAAGCGCGTTTTCTTGACAAGTTTCTCCCTATATTTGTATTCGAATTCGAAGGGTGGGCGATTTCGCCCACTTTTCGTTTGTGCACACGTATGACGAAGCCTCTATGAGAGGGACTGGTATGAAGGAAGCGTTGCCGGAGAGGATCCGGTCTGTGATTGTTGATTCATGCAACGACGCAGGCGTTACCCTAGTCGATGTTGTCATGCGGGGCCAGGCACGGCAGCTGATCTTGGATGTCTTCATCGATACACTCGAAGGAGTAACCCATGATCACTGTCGAGATGTTAGCCGCGGCATTGATGAGCGGCTGCAGGATGATGAATTTGCCGGCCGCCTTCGGGCGGTCGATGTGTCTTCACCCGGAGCTGAGGCTCCAGTGAAGTTTCTTTGGCAGTTAACTAAACATGTTGGGCGTACGGTGCGTGTAGTGCGCAACGATGGTTCTGTAGTAGAAGGTTCGCTTGTGCGAGCTGATGACACAGGACTTGACGTCCAGCCGAAACAATCGAAAAAAGACCCCAAGCCCCTTGCCACGGTTCCTGTTGAGGAAGTGAAAGAGGCGAAGGTGTTGATTACGTTCTAAGAAAGGATAGGGAACGAACACCCTATTCGTCATGGAGACGAAGAACATGGCACGTCGGAAACTCAAACAGCAAGTAGATAATAAGAAGCTCATCATTGAGGCCTTCAATGAGATGGCGCGCGAGAAAAGCATCGACCGCGACCTCTTGCAGGGTATCGTTGAAGAGACGCTCTCCGCGATGGTCCGTAAGAAATACGGTTTGGAGTCGAACTTCGACATCATCGTGAACATGGAGAAGGGCGATATTGAAATCTACCTGATGCGCGAAATCGTTGAAGAGGTAGAGAACCCTGAACTCCAGATCTCTGCGGAAGAAGTGCGCGAACAAACAGGTGATGAACCAGAGATTGGCGATGAGCACATCGAAGAAATCACGCTTGAGAATATTGCAGATTCATTTGGACGTCGACTTATCGCGCAGGCTATACAGAATCTGAACCAGCGCATTCGCGACGTTGAAAAAGACAATATCTACGATGAGTACGCAAAGCGTGTTGGCGAAGTGATCATTGGCGAAATCTACCAGGTGCGTCCAAATAACATTCTTGTGATGCACAACAAGGTAGAGATGCGTCTTCCACGCGAAGAGCAGATCCCAACCGAGCGCCTCAAGAAGAACCAACAGGTAAAGGCTATCCTTAAGGAAGTGCGTCGTTCAGGGGGCGCAACTGGTTTGCCAGATCTTATCCTCTCTCGTGCGGACGATTCCTTCATGGCCCGTCTGTTTGAGCAGGAAATCCCTGAGATCTTTGACGGCATTATCAAGATCCGTGCAATCTCTCGCGAGCCGGGAGAACGCGCAAAGGTTGCCGTTACATCGTTTGATGAGCGCGTAGATCCAGTTGGCGCATGTGTGGGTATGAAGGGTATTCGTATCCACTCGATCGTGCGTGAACTTGGCAACGAGAACATCGATATCATCGAGTTTACAGAAGACCCACGTCTGTTCATTGCCCGTGCGCTGTCTCCAGCGAAGGTTCGTGATGTGCAGATTAGCGAAGATGGACGCCAGGCAGTTGTTGTAGTTCCTGATGACCAAGTGTCGCTTGCCATCGGCAAGCAGGGGCAAAACGTACGCCTTGCATCAAAGCTTACTGGCTACTCGCTGTCGCTGGTCAAGGAGGGTGCCGAGGATATTGAGCTGATCGAGTTCCGCGATGAGATTGGACGCGATCTGTTTGAAAAGCTCATTCGCGCTGGAATCGACACCGCTCGCGAGTTTCTTGAAGCAGAGCCAATGGGGCTGCTGGATATCCTTCCGAAAGACATGGTCGTGCGCATTCGTCGAGTAATGCTCGAAGAATTTGAAGAGCGTGAAGATCAAAATTATCTCATCGCACTTGAGGATGCAGACCTTGCACGTACGCAAGGAACGGCCGCCGCAGCAGATGATGATATCGCAGAATCATATGCAGAGGATACGCCCGAAGTATATGAACAAGAAGAATCTGAGAGCGTAGAAGAAGAAGACGCATCAGATGCTTCGCAAGAACAAGGTGATGAATAACCGAAGGTTGTATGGCTGGTTCTACCGGAAATAAACTTTTTAAGGTTGCGAGTCAGATCAACATTGGTCGTGATGCAATCGTAGAGTACTTG
>JBIJAX010000085.1:0-3853 GCA_044345485.1 Kapaibacterium sp. (SeqCode)
CACAGACCTTCTGCTTGTTGGCAATGAGATCAGCGGAACAATGAGCATCATGCAGCTCAAAACAGCTCGTATCCTCACGCAACCAGCTGCAACGCTTGTTCAGTGCATCGGCGATCGTATCACGCTGTCTGTAACTGCTCAAGGCCCATCTCTATCCTATCAGTGGCGCCGCAACGGCACAGCAATCTCCGGTGCAACATCGGCGTCGTTCACATTTGATGTAACCAGCTCATCTGCTGGGGTGTACACCTGTACGGTAACACCAGCCAACGGACTTGCAGCAACGACGCGTGGAACGGCCCTTACGATCTTCACACGTACACGTATCATCCGCGAGCCACGTGCCCTTACACAAATCGATGTAGGATTAACGGTTGATATTGATTTCGAAGCAACTACTACGGCAGGCGAGACACTGCAGTGGTTCCGGGCTGGACAGCCCCTTGCTAACGGATCTAAGTATGGCGGTGTAACAACCAATAAGCTCACAATCAAGAACATCACCTTTGCTGACACATCCGGACGCTACTACTGCACAGTGGTAGGGGGCTGCAGTAACGTGCGCACTCGTGATGCTCGCGTGTTCATCCCCCGTATTCAATTCACAGAGCAACCTGTTGATACTACTGTATGCCCAGGTGATACCATAATCCTGAATGCCCGCGCTGCCTCGAGTGGTGGTGATGTAGGCGTTGCATACAAGTGGCGCACTGCAAACGGTACGGTTCTTAATGATGGTGGACGTTTCTCGGGAACATCAAGCCCAACCTTACGAATTGCCAAGGCAACATCAGCTGATGCGCAAGAGTACATCTGCGTAGTAACGGGCTTCCCATCAAACGACAATCGATTCTCTCGCAACGTACTTGTAAACGTGCGTCCAGCACCAAGTATTCTGCGTCAGCCGACGGCACCAAACGGCAAGGATTCCGATGTGCTGTGCCAAGGAACGTTCTTCCAGTTCAGTGTAGCTGCATCTGGATCTGCCTCGCTCAGATACCAATGGCTACGTGATGGTTCGCCGATAGCGCTTGCAACGGCGAATACGTATGCAACGTCGAAGCCAGGAACATATGCTGTGCGTGTCGTTGGGGAGTGTGGTCAGACAACGACATCACAGACCGTGACAATAACAAATGCACAAAAGCCATTGTTTACGCTACAGCCAGTCCCGAGCCTCCGTGTGAAGGAAGGGGATGCAATCGTTCTCCGTGTTAATGCCAGTGGCACACCGACACTTACGTATCAATGGGCACGCGACGGAAAGGATATCAAGGGGGCTACACTTCCAACACTCACAATACCAGTATCAGCACTTACTGACAACGGCAAGTATGTGTGCGTTGTAAAGAACGACTGCGGACTCGATGTGTCATACGTCTCGGATGTTACTGTCTACAAGAACGAACCAGTGTCGGTTGATGAAAACGATGCTACACCAGTAGTTTCAATGATCCATCCAAATCCAGCAACATCCGATGTACAGGTTGTGTTTGGATCCGACGTCCGCGTAACAGCGATCGAGATCTTTGACGCTGCAGGAGCACAAGTTGCTGTTTATGCCTTTGATGGTACGCCTCGCGCATCAGCCCAAGTCGATATTGCCACACTCGCAAATGGCGTGTACGCGGTGAAGGTCATTTCAGGTTCGAAGCACACCGCACATCGGTTGGTGATCGCTCGATAACCCTCAAGCAAAGTTATTCACATCTGGACGGCACGGGCAGTAGCTCGTGCCGTTCTGTTTTTGGCGAACGCTATTTTTGCCCCATGACAAAACACGACCTAACCCAAGCTATCTACCATGTTGCACACCTCACCGGAGAATTCAAGCTCCGCAGTGGCATCACCAGCAACGAGTATTTCGACAAGTACCAGTTCGAAAGCGATCCAAAGCTACTCAAGGCAATTGCAGAGCACATGGCACCGATGGTGCCAGCTGGTACAGAGTATCTGGCTGGACTCGAGATGGGCGGACTCGCTATTGCAACTGCATTATCGCTCGAAACCGGTATCCCGGCGGTCTTTGTGCGCAAGAATGCGAAGGAGTACGGAACATGCAAGCTCGCTGAAGGTCCATCGATCACAGGCAAGAAGCTTCTGATCGTTGAGGATGTGATCACATCAGGCGGACAGGTCATCATCTCTGGTAACGACCTCAAAGCGCTTGGTGCTGATGTGCATCAGGTTGTGTGCGTGATCGATCGTGAGCAGGGTGGACGAGGTAAGCTCGAAGAAGCTGGATACGAGTTAACATCATTGTTTACAATGTCAGAACTCAAGGCCGGACGATGAAGATCATCTCGTGGAATGTGAACGGTATACGTGCCGTTCTCAAAAAGGGCTTTCTCGAATGGGTCGATGAGGTCAAGGCCGACATCATCTGTCTTCAAGAGACCAAGGCAGACGAGCACAAGATCCCCGATGAAGTCCGCGACCACGGCTATCACACCTACTGGCACTCATGCACGCGCAAGAGTGGGTATTCTGGCGTTGGAGTTCTTAGCAAACAGGAGCCCCTTTCCGTTAACCACCATCTTGGCATCCAGGAATTCGACGAAGAAGGACGCATTCTCGAGCTCGACTATGGCTCCTTTGTTCTCTACAACGTCTACTTCCCGAATGGCTCAACGGGCAACTCCCGCGTGCCGTACAAGCTCAAGTTCTACGAAGCACTCCTTGCACGTTGCAAAGAGCAGCAGGCAGGGGGCAAGCACATCGTAATCTGCGGCGACTATAACATTGCTCATCATCCGATCGATCTTGCACGTCCGAAAGAGAACGAAGGCAACACAGGATTCCTCCCAGAAGAGCGTGCCGTGCTCAATCAAATGTCTGCCGATGGCTGGCTCGATACATTCCGCGAGTTCCATCCCGACGAGCCGGATAACTACACCTACTGGGACTACTTCACGCGTGCACGCGAGCGCAACGTAGGCTGGCGTATCGACTACTTCTGGATCACCCCAGGTCTGCGTCCATCGCTCAAGAACGCATTCATTCTTCCCGACGTCATGGGATCAGACCATTGTCCGGTAGGGATTGTGTTGAGAGTAGCGAATAGCGAGTAGCGAGTAGCGAACAGCGAGGCCTGCCCATCTTACTCAAATCCCGGGGGTTCTTTATCAGGGGGCAACGGGAACAGCTCCTTCACGAGCGGGACTAACGATGAAAGATCAGGAAAAACAGGAGAATCGGGTTCTTCGTGCGTTACCACTCCATCCACCATGGTAACTACACCTCGACCATTTGCGATTGCCTGACCACGAATGTCGTAGCTCATTCGCACGAGCGCGGCTGCAAGGCGTTGCCGTTCTGGGTCTCCTGAAAGGAGATCATTCTTCAGAGAATCCACCACTTCCTCGTGCGATTTCTCGAGGCGGTCGTGGTATTGCGTAAAAAAGGCTCCACTCATGGCATCGACTTTCATAGATATCAAAAAAGTTGATGTATGTTCTTTCGAATCTACGGAATTGAATTTCTTCTGGGATGCCATGTCCTCCTTCAGAAACTCTCACCCTTACCCGTTCTGAAGTTAGCCTTACCGACGGAACCCAGAGTACAGCAATCTTGACTGAATAGCCAGCACGTTGGGCGGACTCTAACCGTAAAGCCAGAGTTTTGCCCGATAGCGTGGTCTCGATAGCAAATGATATCCCGTTGCGAATGTTTGCATCAATCGTATCGAGGGCAATGCGTCCAGCCGCTAGATTGCGTTGCGCTTCATCTGTTATGTTCAGATCTCTCGCAATCGCATCTGGGTCTACGATGCCAGCACAGTCCGCAAGGTCCGCAAGGTACCATTTCCCAAACGTTGACTTACCAACTCCGTTTGGTCCGGCAATGACGATGA
>JBIJAX010000087.1:0-3804 GCA_044345485.1 Kapaibacterium sp. (SeqCode)
TAACTCGTATTCGGAGTACCCTGATGGACACGTTGGTATTTCTTCATTCGAAGATGCATCATTCGATCTACCTCCTGGCAGCGCTCTCGCTGGTCTTTCCAGTGATCGCACTCGTGAAAAAGACTCCGATTTCTTCACTCGGTGTTGGATTGATCCGCACGTATTCCATCGTGATCACAATCCAGCTGTTGATCGGGCTTACACAGCTGATCATGCGCTGGAGTGATTTTGGAGACGGACTTCGCTACCGACTCGAGCATGCTACGCTGATGATTGTTGCAGTAGCACTTGTTCACCTTACACCACGCTTTATGAAACGTGCAGATACAGCAGGCACACGAAACACGCTGATCATGATCGCAGGATCGTTAGTGCTTGTTCTGCTCGGAGTATCACTCATCCAGCGCGCAAAACTGGGCGCGTAAACACCATGCCTCCTGTACACACAACATCACTCTCTGGGTATCCACTGTTTCGTCGTGGCAAGGTGCGCGACGTCTATGATCTGGGCAATGAGTTGCTCATGGTTGCCAGTGACCGCATCTCTGCATTCGATGTTGTGATGTCGGAACCAATACCCGACAAAGGCGCACTCCTTACGCAGATCGCAGCATACTGGTTTGAAGAACTCAAGGACATCGTTCCAAACCACGTCGTAAGCCTCGATGTTTCGTCGCTTACCAAGTGCACAGACGAAGAGCAGCAGATGCTGCGTGGCCGGTCGATGATCGTGCGTAAGACAAGCCCCCTACCAGTTGAGTGTGTTGTGCGTGGCTATCTCTCTGGCTCAGGTTGGAAGGAATACAAGGCCTCGCACACCGTATGTGGCATTGAGCTTCCGGCAGGATATGTTGAATCATCGAAACTCGCCGAGCCCATCTTCACACCTGCAACAAAGGCAGAAGAAGGTCACGACGAGAACATCTCCTTTGAAACAGCCGCATCTATTCTTGGCAGCGATGTAGCACATGCAGTACGTGAATACAGCTTCGCACTCTACAACGCAGCGGCTGAACGCGTTGCTGCAAAGGGGCTTATTCTGGCAGACACAAAGTTCGAGTTCGGCATCGACGATGCCGGACAGATCATCTTGATTGATGAGGCACTTACGCCTGATTCTTCCCGCTACTGGCTCGCTGATTCGTATGCTCCGGGTACATCACAGATGAACTTTGACAAACAGATGCTACGTGACTGGCTTGAATCAAGCACGTGGGACAAAACGCCTCCGGCTCCAACATTACCGGACAGTGTAATTGATGGCACTCGGGCAAAGTATATTGAGGCCTACGAGCGCATAACGGGACAGCAATGGCGATAAACTCATTCTTTCTGGATGAAGACGACGTTGAGATGCAGCGTCGTATCAACGACATGCTCGACTGGGGTTTGTTGTTATCTGTTGCTGGCTTGCTCGGCATAGGGCTTGTTTCGATCTACAGTGCGGCGTTCAGTCTTGGCTCGGATAGCATCTTCATGCGACAGATCTATTACGCAATTGCGGGGACTATCGCCGCCGGGGTGTTGTTTTACGTCCCGGAGCGTACACTATCTGCCCTCGCATATCCTGCATATGGAGTGGGCATTCTGCTCCTACTTGCTGTATTGTCGCCGCTGGGGCATAAGGTAAACGGTCAGCAGTGCTGGATTCAGCTGGGGTCATTTACGTTTCAGCCGTCAGAATTTGCGAAGATCTCCACCCTACTAGCGGCAGGCAAGTACATATCTCGAAAGGGATTTTCAATCGCCGCTATGCGAGATCTGCTCGGTCTGCTCGGACTCTTTCTACTGCCTGTTGCCCTGATCATGTTGCAACCCGACACGGGCTCAGCAACGGTGTTCTTAGCCATGCTGCTGGGCATCTATCTGTGGTCTGGTGGAGACACATTTGTACTCTATACCGTCGTTTCCATTCCGTTTGTAGCTGCGGCAGCACTCTATGGCGCACTTTTCGGCAATATCTTTTGGTTCATAGCACTAGCAGCATTGTTCTGTCTTGGGGCATATGTCTTTCGCAAGCCCCTTGCCATAACGATCGCGGCATGTCTTGTGGTAATCGGCATCGGCTTAGCAGTAGAACCTGTGTTCGACAGTTTGGAAACCTACAAGCAGAAGCGGCTTATCACATTGTTTGAGCCGGAGCGCAACCCACGCGGCGAAGGATATCACGTTATCCAGTCTATTCTAGCCGTAGGCTCTGGAGGTATCACAGGAAAAGGATTTCTCCAGGGAACGCAGACGCAGCTCCGATACATTCCGGAGCAGTGGACGGACTTCATCTTCTGTGTGCCAACCGAGGAGTTTGGGTTTGTAGGGGGCGCTCTTGTCATCGCCCTCCTTGCAACCGTAGCCCTGCGTTCGTTCAGCATCGCATCGATGTCGCGTACTGCCTTCTCCAGCATTATTGCCATAGGCTTTGGTTCGCTCATTACATTCCACACGATGGTAAACATCGGCATGGCTGTTGGATTGTTTCCGGTGATGGGTATTCCGCTGCCGTTCCTCAGCGCTGGGGGCACATCGCTCATCGCCAATGTTGCATGCATAGGAATGCTGCTGCACATGTATCGATCACGACGCCGTCGAATGGCCTAGGCAACATATGCCCAAGCGCATTGTCATTACATGCGGCGATGTAAATGGTATCGGACTTCGATGCCTTGGCAAAGCTCTTCACGACAGTGTTCTCGATACAGAGCTCTGGTTAGCTATTACACCGTCGGTGTTGCAGGAAGCTATTGAAGTTTACAATCTGGGTGGAGTTATTGCTGGCACGACCTGGACCTGTGGCGGTCGGGAAGTGCGCCTTCATACACTCGATGCTGAATGCACGATTACACCGGGTACGCCATCCGACGCGGCCTCGCTACTTGCAATAGCATCACTTGATGCAGCTATCACTGCTACCGTGCGCGGCACGTACGATGCTGTCGTGACGCTACCAATTAGCAAGCATGCTCTTGTGAAGGTTGGTTGGCCGTATGCTGGACAGACAGAAATGCTAGGTGAATATGCCAGCGGCAACCCGCTTATGGTGTTGTGTACGCATGATGTCCGCGTTGCTTTAGCCACAGTACATGTGCCATTAAGAACCGTTGCCGATCTAATCACACCAGATCTGATCACGACCCGCGTAAAACAACTAACCCAGCACCTGCGGAACCGTCACGGCATAGAGCATCCGTCTATTGCAGTACTAGCTGTTAATCCGCATGCAGGAGACAACGGCGTGATTGGTGATGAAGATCTGCGAATTGTAGAACCTACGATCAAGCATCTACGACAAGACGGTTTTAACGTAGACGGACCGCATCCTGCAGATGGGTTCTTTGCATTTGGGAGTTACACCAGGTACGACGGCATTTTGGCGATGTACCACGATCAAGGTTTGATACCTCTCAAGCTTCTTGCTCAGGGGGCTGGCGTAAACGTCACCGCCGGATTATCGATCGTTCGAACCTCACCAGACCACGGCACAGCATATGATCGAGCACTGGCCAGTGACATTGATGCTGCGAGCACGAGGATGGCTATTGAGATGGCGGAGGGGCTGGGGACTGATTACGGATTACGGATTACGGATTACTGATTACGGATTACGGATTACTCGCTGTTCGGCACTCGCTGTTCGGCACTCGCTACTCAAAAAAGTAAAGCCCTATGATCAAAAAGACCACAGGGCTTTAACAGAATAACCTGGCGATTACCTACTCTGCCACACCAGTTCAGATGCAGTACCATCGGCGCAACGGGGCTTAACGACTCTGTTCGGAATGGGAAGAGGTGTGTCCCCCGCGCAATCAT
>JBIJAX010000018.1:0-38556 GCA_044345485.1 Kapaibacterium sp. (SeqCode)
ACCGCGATATTTCGACGCGTCTGATCCGTTCGCCACAGCCAAACGAAGCACCTCGTAAGTTTAAGTATCCAAACACGACACCTATCCCTGTTGAAGCGATCTTCCAGAACTCAGGTTTGGATACGGTAAAGGCATTCAATGGTGTAGCAACTCTTATCGGACCTTCGGGTTCAGTGGTCTGGCGCGATACAGTATCAATCAATGAAGCTCTCGCTCCGGCTGCACGTATCACACAGGCATTTGAAAACTTCTATCCAAATTCAGGCGGACACGCGGTTGGCTTGTACAAGGCAACGATCTGCGCTGAATTGGTCGATCCATTCCCAGATGAAAACAACTTCAACGACTGCCTGCCGCGTCCAGCAGCACCAGATCTAATCTTTGAGGTTGGATATAACGAAGAGCCAGGTGTCAATAGCGTATTGGTGCCCCCACCAGGAAACCAAGGATTGACAGGACGTCTGATCACAAACCGCTCACTTCGTCCAGAAGCAGTGTTTGAGAACAATGGTATCCAGGATCTTTCAAACGTTCCTGTTCGCTTGATCATCACTCGTCTTGCAGACAACGTTACGGTATACAACCAAACAGGTGTTGTTCCTGATATCGCTGCAGGCCAGTTCAACAAGACAATCTTCGCGTTTCCGGCGTTCACACCAACAGTTGGCGGCGAGTATCGTTTCTGCTACCGCGTTGAGTACCCTGGTGATCCAGTTACGTCAAACAATGAACTCTGCATTAATCGTACAGTAGAGCCGAATCTTTGCGGCGTCTACACAATCGGTACGTCGAAGCCAGGCCCACGTAACTTCCCAACGATCGATTCAGCTATCAATGCGATGTACTTCTTTGGCGTTAGCTGTGCTGTTCAGTTCGAATTCACTGATCAGACGTATTCACGCGTTGCTACAGGAATCAACACACCTGCGATCGATCTTTCAAGCCGCGTTATCGGTGTAAGCTCGACAAACACAATTACGTTCCGTCCTTCAGTAGAACGTTCAATTGCCAAGGGTGGCGTAACGATTAACCTGCAGTCAGAATCAGGTATCGGTGTGTTGTTCGGACAGAACATCAACCCAACCAATGCATTCGCAATTCAGCGTCAGAACTATTTCGCTAATGCTCAGAATGCAAACTCAGATGGCTACATCACCTTTGATGGTGGTTCGCAAAAGTCATTGCGCTTCACGATCCGTAAGAATGCAATTCCTGGATTCCCTTCACCAATGGTGTCGGTATTCTATCTATCGTCAGGGTCGTCAAACATCAGTGTTCGCAACTGTATCATCGGAAATGCAGATGGTGTAACACCATCGTATGCAGACTCTCTGCCGCAAGTACAGTTCAACCCAGGATCAAACCAGTTCCGTTTTGAACAAAACACGCGCAACACAACGATCAGCTTCACAGCTGGTATTACGCAGCGCGATACAATCAACCCAGACAACTTTGGTAACCTTGATACACTCATCAACACGAACAACAAGTTCGTTGGTAATGAGATCAGTGGTTTCGGTTATGGTATCGTTTCTATCGGTATCGGTCCGCTTATCAAAGCTGGTGTCAACGAATTCCGTGGATACTACAACACAGGTACAGAGGTCAGCAACAACTTGATCTTTAATGTGCGCCGTGCTGGTATCTTCCTTGGATACGAAGACGGTGTTAAGGTAGAAGGCAACCGCATCTACAATGTAGGTACAGCAGTCAGCTCAACAGCGCGGGATGCTGCGGGTATCATTGCTGGTGGTGAAGGCCGCTACAACAACATGAACCTGTTCATTGCACGAAATGAGATCAGCGGTGTTCGTGCAAGCGCATGGGCTCGTGGTATCAATGTTCAGCAAGCTCGTAACGAGTTCCAGCCATTGAGTGGCGTAAATAAGGGATTCGGCCCACGCACGCAGGCCACGTTCATCTCGTTCCCGAACAAGGCAGAGCATACGTATATCACAAGCAATGCTGTATGGGGCTTGACACGTTCGGCCACAACAGGCAACGTTGCAGGTATCCATTCATATACAGCTCGTGCAACGTCAACAGATCCTGTAACTGCGCTTGTAACTCCACGTTTGCCAGCATACTTCTCAGCGGCTGACTCTATTGTCAATAACACAGTTGTAATCGGCAACGACAACATTACAGGCTCTGGTGCAATCGTAGGTATCGGCGTTCAGAACGCAGATGGACCTATTGTGATGAACAACGCCATTGCTCTCACAGCGCCAGCCAATGCAGCTACACTTACCCAGTCTGCTCTTCTGTATGAAGGTACAATCTTCCGTAACGGTCGTGTAAACACGTGGTACCTTCCAACAACAGCACCAAAGGCACTTGTGTCGAACAAGAACGCTTTCTGGGCTCCTACATCAGGTATCGCTCGTGTAATTGAGATCTCTCACGTTAGCGAGCTAGTTTCTGCCGGCAGCCAGGGTGAGTTTGCTACAATCGACCAATGGCGCAACTGGACAGGTCAGGACATTAACTCACCAGTTGGCAACTTCGTTGCTGAGCATGAGTTCCAAGGTGTAGCACCAAATCAGCGTCTCCGCGTAAACGTAACGCCACGTGCACCTATCGGTTCGATCCTGAACAACAATGGTGAGCGTCTTGCAGGCACACGTCTCGATATCGAAGGCAATCTTCGCGGAGAAGCAGGTCTCGGTTATGACATTGGTGCCGATGAGTTTAACGGACGCCTTTATGTTAGCGACCTCGAAGTGATCGACATTCTCAGCCCAGCAGCATATCGTGATGCTGCAGGTGCTACAAGTGATGCTGAGTACATCATGACAAAGGCACCAGTTGATGTAAGAACTCGCGTTCGCAACAACGGGGCTCTTGCTACGACAAACTCACAGATCCGTGTGCGTATCTATGTTGAAACAATGGCCTCCAACAACGCAGGCAGCGCAGTTCCAACATTTAACAGCTTCCCAGAAATCGACAGGGTTGTAGGTACTGCACTTGCATCTGGTCAGTCGAAGGACATTCAGTTCGGTATACCTGGTTGGTCACCACAGCCATACTATGGTATGATGGGATACAATGTACCAGCGCAGTTCAATGCAATGAACTACAACGTTACACCACGCTACCGCATTGAAGTTTCTACAGCATCTGATGAGTTCAACCCTAACAACGTGTTCTCAAAGGTTGTACGCTTCTATGTTATCAAGTCTACACGTCGCATGATCGTGTCGGGTGATAACGTTGGATTGAACATCCTTACAGGCACACCTTCAGCCAACGATATCGCTAGCCGACTGAATGCAGACAGCTTGCAGAAAGCTCTCAGCGATCTTGGTTACATCAACGATCCATCAGTAGACCGTTATGACTTTGATGTGTTTGATAGAACAGCATGGGCAACACGCTCAGTTGATTACACAGCATATCAAACAATGTTCTGGGCTCATGACTTGAACCCACTAACACGTACAGAACGTGATGATCTCCGCAACTATGTTGCTGCAGGTCAGCCTGGACGTAAGAAGAACTTAGCGATTACTGGTTCGGGTCTTCCATCACAGCATAATGGCGCGTCAATTGTTACTGACCTCAACTTCGTCCAGCGTGTTCTGCGCTCAACATTCAGAGCTCCAGGTACGCCGTTCTCACCGAACTATAGCGGACGTAATGTTGATGGCCGAACACTTGCCCGTGGTAATAGTGAACTGATCGTTCGTACAGGTTTTGCTGGTGACGTAGACCCAACTCCAGCTCTGGTTACAATCTTTGCTGATCAGGGAACATCTGGTGTAACGAACGCAGCATACAGCTATCGTCGTGCTGATCGTTCAACAACAGATTCAATCATGGGTACCGCAACTGCTGGATTGACAATCAATACAGTATACCTCGGCACAGATTGGCGTCACTTCGGTCGCACAGGCGTGCGCACAGGTATCGAGCGCGTAGTCCGCGGCATCTTTGACTTCTTTGAAACAAACGGCGGTGGTCTTGTACCAGTGCAGCTTGTAGACTTCAATGCGAAGGTTCGTTCAAAGAACGTTGACGTCTTCTGGGCTACGGCATCTGAGAAGAACCTGGACCGTTTTGATGTAGAACGTGCATCGCTCACATCAGCTAAGGCTGGTGACATCGCAGATGCAGCATCATTCCAGAAGATTCGTTCAGTAGCAGCGGCTGGCACAACCACAGCACGTCGTGAATATGCGATGACTGATGAAGACCTTGCAGCTGGTACATATGTCTACCGCCTCACAGCAGTAGATAAGGACGGCTCACGTTCATCTTCTCAAGAAGTGCAGGTAACAATCGAAGGCGAAAACAACGGTCTCTCGCTTGCAGATGTTACTCCAAATCCAGTTGTAGCAAATGGATCAGTTTCCTTCACACTTGCACAGTCTGGCGATGTACAGTTGGTACTCGTCAACACTGCTGGTGAAGAAGTTGCTACAGTTGCTAATGCAGTGTTTGCAGCAGGCACACACACTGTACAGCTCAATGCCACACAGTTGGTATCAGGTTCGTACACACTAGTCCTACGTAGCAACGGTATGGTCACATCAAAGACGGTTACTGTAACCAAGTAATCGTTCAAGATTCTAGTAAATCACAGCGGCTCCCGTGCCTTTGGCGCGGGAGCCGTTTGTAGTTTTGTAGCCCCGTATGACATTACCCCGTCCAATAAAGCTGTCTATCTCTAGCGGTTTGCTACTAGGAATTTCCTATTCATTTACCGAATGGGGAAGCGGCTTGCTTATGTTGGTGGCGTACCTGCCGCTTCTGCGATTGTTCGCAGAGGATAGTCCAGAGCTAGGTTGGAAACGGAGAACATGGTACGCGTATATCAGTCTCGTGCTCTATCATGGACTTACGAACTGGTGGATAGCTAGCTGGCAAGAACATACAGACCCGTATCTGTTTGCTACAGGTATTGCTCTGTTGGTTGTTCATCCGCTACTGCTGCTGCCTCCGTTTATCGCATTGGCATCTATCCGCAAGCGGTTAGGTGTTACATGGATGCTCGTAAGCTTTCCGTTCGTGCTTACAGCTTTTGAGTGGCTTCATGGGCAGTCGGACTTCTCCTACCCATGGTTAACCAGCGGATATGCGCTCGTCGACCTTTCATTTGCCCAGGTAGCTGATGTTATTGGTGTCTATGGTCTGTCATTCCTGGTCGCGTTATCAAACAGTCTTGGTGCCGCAACTGCACATTTTCCATTCAAGGATGCTCAGCAACGACGCCGACTTGTATACGATGTTGTGTTCCTTGTACTATGGGCGGTTCTTGGAAGCGTTCAGCGAGAGAGGGCAGAGGATCAGAGCAAGGCTGCAAAGGAATCGGATACGCTGTCGGTAATGCTGATTCAACCAAACGAAAATCCATGGGACAAGTGGACAGATTCTCGCACGCAACTTGCAATTCACTTGTCTCTAACCGATAGTGCAATTGCACAACATGGTACTCCTGATCTTATTGTCTGGAGTGAAACAGCATTGCCGTATGTAATCCGCGATCAACGTTATGATCTCGAATGGTCTGGATTGCGATCATGGGTTGACAATAATCGCACATCGCTGCTCACCGGTGTTGCCGATCGTGTGATCTACAAAAAGTTTGCTCCCGCTTCGGCGCGAACCTCTAGCGCTGATCCAAACCTTAAGTATGATGTCTTTAACGCAGCCTATGTGATTAATCCATCGTTGTCCGATGTGCAGGTCCATCGCAAGTCGATGTTGACGCCCTTTGCGGAGCGAATGCCATTTGCTGATCAGCTTACATTTGCCATGAGCTGGATTGAATGGGGCGTAGGTATCTCATCTTGGGGCAAGGGGCGTAATAGAGAGCCACTGCCCGTTGTGCGCAACGCTGACACGCTGCTATCAATCGGCTCAATTATCTGCATCGAATCAATCTATCCCGAAGTGTCGCGAGACTTTGTGCTCAATGGTGCCAATGCGCTGTGCGTGATCACCAACGATGCTTGGTATAATGGCACTACTGGACCTAGGCAGCACTACAACATTGCGCGTATGCGAGCGATCGAAACACGCAGACCCGTCCTGCGCTGTGCAAACTCGGGCGTAAGTGGTTTGATATCTCCCACGGGGGCATCGGTGGCCGAAGTGCCAGTTGAGCAATCAGCAGTCGGTTTTGTGAACGTTGTGCCTACCAACGCCCTATCCCCCTTTGTCCGCTATGGCAACGTCGTGCCAATTGCTAGCATGGCGTTCGTTGTTTTTCTCCTCATCGGTGCAAGAATTTCGGCATTTCAACGTATTCTAAGCTTTCGTTCAACGTATTCATGAAGAAACACTCTATGACCCGAATGGTTCGCTCGGCAGCACTTGTGCTTGCCCTGACCGTCGGCAGTACACTTTCGAGTTGGGGGCAGAAGCCCCTTGACTTCAAAGAGTATGACCTGCCGAATGGCCTACACGTTATCCTCCATGAGGATCACTCTGCACCCGTTGTTGCAACGGTTGTGCATTACAAGGTGGGCTCGCGCGATGAAGACCCTGCCCGCACAGGATTTGCGCATTTCTTTGAACACCTCATGTTCGAGTCAACCGACAAGATCGAACGCGGCACCATCGACAAGATGGTTAACGGTGCAGGGGGCGAGCTGAATGCCTTTACAAGCAATGATCAAACGGTGTACCACTTCGTACTGCCTTCGAACCAAGTGCGTCTCGGATTGTGGATCGAAGCCCAGCGGATGCGCAAGCTGCAGGTAAACAGCATAGGCGTAGAAACACAGCGCGGCGTTGTGAAAGAAGAACGGAAGAATCGATATGATAATGCCCCATATGGCGGATGGTTGGAAATGGCGCAGAAAGCGCTGTTTGCCGGCACGCCATATGAGTGGTCGCCTATCGGTTCTGCACAGCATATTGATAGTGCATCGATTGCAGAGTTCACCTCGTTCTATAATCAGTTCTATCAGCCGAATAATGCCATACTCGTTGTAAGCGGTGACTTCGACGAGGCAATGATTCGTGAGACGATTGATGCATACTTCGGCGGTTATGCAAAAGCTCCAGAGCCTAAGCGTCCGGTTGTTGGCGACCTCAAGCCCCTTGACGGCGAGATCCGCGAAACAGTAAATGACCCAAAGGCCCAGCTGCCTGCGTTGTTTATGGCGTATCGCGCGATGAATCAGACCGATCCAGATGCATATGCGGCAGATCTGCTCACAACCATCATGTCGAATGGTGAATCTTCGCGGATGTACCGCACTCTAGTAGATAGTCTGCAGATAGCCGTGCAGGCAAGTATGTCATTGTTCCCGCGGGAACTCATCGGCATGTCATTCTGCGTTGGCATTGTTGCTCCTGGCAAAGATCCAGCCGAAGTTGAAAAGGCTATTGATGCCGAGATCAATAGAGTGATTGCCGAAGGCGTTACCGATGAAGAGTTGCAAAAGGCCAAGAACATCACTGAGATGAATGTTGTCGAGCAACGCATGGGTGTCTATCAAAAGGCTTTGGCCCTTTCGAACGCGTATCGCTTCGATGGCGCAACAGGAGCAATCAATGACGAGCTCGCCAAGTATGGAAAGGTAACGAAGGCTGACATCCAACGTGTAGCGAAGCGCATGTTCGGTACCAAGCAGCGCATTGTTCTCACCTATTTGCCAGCGAAAGGATAAGAACAATGATGAAGAACATTCTCACGATACTTGTTGCTTGCTCTATCGCCATAACAGTGCAGGCTCAGACAACAAAGAAGGCCACTTCGAAAAAGAAGCGCGCCAAGGCGATTGAAGCAGTACAGCCTACAACACCAGCTGCACAGACATCACAGGATCAGGCCGCCAAGGATGAAAAGCCAGACCTAGACACAAAGCCAAAGGCCCTTCAAGGCACGGCCTTTGTGTTTCCGAAGTATGAAGAGTTCTCGCTACCGAACGGCCTGAAGGTCTACGTTATCGAGAACCGTGAACAGCCAATGGTTACTGTCTCGATGGTTCTGCGAGGGGGCGAGGCATACGACCCCGCAGGTAAAGAAGGTACAGCAGCCGTTGCCGGAGATATGCTGAGCAAAGGCACAAAGAAGCGCACGGCTCTGCAGCTTGCACAAACACTTGATGGAGTAGGAGCAGGCATTAGCGTTGCTTCTACTGGAGAATCGATGACGATCTCGGCATCTACGCTTACACGCCACCTGCCAACAGTGCTTGGGGTGATGAGCGAAGAGCTCCGTGAGCCGATCTTCGATGAACAGGAACTAGGCAAGTTGAAGCAGCAATACGTGGCAAGTATCGCATCACGTAGGTCACGTCCGCTTGAGATTGCACAGGCGCTCTCTCGCAAGGTTATCTACGGCATGAACAACCCGTTGGCCCGCCGCTCGTCTGAGAAATCCATCAAGGCTATTACACGCGAAGACGTGGTTGCTTTTCATGCAAACTACATGCGTCCAAATTCGGCCGCATTGGCCATTGTTGGCGACATCTCGGTGAAGGAAGCGCGCGAACTCTTAACCAAACATCTTGGTGGCTGGGAAAAGGGCGCACGTCCAGAAGTAGCCATCGCAGATATCGCAACAGAGCCTGCGGGTGTGTACTTCGTTCCGCGCAAGGGATCAGTGCAGAGTACGGTTATCGTCTGTGCAGCTGGACCAGCTGTGCGCGAACAAGATTTTGATGCTACGTCGATCATGACAAGTCATCTCGGATCTGGCTTTGGAAGCTTGCTCTTCAATACGCTTCGCGAGACGTATTCCTATACCTATTCGCCGTTCTCGCTCCTTACACGTGGACGTCGCTTCAACCGCATCGCGGCCGGTGCCGAGGTTCGTACATCGGTAACGGATTCTGCAGTAGTTGTTATGCTGCGCGAGATTCGTAAGCTAGCAGGTGAAGGACCAGATGAAGATGCCATTGCGCGCCGAATCGCTCTTGAGGCCGGTCAATACCGCATCGCGTTCGAGCGGTCTTCCACGGTTGCATCGATCCTGTTGAACTCGTGGCTCAATGATGTTTCTATCGATGAGGCAAAGAGCTACACAGACCGCATTGAAGCACTCGGTTCGGGAGATATTCAAGCTGCAGCAGCAAAGTACCTTGGACTGTTCGATCTGCGACTCATTGTGGTTGGCAACCCGAGCGTTAAGGACAAGCTTGAGCAGTTCGGCCCGATCAAAGAATACACGTTAGACCTCGAGCCTGTAAGCGAAAGCCCCTTTGAGCCCGTAACCCTTACGATCGCTGAGATTATTGAGAATCATAAAGCGTCGATTGGTGGTGCCGCTGTGGTGGACAGCGTGAAGACGATCTCGTCGAACGGAGCGGTAACACTTGTTATGCAGGGTAAGGAGTATGCCGGAACCTACAAGCGTGTGCGTATGGCGCCTAATAACGAGTACTCGTCGCTCGATCTAAGAATGATGCAGCAAGCGCAATGGGTTGCCGGAGGCAAAGCGTGGTCATCAATGATGAACGGCCCTGCTGCGCCTACGCCGGATGATGAGGCAAAGCAGCTCGCGCTTGAAGCACGCATGTTCCCGTTTGTATCGCTCGTGTCCGACGGGTATGCAGTGAAAATCCTAGGCAAGCGTGATGGCATGCTGCACATCGAGGCTGTAAGCCCAGCTGGCATCCAAGAGCGTTATGTTGTTGACGGGACAACGTTCCTTGTAACTCGCCATGAAAAGGATGAGCAGAGCCCACAGGGTACAGTTACAACCATAGAAAAGTACAGTGAGTATGCCGATATCGGCGGCTTGAAGCTTCCAAAGAAGATCCAGATTCAGAATTCGATCTTTTCAATGGACCTAAGTCTCACCTACACTGTCAACGAACCGGTTGATCCATCGACCTTTGAACCACCTAAACAGTAATCGGAAGCCCAATGCGAGTTGTCAAGGCGTTCAACGCCCTTATCAACGGGGTTAGAGCTCCGCAACGCATACAGGAAGTCACAACAGAAGCGGCTATGGCAGTCTTTGCCATAGCCGTTTTTCTCGTTGCATTTGCCAACACGTGGTCTGCTATTGCGGAGCAGGGCAATGCAGCACTGGTTGCTGAGTCTGCCAGACTGATGCCTGCCTCTCCAGTGGCAGGGGGCTCGTCGGTGCCGGCAGTAGACCTAACGCTTCCACAGCGACAGTTTACACAAGTCCTTGGGGGTGCGCTCCAAAAGACCATCATTCCCTACGTGGTAATGGCTCTTGTGGCGATGATCTTTCTCAGGTTCGCAGCCAACGCCGAGGTAGGGTTTCTGCAGTGCCTTGCAGCGATATCGGCAACTGCGTTGATCGATGTTATCGGGATCGTTGTCTCAACAGGCATGCACGTGGGCTTTGAAACAACGCGGGCCGGACTCCACGCCGGTGTGTTTGTTGACCCCATAGCCCACCCAATGTGGTTCTTATGGCTGCAGAGCTTTAGTGTTGCGACACTGTGGCAATTTGTGGCTGCATGCATCGGACTAGCAACGTGGGCAGACCTGCATTGGCGTTATGGAGTGGTGATAGGGGGCGTGGTCTGGATTGCTACCCGGGTGGTTTTAGGAGGGTTTGCACTCCTTGCGTGGATAGTTTCCCTGGGTGCGAAATAGGAGTTTTCCACGAGAATTCTTGCCTCGAAAAAGGTAGCGAATTGGTTGTATATTGTAGGGCTAATACCGAACTATACTTCGTAATCACCCGATGAGTTCAAAGGGAGTCACCATGAAACGTTTCGCTACGCGCTTTGTTACAGCTGCGTCGATGTTTGTCGCGATGGGGCTGATTAGCCTCACAGCTGGAACCGCCGATCGTATCCCCGTTGGCAATAGTCCGATTAAGCCCCTTACCAACGACGCTGTTTCCCCGCTGCTTCTACGCACAAATGGGGAAGAGTCGCGCTCTGTTGCCACACCGTCGGTATTGCGTGTTCGTACTCCGAAGGTCGTCGATGCCGTGATGGCCGATCTGCCGGGTGTTGAGGTTGGTTCTACATACTATGACTTCCAAACAAACGGCGCCATGGCCAACCGCCTGGTGTACACTCAGGATGGTCCTGATAAGTACGTCCAGATGGTTTGGATGGTGTCGAAAGATTCAACACGCGACATTACCACGCGTATTCCTGGCTTTGCAGGCAATGCTCGGGGCACGCATTATACGTTCCTCGATGTAAGTAATCCAGACTCACCACAACTTGGTGTTGAAGACTGGCAGAAGGTAGAATCTTCACGCTCCGGCTGGCCTTCATTGGTGCAGTTTAAGGACGGGTTGATTGGGTTTCCGTCGCACCCACCAGTGCGCTTTTTTGGCAATTCAGGCGTGGGTGATCAGCCCGTACAGTATGCCGAAGTTACTGACGCTTCAGCATTGTGCCTGTGGCCGCGAGCAGCTGCAGATGGCGATGGCAATGTGCATCTGATCTACAACAACAACCTTGGCAGCGATGCAGCTCCAAGTAATCAAATTGGATATCGCCGCTCCACAGATGGTGGTTTCTCATGGTCTGAAGAGACGCTGTTCACAGGTTCTTCAGCTCCGGAAGGCAATCTGCCTGTTGGTTTGGGTGGAGACACCTATGCTGTTACAGCGCGCGGCAAGAAAGTTGTGATCGTCTATACCGATAACTCACTCCGCACACTGTCTCGTACCTCGACAGACGGTGGGGCTACATGGCCGGCAGACCTTGTTCGCGTTGTCTATTCGCCAAATTGGACAGATATCGATTCTGCGAACAACGAATGGGGTACATTCGAAGTGCGCACCGATACCATGCCTACTCCAAATGGACATGTTGATGCAATTATCGATGGTGAAGGCAATACGCACTATGTAATGGGCGTGGTGCCAGGATATATCGTCCGTAAGGACACAAACGGCGCGCGTTCTGGAACCATTTTTATCCTGAACGATAATGCAAGCCTCCGTGCGTTGGGTCTTGGCTATCGCAACGAAGCAGACAACTTCATCTACTTTATGGGACAGCCTGCAGGATCACAATGGGACGGAAACGGCTTTGTGATGAACAATCGATTCTTTGACGGGGCGAGCCGCTGGCCGCAGCTCGGAATCGATGCGCAGAACAATCTGTACTGTGCGTATGGATCGTTTAAGAACGGCGACGTAAAGTCTATCATTGCTGACACAACTGGCGGCAATCAGCAAAGCGAACCTGATACTCTAGCACAAGTGGATGCCCTTAACGGACACATCTGGGTTACATATAAGCCTGCTGGCGTAAACATCTGGTCTACGCCGTATGACATGACGCCGAGCGGTGTGAATTGTCAGTATCCTTCGTTGTGCGACGATGTCGCTAACGGCCGCCTGTATATTGGCTATTCAGCCAGCCCAACTCCTGGAGACCGCGTTACGAATCTCGAGACAAGTGCTGAAGCCGCGAAGGTGATGTTCTACGCTCTTGATGCAACAAAGTTGCCTGTGGTGAACAGCGTTGAGCCTGAGCCGCTTCAGGCAGATGTGATTATTGCGCCGAACCCAGCCCGTGAACTTGCTCAAGTTCGGATTACAAGCAAGAACCAAGGTTTTGTGAAGGTTTCTATCATGACATCGATCGGAGAAATGATCATGTCCTCGGTAAGCCCTAACGAAACAGGCATATTCGAGGTTTCCATCCCTACGCAGGCACTTGCCGCAGGTATGTATCAGTGCGTTATTGAGCAGGCAGGTGCCCGCTCGGTGCATTCGCTGTCCGTCGTTCGTTAAAAAAAAGAGTTTACAGTACAACTAGACCTAATAGGAGCTGTGCATGGTACGTCGGTACCTCTTACTTGTGGTACTCCTCGCATCGGCTACAAGCATGTCGATCGCCGGTATCACAGGTATTCTCGCCGGAAAAATCACCGATAAGAGTGGCTCGCCAGTAGCTGGCGCCACCATCAAGGTTGTAGGAACAACACGCGGTGGTTATTCCAAAGCAGATGGTAAGTACACCATCGTGAACATTAACTCGGGTACGTACGACGTCCGCGTGACGGCCGTTGGCTACGATACCGTAGTTAAGCGCCTTACGATTATCGCAGACCAAACGCTTACTGCAGACTTCCGTCTGAGTCAGGGTGGTGTTACGCTTGGAACACTTGACGTAACGGCGGAACGCCAGATGGTCCGTTCTACTGACGTGGGTACGAACCGGCAGGTTTCTGGTAAGGAAATCACCAAGATCGGACGCGACAACCTTGCTTCGGCTCTCTCACTCCAGGCTGGTGTGCGTGCGTCGGGGAACAACTTTGTTATCCGTGGTGGTCGTACCAACGAAACGCAGGTGATGGTTGACGGATTGACCGTTACAGACCAGTTCACTGGTGGTCTGGGTAACGTTGGATCCACGATCTCTGCTGCTATGCCTAGCCCCCTTGCCGTTGAAGAAGTGCAGGTTCAGACTGGTGGCTTTACTGCAGAGTATGGTAATGCCGTTGCTGGTAACGTGAACAGCGTTGTCAAGACAGGTAGGATTGACCGTTACGATGGCCAAGTTCGTTGGCGTAAAGACGTGCCGTTTTTATACGGTTTTGCTGGTAACGGTGTCCAACTTGGTGCAAACCATGAAGATGTTGCCGACGTTGCTATTGGTGGTCCATTGGGTCTTGGACGCTCCACGTTCTTCCTTTCGATTCGTAATACGTATCAACAGTTCCGTAACCCAAGCTTGATGGTGCTTGATCCAATTGGCAACAATCTTGGTCAGCTTCCAAACAACAGAACATGGTCCCGAAACATTACGGGCCGTATGCGTTTTAGCCTTGATGATGACATGGCACTCGTAGCCGGTGGATCATACGGTATGCTCGTTGGAGAGCTAAGTAGCCAAGCATGGCTGTACGCTACCACGAAGGGGCGCATCCAGACAAGTAACGGCGTTCTGGAGCTGCCAGAAGAGCGCATAGCAAAGCAGCCGATCGTTCAGGAGTATCCTATTAACGGATTTGTTCAGTTGAACCATTCACTGAGTAACAATACGTTCTACGAAGTCAAGGGTTCGTATAACTACAAATACACCGAGATCGGTCGCCGCAAAAATTCTTCTGATGGAAAGTTCTTGCCACCAGGAATCTTTAGTGGTGTGGAGCTCTACAATCCTACTGATACCCTCGCTCTCGGACCTAATGGTTACGTAAGAGGATCGAATGGTATTCTTGATGAGTTTGATGCGTACAGAGGTGATACAACAACATCGGATGGCAAGATCCGCGATTGGGACGTAACAAAGATCAATCCAGTTACGGGCTACTATGAAGGCCCAGCTGACCCTCAATCAACTGCCAATCCATATGGTCTGCAGAATTTCTTTTACATACATGGCAATACGTCTGATGTAGAAATGCGTAGCTCCATTTTCTATCAGATCGACGGAAACATCACGCACACCCTCGAATCTGGCGACACGCGTCACACGATTAAAGGTGGATTCGAGTTCAGATCGTTCGATTTGAGTCTCTACCAGAACCTTGCCCCAGAACAAGGCGATCAATTTTCGCAGTCGTATGGAACGAGACACTATACGGACACGTTGCGTACTAAGCCATCGCGCACCCCTATAACCGGGTCGATGTTTGTTCAAGACCAGATCATGATGAAGGGGCTTGTTCTCACTGCTGGCCTTCGTATGGATTATCTCAATCCAAGCGCTAATGTGTTCAACATTGGCAGAGTAGAAGATTCAGTTCTGACAGCCTCTCCGTCGCTTCGCTTGAGCCCACGTTTGTCAGTTGTATACCCAACAAGCGATGATAATCGTAGCAATTTCAGTGTTTCCTACGGTATCTACTACCAAAATCCTGTGTTCTCGAACTTGTTCGACAACGTGTATGTTGCGAATCTTGATCAGACGGACTTCTACGGTTCACCATCGCTCCCACCACAGCGTACAAACCAGTTCCAGATTGCCTATAACAATCAGCTGAATGATGTGTTGGCTATCTCCGTGACTGGATACTACAACGACATTTATAATCAGCCTAGTATCCTGATTAAGGAATATCTGGGCCGTCCAAAATTCCAATATGATCTTGCATCATATGGAAATTCGCGCGGTATCGAATTGTCGTTCGTGAAGCGTCTTGCTGATAACTGGCAATTCAACATCAACTACACGATTTCCTCTGTTCGTGGTAATGTTCAAGGGGCAACATCTGTTCCGCCAGTTGACCCAATCACTGGTGAGTACCAGTTCCCATTGAATGATTTCCCACTACCACAGGATATTCCACAGCGAGTAAATGCAGTGGTTGGATTTACATGGGGTAAGGACGAAGGACCATCAATTGCCGGTGTAAGCTTCCTTGAAAATCTCTCAGTGAATCTTTCAGGATTCTGGCAGAGTGGCGGTCCGTACACGCCGGTTAATATTCGCGGCCAAATCGCAGGCCAGCTCAACTCAGCAAGGTTCCCATCGTTCTGGGATAGCGAGTTGCGACTTATTCGCACAATCCCTCTTGAAGGTGTATTTGGAGGCAAGACAGCCGTTGATTTGATTCTGGACGTTAACAACATCTTCAACTTCGTCGATGCCGTTTCGTTCTACACAACTACACGGAATCCTGATTTTGACGGTAATAACTTGAATCGCCGTCCTTCCGATATCACCACTGGTGTTACGTATTACGCTAAGCCAGATCCGCTGCTCGGAGCTACGGTATCGCCATCACAATATGACCGTTATGGAAACAGGTTGTATCAGTCACGCATTGACTACAATAGCGATGGCCGAGTTACACCGGAAGAGTCGTATCGCGGATACCTCGACTACGTTCAAGTGCAGGTTGACAGGCGGCCCAACTACCGTGCGCCACGGCAGGTGTTTTTTGCATTGGCGTTCCGTTTTTAATGGATGGGAAGCAGCTAACTATGGATACAAAGACTACGAAAACAACGATGAAGACAGGAGATGTTATGAATCGGTTTGTCTTTCCACTAACATTTCTTGCATTGATGCTGGTGGCTGTTGTGCCATCAACATCTGATGTGAACAGAAATGGCAAGACCCGCAAGGGAGAAGAATTGGGTGAAGACATCCAACGTACTCCTCGTGGTGTGTTTGATCAGCAAGGCAATACGAAGTCCCGAATCAACTTTCAGGTTTCGAATTACGGAATCTTTGGATTCAATATTGCCCAGGGAGTCGGTGGTACGTTCTGGCCACGTGGTTCTTCCAACCAGTACATCTTTGCTGGTGGTGCATGGTTTGGAGCTCGTAAGCGAATTGAAGGATCGGATACATTGCGCAAGCGGGTATTCATCACTTACAACCCTAACTCTGGCCGCTCGTGGATGGTGCCGGGCAGCATTGAAGATGGTGTTAACGTTAACACAAGTGCGGATGCCATTAACAAAAACCGTCTGTACTTTTCATCTGACTATGACGAAGAGTCGGGTTCTGACATAACGAATTCGAAGTTGCCGTCATGGCCTGTCTGGGATACCTCACCAACGAACAAGCTGCGTGAGGATAACTACTTTGGGTACTACGTTAACGACATCAACGCTCGCACTACCACAGCTAGCGCTAAGTCGAAGCCCGCGTTCATTTCTGGTGAAGACATTTTCTGTGTTTACAAGGACACAGATCTCTCTCGATATGAGGGCGGTGCACCACTTCGCAAATCCGAAGGGTTCCCTTTTGGAATGCAGATTGAACAAAATATCTTCTCATGGGGATTTGGGGAGTACGCAGACATCCTGTTCTTGAAGTACGTGTTTATCCATCCAAAACAGTACAGTGACACGCTCTACGATTGCTGGATGGCTGCAGTGCAGGACGTTGATATTGCCCTGCAATCTGCATCGGGCCCCGGCGCACAAAATGACCGTGCACGCTACTACAATGAAGAACCGGACATGAACCTTGCGGTTCAGTGGACAAATGGAGACAGAGGTGAAACAGGACGAGGATTCGGTTATCTAGGTTTCAACTTCCTTGAGTCACCTGCTGTAGACGCAGATAAGTTTTTGCGTAAGGACAAAAACAAGTTTCCCGTGCAGGAGCAGCTAGGTCTGCAAACATTGCGGAACTGGCCAATTACTGAAGACCCACTTCAAAACGAGGATCGTTACAACTTCATCTCAAGTCAACGTAGAGATGGCGATCTTGGTCCGGGAGACCGTCGCCTCATGATGGCTACTGGTCCATTCCATATGAGGCCGGGAGATACTGCTCGTATCGTTGTGGGTATCATTCTTGCTCCTACGGCAACCGGAGGTGATGCTACTGGTACAACGGAAGACTTAAAGATTTTGGTTAAGCGCGTAAAGTTTGCCGAAGAAGTCTACCGTAACAGCTTCATCGCACCTAAGGCACCTGCACTGTCTGTCATTAAAGGCATGCGCAACGGTGCATTTCCGGAAGTGCCTGCTGAAGGATGGTTGGGCTTGAACAATGGTGTTGCCATCCAGTGGGACTCAACATCAGAGCAGTCCATCGATACGCTCGAGCGTGGTCTTGATTTCATGGGATATCGCATCTATCGCGCGCGCCGAAACGATCTTGACACGTTTGACCTTGATCTTCGCGATAACGACCGCAGCGGTCCACTCGGATGGAAACAGATCGCACAGTATGGTGTCCCAGCGCCGTTTCTGAAATGGGACAGCACTGAAATTGTAACGCGTGTAGGTTCTGGGTTGATTGCATCAACAGGATATATTCAAATCCCTCTCAATGGTCTGAAGCTAGATAAGTTTGATCTAGCCGATGTTATTAAGCCAGGACAGCGACGTGTGCTGTTGCGTCGCAGTTTGAATGGTCAGGCCCCTTGGGGTGCATTCTATGTGCCTTTGTTGACGCGCCCAGCTTTGAGGCTCCGTCCAGACAGTACATTGGATCTCCGCAGCTTTGGTAAGATCGACTCGATCATGCACTTCTACATTGACATGCAAACCGCAACGCTTCCAGAGGTTCGGCGATCAGGTGCAAACCTAGCTCTTGTTCGTGCAGATTCAGCTCGTGCTGTTGACTCGCTACTAAAGTTGATTCTTACTGGACAAGCAACATTTATTGAGCGTGGTGAAGATCCATTCCGCTTCAGAGAAGTCAATGACGAGGGCGTTACAGTCTTGCGCCACTGGCAAGAACTTGATGAAGTTCGCAATGGCATCGTTGGCAAGTTCATCAGCGCCCAAACGAACGGCCGTGTTTTTGTTGACCTCGGAGACGACAATCGCAACGGTACGGTAGAGTACAGTGCTAATGCAGAGCGGTCTGAAAAGCTTATCAACAACGTTGATTATTACTACGCAGTGCGAGCTTACGACGAAGGCGATTTCTATGCTGGTCAGCCGTCGAAGTTGAATGATAAATCCAGCTCGAATACGATTACCGTCCAACCAAAAGCTGCGCGTCCTGGTAATAAAGCCCAGTTTAGTCTTTCAATTGATGAGCAAAACAGACAGCGTCTTGGCGGTCTCTATAACATTCGATTGCTTGTCAATGATGATCAGCGGTTCAATCAATTGTTCGCTGGACGCAGACTTGAGCTAGAGTTCAATCGCCAGTGGTTCCCGATGTTCCACAAGGGCAATCAAAACGACGTCGTAGCATTGTATGGTCTTTCCGCTACGCTTCGTGATGCTCAAACGAGAAAAGAAGTGGCAGTTTGGGAATCTGCACTTCCGCCAGTTCTTTGCCCAAGCACAACTGCAGAAGCGTTCCCATTCGGGTACTTTACCGAACAAGCGAAGACATGGTTGCGCACAGATTACGTTGGTCTAAGCAGCTCGGATTCAGTACTACTTGACTCAACATTCAACGCAGAAACTGGCGCCATTGCAGTTGACACCATTAGATTCCATCAAGAAGATAACCGTGGTAAATACGTGCGTGGTGGCAGCTTCGAAACAACCGCACAGTGCTTGCCAGATAAGTATGCTCTTGGAACGGTTGGTCTCGCATTTGATTACATCATTGAGCAGCAGGGAGGTAATTACAGAGCAGACTCATGCTACGTTGCATCAAGTGCAAACGGCGTGCAGAACTTTGTAGTAGCTCCTGGGTTTACATCTTTGTATCCAGGCACACAGAACGCTCTTACGGCAACTTCAACCAGCTATAACAATGGACCTGGTGCGTATGAGCTTACATTCCGTGCTGGTGGACGTGAAACGATTACGACGAAGTTTGCGCTCAATACTACAGACGATGTAGGCAAGGATTCAACGATGACGTTCGACGTTGAGTACTTGGAATATGACATTCGCAACATCTACTCTGTGGACTCCACAGTTAAGGTGCAGTACGATTTCAATTTGCGTCCTCAGCAACTGAATTTTGCTCAAATCGATCCTGCCGAGCAGCGTAACTTCCCGAATGCCGAATTGGTAACCCCTGGGAATTTTGCGAGTGCATCATACGGATGGAGAAACTCTCGCAACGGCGAATGGAGTGCAGCAAGGCTGCGATTCTATGCGGCAGAAGTGAACTCAGGACGTCCGGTAGGAAAGCAACTGCGGTACTATAAGTCACGTAATCTATCAACGACAGGTCGCGACACCTTAGATTTCTGTCATGTTGTAACGATTGCAGGCTCGCAGTTCGTGATTGACCCATCGTTGCGTAATCGCCGTGCTTCAGCGATTACAATCACAGGAACAGCGCCTACATCACAGAATCCTCCGACTAGTTTCCCCAATGGAGATTTCCAGCCGGGCGATAAGATCATTCTTACAACACGCGGCGGAGCATTCGGCTTTCCATTTGATAGCACAAAGCTCTTCCTCGATGTTGCGCAGTATGATCCAGGTGTTACTGGCAATGCGTACTCCGAGTCGCAACTTGAGCAGATTCAAGTGGCACCTAACCCATACTACATTAGCCATGAAGGCGTGAGCAGCCCCTTTAATCAAAAGGTGTACTTTACGCGACTACCCCGTGAATGCAAGATCTCGATCTACACAACCAGCGGAGATCTCGTTCAGGTGATTGACCACAAGGAGCAAACCTCCAATGGTTCAATTGATCGCTCTGACATTGGTGCTGATGTATGGGATCTCATTACGCGCAGCGCTCAGTCTAAGCGCAGGGCTGCTAGCCAGATGTTTATCGCAAAGATCGAAGCAGGCGGAGAAAGCATCATTCGCAAGTTCTCGGTAGTCACTGGCCCAGCACGCTTTACTGGTGAGGGAGAATAAGATGGAAGTCATCATGAAGACATATCGCAGAGTAACGCTTTGCACAGTAGTTGCCTTTGCACTTGCAGCCGTAGCGGCGCATGCACAAACAACTCAGACAACGATCGCTGCATCTGATTTTACGAAGGTTGGACTCTCTGGCGGCCAGTTTTTGAAAATCGGCGTAGGAGCGCGGGGAACTGGTATGGCCGGTGCGCACTCTGCGGTAGCGAGCGACCTTACCTCAATTTTCTGGAATCCTGCAGGATTGGCATCTGTAAAAGGCTATGCAACGGATGTAAGCCAAACCTTCTGGTTTGCTGGCATGTCGCACAATTTTGCTGCTGCACTTATTCCCGTTGGTGAAAAGTATCGTTTGGCTGCCAGCTTTACCAGCTTGTCAAGTGGAGACATCAAGGTCACTACAATGGACGAGCAGGATGGAACCGGCGGTATCTACAGTGTGAGCGACGTTGCTCTAGGCCTAACATTCGCAGGTGCGCTCACCGAGCAGTTCTCCTTCGGTGTTACGGCCAAGTACGTGCAGCAGGCGTTTACCGACGTATCAGCGGGCGGCTTCGTCTTTGACCTTGGAACGCGTTATTTGACAGGATACAAGGATATTGCGCTTGGTTTCAGCGTAAACAACCTTGGTTCCCAGCAAACCTTTGAGGGATCTAACCTCAATCGCGCAAACCAGCCAGTGGATGGTATTCGTACACAGCCTGTAGATATGCGTCTTGTTACGACACCGTTTGATATGCCGATCTCTTTCCGTGCTGGTGTTTCTGCAGACCTCTGTAAAGGGGCTGTGTGGGAGCCTGAGTTTGATGCAGAAGGAGTTCAAGAACATTCTCTTGTTACTGCCGTTGACTTTGAAACGTTCTCGGACGTGCCTGAGCAGTTTGCGGCCGGCATGGAGTACACATGGAAGGACCTGCTCATTGTCCGCGGTGGATATCGGTTTGGTTCTGACCAGTTTGGTGTTGCTGGTGGTGTCGGATTCAGATACATCGGTTCTGGATTCGATGGGCGAATTGACTATTCTGTCAACCCATCGGCGTCACTTGGCCTCATCAATCGGGTTAGTGTAGCTCTGAAGTTCAACTAAGACTGCCCAGCAATATATTGCACGCTACAATGCCGTTGATCGTCATGATCAACGGCATTTTTCTTGATTGCAGGTAACACGTGGATCACATGAAGTCACCCATCTACATATGGCTGTTATGTTGTGCAGCCGTCATGTCGGCGCAAGATCTAGATGTCATTACAGATCTTGTGCAGTTTCGTACTAGTACGAATCAAACGCAGCTCGAACTACATTACTCGTTTGCAGATACAACACTGCGCTACATGCTAGCTCCTAACGGATTTAGCGCCGACATGCTGTGCTCATTAGAGGTTCGTAAGGATACTTCGCTTGTTGCTGGCGATGTATGGATAGCGCACGCCGAAAGCAACGTGGCTTCTCCTCGGCATTCACGCTACTACGCAGGTGTTCGTCGCGTCTTTGTAGACCCTGGCATGTACACGGTTGTCTTTTCCGCCAGTGATGTTAACAATGAAAAGCGGACAATTACCCAAACATCTAAGCTTACTGTGCGTACGAAGCAGAATGCGCCAGAAATGAGTGATGTAATGTTTGTGATGCCGAAGTCGGAATCTCTAGCATCGCAGTTTGTGCGTGCAGGACAATCATGTGAGCCTAATCCTCGACATGAGGTAACAGGAGTGCAGCCAGTCCTAGGTATGTACATGGAGTTCTATAACATCAAGCAGTCACAAGTGAAGTCCTCCTACGCAGAGATCGCGATTTTCAATCATGTTCTTGAAGAGGAGCTAACCACATACCGGCAGATCATGCCTACATCTGATCTCTTGGCGCTTCGTGATGAAATTCAGTTGGAGAACCTCAAAACA
Organism: Kapaibacterium sp. (SeqCode); assembly: GCA_044345485.1. GTDB lineage: Bacteria > Bacteroidota > Ignavibacteria > Kapaibacteriales > Kapaibacteriaceae > UBA10438. The sequence continues at coordinate 21,968 of JBIJAX010000018.1, forward strand.
GGGGTGTACTCTCTACGAGTACGATTGCTTTCTGAGGATAAATCAGCTGTCTATGATTCTCGTGAAGAGAGGTTCTATCTCATCAATCCAGAACAGCTGCCTGAGCAACAGCGCCTTATTACCGAAGATGAAGACTTTCAAGCATCCCAATGGTCCGTGCTTGCTGGTGATAGACTCAAACTAGAGCTCGATTTATCACAGGTACTTGCTACAAAAACGGAGATCGAGACTCTTAAGCTGTGCTCCGATGAACGCTCGAAGCAACGCTATCTCTATAGGTTCTGGAAGCAGCGTGATCCTGATGATGCAACGCCAGCCAATGAGCGCCTTGATCAATTCCGTAAGATGTATGACAAAGCACAGTCTATGTACTCCAGTATAACCTACAAAGAAGGTTGGCGCTCAGATCGGGGTACTGTGTTGCTGCGATATGGGCAGCCGACCCGCATCAAGCAGTATTTCCGTACCGATGAAGCAAGGCCATATGAAAAGTGGTGGTATCAGAACATCCAAGGTGGAGCGTGTTTCTACTTTGTTGATGTGAACGAACAGCAAGACCATAGGTTGGTACATTCTACTATGAACGGCTGGGTCTTCCAACCCGATTGGTATAGGTTGTTTGCTTCGTATAAGACGGTTACAGGGTCTGATATTCGCAGTGTTAGAGAAATTCTACCTGATAACTCCACTGCAGGAATTGGCGGTAGCCGTCAGCGGCTAGGTGGAATTCAAGAAGATCCCAACGATCAATTCCCTGATTGCGAAAATGTCACTTCGCGATAACACGACTACGAGACTGTTTCTCCTTATTGGGTATCTGTCTCGCTCTATACGTGCGCGCAACAGAGTTCGCCTTGGTATGTTCTTCGGAGCGGCACTGCGATTTGTCTCGAAAAGCCGCAGACAGATAACAGAGCAGAATGTGCGCACTGCGTTTCCTGAGTTTTCGGATCGTACGTGTGGAGATATCGTGCGGCGGTCATATGAGAACCTTGGAATAGTGCTAGTAGAGCTTCTGGCCCTACCAAAAATGTCGCGTCAAGATTTGTTGGCACAGGTTTCGATGCCGGGATTTGAACAGGTTGTCGACCGACACAAACAGGGACTGCCAACCATTTTGCTTTCTGCACACTACGGCAATTGGGAGTATTTGGCCATTGTTGCTGGGTTGCTGTTAGAAGCTCCGATTTCCATTGTGGTGCACCCGCAGTCCAATGCTTCCGCAAACAGCATACTCGACTCGTATCGCACGATGTATGGCAACAAGCTGCTCCCAATGCACGCTGCAGCACGTCCGCTTGTAAAGCTTCTCTCAGGGGGCGGTACAGCCGCCTTTCTTGTGGATCAGCACGGGCATCCAGAAAAGGATCCATGGGTCGATTTCATGGGACGTCCCACACCAACCTACGATGCTCCGGCTGCCTTGGCACTGCGGTTCAATGCACCAATATTCTGCACGTTCGCCGAACGTCAAGACGATGGACGGTACGTTGCCCGCTTCGAACAACTGGATATGTCCGACCTTGATAACACAAAAGAGGGAATCGAGGAGCTTACGCGCAGGCATGTCCGAGCGCTAGAAACAGCCATACGCAGAAGGCCAGAATTATGGTCATGGCAGCACCGAAGGTGGCGTTACGAGCAACCGGTTCGAAAGGCTGCTGCGTCATGAATGTTGTCGTTATTCAGACTGCCTTTCTTGGTGATGTTCTTCTTACGCTACCTCTTTGTCAAGCAGTCAAGAACGTGTTTCCGGAAGCTCACGTTACATTCATTACTACACCGTCGGCAGCTGCGATGGTAGCGTCGGTAGGATGTATTGATCGGGTAGTGGAGTTTGATAAGCGAGGCAAGCATAAATCACTTAAAGGGCAGCGCGAACTAGCCGCCGAGCTCTCAAGTGAATCGAAGATGCATGTGCTTGTAGCTCATAAAAGTTGGAGAACTGCGTTACTCTTGCGTTCATTGAACGCAGATTACGCGGTAGCATATGACGATTCACCTGCTAGATGGTTTGCGGACGTTGCGGTTCAAGTACCGCCGGGGCTTCATGCTGCCGAACGGTATTTGCTCCTGCTCAAACCATTGCTGAAGGTTGGCGATAAGCTGCCAACGCTCTCTGAGTCTACACCTGTTAAACTTCAGCCGATGCATACGATATCAGATGGTGGTGAGTCCAAGCCCCATATCGTGCTCGCTCCCGGCAGTGTATGGAAAACCAAGCAGTGGCCTGCCAAGCACTTCCGGGCGCTTGCTGAGCGCCTTGTGCAGGACGGTCTGCGTGTAAGCGTTATTGGAGACGCATCTGTTGCTGAAGTTGCGAGCGGCCTTACGGGAGTTACGAACTTTGCGGGTAAAACGTCAATGCAGCAGGCTGCGCAGATTGTTGCTGCCGCATCGATTCTCGTTGCGAACGACAGTGCTCCGGTGCATCTTGCGTCTCTGCAGAATGTTCCAGTTGTAGCCATCTTCGGTCCTACAATACCCGAGTTCGGCTTTGGGCCCTTCAGCAGAAACTCAGTGGTTGTTGAGCAGAACCTAACGTGCCGTCCGTGCAGCGACCACGGCACGGATTTATGTCCGCTCGGAACCCACGAATGTATGAACACAGTTACTGTTGAAATGGTCGCAGACCAGATTCAGCATATCCTTCACGCTCACGATGAGAATCGCCATGCGACAACAACGTAATACGTCATCCTCTTCCAAACGCGGATCGTCATTTCGCGATGAACGAGGATCTAAAGCCCCTGCGGCAAAAAAACGCACCCAAAAAGAACCTGCCCGCTCTCAGACCAAGGCGCAGCGTCCTAAAGGCGAGCAGCATACCCGCTCTCGCAACGTCGAGGATACTCCGCAGATAGCCAGACTAAATAAAGCGATTGCCGATGCTGGTGTTGCCTCTCGCAGACGTGCAGATGAACTTATCCGTTCTGGATGTGTTCGCATCAATGGGATTGTGGTCACAGAGCTCGGTACAAAAGTTGAGATCGATGATATGGTTACCGTCAATGGTGAACCGATTACACGATACAAGCACTTAACGTATGTGGTGTTGAATAAACCCAAGGACGTAATCTCGACTTCAAGCGATGAGAAGGGGCGTGCAACAGTATTTGATATCGTCAAGATCAAATCCAGATTGTTTACGATAGGCCGTCTCGACAGAAACACCACGGGTGTGCTCCTCATCACAAACGATGGCGAGCTCGCAAACAAGTTGATGCACCCGCGCTATGGGATTACGCGTGTCTACAAGGCATCGCTGGATAAGCCCCTTCGGCAAGATCATATGCGTCAGATTGCAAAAGGCGTCGAACTTGAGGATGGTCCAACACAGCCCGTTGAGATCGCAGTTGACCCATCGGATAAGACGTCGGTGCTGTTGGCAATCCGTGAAGGACGTAACCGTGAAGTGCGACGCATTTTCGAGCTGTTTGGATATGAAGTAAAGCGTCTAGATCGAAAGGAGTATGCCAATATCACAACGCGTGGACTCAAGCGTGGTGAATACCGGCATCTTACGCGTGATGAAGTAGCAGAACTGCAACGATTGGTGTCTTCTGCGGAATGAACTTTCTCAATCCATTTGCATTGTTCGGATTAGCAGCTGCAAGCATCCCTCTGGTCTTGCACCTGCTTAATCTACGGCGTCTAAAAGTCATTGACTTCGGAACGCTCCGCTTTCTTCATGAGCTTCAGCAAAAGCAAGTTCGCAAGCTGCGACTGCAGCAGATGTTGCTGCTAATCATTCGCACGCTTCTCGTGGTGTTTGCTGTGCTGGCACTTGCACGCCCTGCGATCAAAAGCACCCTCCCACTCATTGGTGCTACGTCTCGCTCAAGTGTCGTGATCTTGATAGACAACTCCGGAAGTATGGAAGCCTCCGATGGGCGTGGACCGCGCATTATGCAAGCGAAGAATGTTGCAAAGGAGATCATTGCCGGATTGAAAGACGGAGACGAGGTTGTTGTGCTGCCAATGGCAGGAGTAGATAACTCACAACGTATCGACTTCACACGAACATTCGCTGCAGCCCTTGAGCAAGTTGATGCCGTGCGGCTCAGTGGTGGGACTGCCCATATACCAACGGCTCTGAGGTCCATTCGCGAGCAGCTAAGCCGTGCGCTACATCTCCACAAAGAAGTGTATGTGATTAGCGATGCACAAAGCTCACTTACGTGGAGAGCTCCAGAAGATACAACGGCTGCATTGACAGAGGATGTCTCGCTGTTCATGGTTCGCATTGGTGAAGGTCAAAAAGGCATCGAGCAGAATTTGAGTGTTGATTCGATCAATGTTGTAACTAAACTGCTCCAGCCTGATAAGCCAATTGAGATCGAAGCGTTTGTACGGAACGGCAGTGAAAAGGATATGCAGGGGGCGTTGGCATCTCTTGCGTTTGACGGCAGTAGGATATCACAGGTCTCTGTTGATGTTCCGGCTGGTGCTACGAAGCGCGTTTTGCTAGCAGCATCTCCGCAACGCTACGGAATGATATCTGCATCGGTTGAGCTGGAATCGGACGCTATCGATAAAGACAACATCAGATACGCAGGCATACTTATTCCTCGGCCTTCTCGTGTTGGTCTTGTTGGTTCGCCAGATGACGCAATGCTAGTGCGAACCGTGCTCACTCTTCCAGGTATGGAGCGGTTTGCTCCGTCCTTACGTGTGTATGCAACGATGTCGCAGGCATCGGCGGAGTTCTCAGGGCTGGACATTCTCATTGTTTTGCAAGGCCAACATACCGCTGCCGATGCCGGTCTGCTGCGTCAGTTTGTCGAGACTGGCGGTGGTGCTATGGTGTTTGCTGGTTCAGGCATCCCGACCCTGCTGTCGCAAGCTGGCCTCCAGATGCAGGCAGAGCGCAACGCTCCAGCGGAGAATCCAATTGCAGTGACAACGATAGATAAAACGCATCCGCTCTACAGCGGCGTCTTCGTTACAACCCAGGATCAAGCATCCATTCGGGAAACATCAAAGATTACGAAGATGCAGCCAGCCTCCGGTGGACTTGATATTGTTCAGACTACTGCCGGCCCCCTCGTTTCGGAATTCTCCGTTGGACAAGGCAAGTTGCTCTATGTGGCTGTGTCGCCATTGTTGGAGTGGGGAACATATCCTCTGACCGGACTTTTTGCGGCAACAACTCTGCGAAGCACAGTCTACTTGGTTGCTTCTCGAGATAAGGGCGTTCAGGCTAATATTGGTGAGTCAGTCTCGGTCCCTGTTTCATCTCGATTGACTGGCCAAGACAGGTTTGTTGTGAAAGATGCGGCCCAGATGACGTTGACGCTGCAGCCAGCACGTCTCTCTTCGTCGACGCTCATATCGGTGCCGCCGCAATATCAGCCGGGGGTAGTAAAGATCTCTACGGTGGATTCCACACCGGTTACTACTGTAACTGTAAATGCCAGCACCGCTGAATCAATCTTAAAGTTCTTTGAGCCAGGAGCGTGGAAGCCAGCAATGAAGCCTCTTGTTGAGAATATCGACCACGTGGTGGAGCTTGAGCCTGGTGCTTCTGTGACAAATGCGATTCAGCATGCCAGAACTGGCTCGGAGTTGTGGGCAGTGTTTACCGTCCTGGCGCTACTGATGGCAGCTGCAGAGATGATTGTGTCAACCTTCATGGCACGAGATGCTAACCATTCATCCTGAAATCGAGCAACTAAGGGATAGGCTTCTACAGTTGCGAGGCGAGCTCCGCGAAACCATGGATGACTGGCACCGACTCTCAACAGAGGTGCGGCCTCGACTGCACGCTCAGTATCACGTGCACTTCGGAGAACTCGAGCGGGAGCTGCAGGTTACAGCATTGCGTAGCGCAGAGTTATTCCGTCGTGTTGAGCTTCTGTCCATCAAAGTGTCACGGGGCGAGGTGCTCACAGAGCAAATCATTCAGCTCATCAATCAAGTTGTTGACTCTGAATATGCTCGCTTTGCAATGCGCATACGAGAAGCTTTTGACCTTGATGGTGAACAGAGGGAGCGTGCTGCGAAATCTCATGAAGACCACTCGCATAACGGTGAGCTCGTGAATATGTACCGGACGCTGGCGAAGCAGTTGCATCCTGATTCTTCGCGTGACGCATCTGATGACTCACTCGCCGTATGGCATAGAGTGCAGCAGGCATATGCCGCAAAAAATGTAAGTCAAATGAAGTCTTTGCTTTCCATGATGGGAGCAGAAGACGTGCTCCGCAATGAGGCTACTGAATGGGATCTCGAGCGTTGGAAACATGAGGTGGAGAGATTGGAAACACGCCTGCGTGTGGAACACCGAAAACTTCGTAAACTTCGTTCGGAAGAGCCGTTCACCATGGAGCACGTTATTGATGATGAACAATGGCGGACCAGGCACAGGCGCACGCTTGAACAGGCAATAGCCTCCAAGCAGCATGAGATTCGTGAAAACACCAATCGATATGCCGAGCTTACAGGGGGCTCTGTTCCACCGGGGACAGAACCCATGAAGACGAAGGACGAGCAGAGCTTTGAAGAGGACTTTCTCAAGAATACATACTTTGGACAGCGATAATGTACTCGATTGAACAGCGCGACGAGCAGCTCCGGGGCACGCAAGCAAGCATCACGTATGAGCTGCAGTTTGACAGGGCGCCACAGCATTTGGTAAAGGTGCTTCTTCGCGTGGAGGGAGTAACCGGAGCTGAAGTGGCGGTAGTAATGCCGTCATGGTCGCCCGGAAGCTACAAAATCCGTGACTATGCCGGCTGGCAGGGAAATGTGAAGGCCTACAAGGGCAGTGGTTCTCAACGTATGCCTGCGGGATCCCATTGGCGTGATAAAGCTTCGTTGGTAGTTGCCTCAGAAGGTGCCTCAACAATTGAGATTGAATACCTTGTCTATGCACATGAACGCACCGTTCGTACTAGTCACGTAAACAGATTCCATGCGTTTCTGATGCTTACGTCGATTTGTATGTATGTCGAAGGTCGTACGCAGGAAGTACATCACGTTCTGCTCAAGCATGATAGAGCTGCCTGGCCTTCAGTATCGACTGCGCTTTCACCTGTGCGAACACCTGATGCATCGGGTGTGTTGTTAGGTGCATTGAACTACGACATTCTCGCTGATTCGCCCATCGAGATCGGTGATCATGCAGTAACCACGTTTACTGAAGCAGGCGCGCAACACGAGGTTGCGATCGCAACGAATTACGACGTCGACACTGAGTGGCTCACCGAGCAGGTTCGGCAGATTGTTAAGGTAGAGACCTCCATGTTCGGGGGAGCCCCCTATGATCGCTATGTGTTCATCATTCAGGCATATCCAGGAGCTGGAGGGGGCTTGGAGCACGCCCGGTCAAGCGTCAATGCTGTTGATCCAAGTGCGTTGTCGGACAAGTCAAAGGCAATTGGCTTGCTATCGCTGCTGTGCCATGAGTATTTCCATCTTTGGAACGTAAAGCGCATTCGTCCTCGAGAGCTTGGACCGTTTGACTACACAAAGGAGAACTATACGTCGATGTTGTGGTTGGCAGAAGGTCTCACATCGTATTACGATGATCTGCTAACCTATCGATGCGGATTTACAACTACGAAAGAGTATCTCGAGGCCCTGTCTAAGGAGCACGTTGGACGCCTGTTTATGGTGCCCGGACGAGAGGCAATGTCTACACGCGACAGCTCGTTCCTTGCGTGGTTAAAACTCTACATGCAGAGTCCTGACGGGAACAACAGGTTCCCGTCATACTACCTTAAGGGTGGTGTGATCTTCCTGTTGCTGGACGCTTACATCATCGACCACTCGGATGGCAAGTATTCAATGGATGATGCACTTCGTGAAATGTGGAAGCGATATCTGTCGGACCCCTCAAAGGGAATGTCGGAAGAAGAATGCTATGCAATCATCGAGCAGGCAACAAGCGTCCAGATACGCGAACGGCTGATTTCGTGGCTGGATGGCGTTACTGAACTGCCATATGATGAGATACTTTCGGGTGTTGGTTTGAAAATCGAGTACACCGACAAACCATCTGATCCTATGACATTTGGTGAGAAGCGGCCTTTTGCAAAGGTGCCACAAGCCCCGTACATGGGCTGGTCGATTGCTGACGTGAACGGAAAGCTTATCGTGAAGGGTGTCGATGATGGTTCGCCGGCGGCCCAAGCAGGCTTTGGAATTGATGATGAGATCGTAGCCATTGATGACAAGAGAGTTGTTACAGCGGCTCAGTTGGATCACTATCTTGCCTCGAGAAGAGGGCAGGGGGCTCGTGTTACGGCGCATTGCGATGGCCGACTGTACACGACCACCGTGCAGCCGATTATTCGGACAATCCCTCGGCTTATTGAAATAGAGAATCCATCGGCGCGTCAACAGCAAATGCGCGAACGTTGGTTGCGAAGAGGCATTTGAGACATTTAGGTACGATACGGCTTGTATACATCCTTCTATCCGTAGGAGGTGTTGGCTGCACGTGGTACGATAACCAGACTACGTTCTTCAATACCTACTACAACATGAACCGTATACGTAGGGAAGTACTCAATGACTTTGAGTATCAGGACGAGAATAATCGCAAACGTCCACGTGTGCTTGTTCCTGCGATTGACAGTCTAGGACTTAAGTCCGAAACGCCGCGGAACACGACGTATCAGTTCCTCAAAGCGCTTGCCGTTGAGCGCTCAAAGCTGGCACCAATGTCGCAGAAGGTAGACTCGATTCTCATTAAGGGATCAAAGGTTGTTGGCCTGCATCCAAAGTCTGAATACGTTCAGGGTGCTCTCTATTTGATGGCGGAAGCATACTTCTTCCGTAGCGAATGGGTGTCTTCACAGCAGAAATGCCTGGAGTTGATCGAACGGTATCAGGACGGAGAGTTTTCACCCGATGCTCATCTACTGCTCGCGAAAGTGTATCTGATGCAGAGAAAGATTACACAAGGAAAGCAGGCGTTATCTAAGGCCGTTGATGTGGCTTGGTATAAGGACCGGTATGACATTCTGAGCGAGGCGTACCGCATCCAGGCCGAAATTCACATTGAAGACGGCGAGATTGACAAGGCAGTCAATCCCTACAAGCAAGCACTGGTGATGACCGATGATGCAGAGCAGCGCTCCAAGTGGCTTGTTGATATTGGATCGATTTATTACCGCATCGGTAACTACAAGCTTGCTGAAAAGAGCTTTGTGGAAGCATTGGACGAGGCGCCAGACGCGTTGGCTGAGTTTGAGTCGAAACTGTATAGAGCCGCATCGATTGCACGTCAGGACCGGACAGATGAAGCAAGTGCGCTCTTCGCCGAGCTCGAGGACAATAAGATCTTTACGGAATGGGCATCGTTCATTCAAGCCGAGCGAATTGCACTTGATAGGCTAAGCACGGATAACCCCAACGATAAGACATTGCTAGCGCGAGAGAAGTTTGCCGACACCTCTTTCGTTGGACGTCCGGAGCTTATGGCTCAGAGCTTTCAGAAGGGCATGTCCCTCTACAAGCGCGGCGACTACCAAGAGTCCATGAAGTACTTTGCAAAAGCAAAGCTTGTTCGCACGCCGGTATATGATGTAGCCAATAAGTACTTTACGCTCTTGAAGCAATGGGACGAGGAACAGCGCAGAGTGCTGCAGTGTGATCTGCATCTTCGCATAGACACCACTCGCAAGGACTCCATTCTGAAGCTGCGAGCATCTTCGATGTACGCCATAGGGCGCGTTCACGAGCAACTTGATGCCCCAGATTCTGCATTGCAGTATTATGAAGGGGCATACGAGATAACACCAGCCAGTTCAGAGATAGCTGGTAGATACCTGTATTCACAGGCACGGCTCCTCCGCCAACGAGATCCAGATATTGCTGACTCATTGTTTGAGTACATTGCCGATACATGGCCTCGTAGTGAATACGCAAAAGAGGCATTCGTAAACCTCGGCTATACAACCGATGGAGGCATCGACGACGCAGCAGAACTCTACAAGTCTGCTACGAGCTTTCGTCAGATCAAAGATTACGCATACGCTGCCCAGCAATACATGGCGATTGTTGAGAAGTTTCCTGCTGGAGATTATGCCCCGAAGGCCCTGTATGCGATGGGCTGGATGTTTGAGAGGGATAGGCAGATGAATGATAGTGCCCTCCACTATTACGGTCAGCTTCTTGAAAAGTACCCACGATCTACGTACGCGCGGGAAATACGTCCGAGCGTAGAGTTTGCTCTTGCGAAGATCAACGGCGTCGAACTTAATGATTCAACGCTGCTGAAAAATCTCGATGAAGACCTTCTCCAGCGCGCCAAACAAAGTGAGAAGGACGTTCTCCAGCAGCTGATGGATAGGAATAAAGACGCACTTCAAGTATCTGGACCCAACGCGACGCTGCCGTCTATTCCGGGGCTAAACCCGGGAGGGGGCAGCATAAACGATCTGTTGCAAGGGCAGATTCGAGACGCTACTGGAAAGGTCATGGGCTCGGATTCGACGAAAATTCCGCCGCCACCGCCCCTTCCCAAACCCTAGAACTCAATCTGGGTGTGTAGCGCTATTTCTTCGAGAACAGCGGAGACACGCAGACAGTCGTTCATAGAGCCTTCGAAGACCCTGGCCTTGCCTCGGAAATGCACCTCGAGTGTGAGTAACTCTGCCTGAGAAGCCGAACAGCGCGTTGCCTTGACGATTTGTCGAATCACTTCGTCAAACGTATGTTCTTCGTCGTTAAAGAGGATCACGCGCGCCGCCACGGTTTGTTCCATGGCAACATCGCTCTCGAGCTCCTGGAGCTCAGAAATATTCTCAAGATTTTGCAATTCAAACGTGTTCATGCGTGCAGAGCAAAACTACGAAAAGACCTATCTTTGCCGTTCAATACACAGCATACACCATTCTTTTTTGAGGTAGGGTCATGACAACAGAAGAGTTTCTCACCAAGCTCGATGAAATCGTTTCCGAACGTCACATGCTTCAGCACCCATTCTACCAAATGTGGAATGAAGGCGCCCTTACGGTAGATATGCTCCGTGAGTATGCCAAGGAGTATTATCATCAGGTACATCTGTTCCCAACGTATGTAAGTGCAACGCACTCTAACTGCGAGGACATGGAAGTGCGTCAGATGCTGCTCGAAAACCTCATCGAAGAAGAGCATGGTCCAGATAATCACCCAGAGCTGTGGCTTCGTTTTGGCGGTGCACTCGGTGTAAGCCGCGAAGAAATGAAGGAGCGTCGTTACCTGCCTCACACACGTGAGTCTGTGCGCATCCTGCGCGATCTGGCTGCTCGCAAGAACGGCTACGAAGGCCTTGCAGCATTGTATGCCTACGAATCACAGATCCCAGAAATCTCGACAACGAAGATTGCCGGACTCAAGAAGTTCTATAATCTCGATACAGAAGATGCGCTGGTCTTTTTCGCCGTGCACGAGCATGCAGACGAAATCCACCGCACAGTAACGCGTGAAGCACTAGCTCGCATGTGTGAATCGGCTGATCAAAAGCAGGCCGCTCTTGATGCAGCGCGTGAAGCAGCAGATGCGTTTAATCTTCTGCTCGACGGCGTGTACAACACATGGTGTGTTGAAAAGGCATCGCTGAACTAAGCCCCCTTTCTCAAACACGTTATGTGTCGATTCGTTGCCTATATCGGACCGTCGATCCTCGCTGATGATTTACTGTATAAGCCCAAGTTTTCGCTTGTTACAGCTCAAACCATGAATGCGGGAGAAATGTCTGTATCCGTAAATGGTGACGGGTTCGGTATTGGTTTTTACGCTCCTGAGCTCGACAATGAACCATGCGTGTTCAGGAGTATTCGGCCAGCGTGGAGTGATGGCAACCTCAAGAATCTTGCACGAAAGATTCACTCGCCATGCATGTTTGCGCACGTTCGTGCAGCATCTCCGGGCATCCCTGTCGAAGAACTCAACTCGCACCCATTCTCGTGTGGCAAGTTGATGTTCATGCATAATGGGGTGTTAGGGGGCTACAAGCAGATCCGTCGGAAACTGCTTCGCAGCCTGAATGATGTGGCATATGATGCAATACAGGGCAGCACAGATTCCGAACACCTGTTTGGGTTGTTTTTGAATCACATTGCTGATCCATATGGGAACGTAACGTGTGAGCAGATGGTCCAGGCTATGAAGGGGATGTTCAGCGATCTGAACGATCTGCTTATGGAGTCAGCCGTCCGCCAGCATTCGTATCTCAATCTCGCAGTAACGAACGGTACGTGTCTGATCGCTGTTCGCTACACCACGAATCCGAATGTTCAGCCTGCTTCACTGTATTACATGTTCGGACGTGAGTATCGCTGCGTCGAAGATCAATGCGGTATGGAACCGTCGTACGGCAAGCCTAGTGCTATTGTTGTAGCATCGGAACCATTTACTGCGCGCAGATCTGATTGGATGAAAGTTGAACGAAATTCAATGATGGTAGTTGATGAGACCATGCGCATTAACTTCCACAACATCGAAATGGATGTTGAAAAACTCGAATTTGAGACATTAGCACCGGAAATAGGATGAACTACGCCGCTCTGATTCCGCTATTCCCTCTCGTGGGATTCGTCATTGTTGCCCTCTTCGGTAAGAAGATCAAGAACGAAAAGGTTGTTGGCATGATTGCCAGCTCTGCCATCTTGCTCAGCTTTGTAACAGCTGTCAAGGCGTTCATGGGGCTACAGTCCATGCCCGCAGAGGAGCGCAGTTTTATCGTTCCAGTCTACAAGTGGATTGCCACAGGTAGTTTCTCGGTCGATATCGCCTATCAGATCGATCAGCTATCAATCCTGTTTACTCTGATCATCACCGGCATTGGTTTCCTGATCCATGTGTACTCAATTGGGTATATGCACGGTGACAAGAGCTTTCCGAGGTTCTTCGCATACCTCAATCTCTTCGTGTTCATGATGTTAAATCTGGTGCTTGCCAATAACATGCTCCTGACCTTCCTTGGTTGGGAGGGTGTGGGACTGGCATCGTATCTGCTCATCGGCTTCTGGTACGACAGAAAATTTGAAGGCACGAACATCACATGGACGGGCGATGCCGCCATGAAGGCATTTGTTGTCAATCGTATTGGCGACTTCGGCGTACTGTTAGCAATGTTCCTGCTGTTCCAGCAGTTCGGCACACTTGACTACGCAACGATCAATCAGCTTGCACCAGAGAAGCTCGTTGCAGGGGGCACGCTTGTTACTACGATCACACTACTCATGTTCCTCGGTTGCACCGGTAAGAGCGCGCAGATTCCCCTTGGTGTTTGGCTTCCAGACGCTATGGCAGGTCCAACGCCAGTATCGGCCCTGATCCACGCTGCAACGATGGTTACGTCTGGCATCTTTTTGATTGCTCGCACGAACGTGTTGTTTGCAATGTCTCCAACAACAATGGCCGTAATCACTGGTATTGGAATCACTACAGCGCTGATCGCAGGAACGATTGGTATTGTGCAGAACGACATTAAGAAAGTTCTAGCCTACTCTACGGTATCGCAGCTCGGATTCATGTTTGTTGCCCTAGGAGTTGGCGCTTTTACAGCCGGTGTATTCCACGTTATGACGCACGCCTTTTTTAAGGCTCTGCTGTTCTTGGGTTCGGGTAGCGTCATTCATGGCATGCACGAAGAACAAGATATACGCAAGATGGGCGGACTTAAGAAGTATATGCCGATTACCTACCGTACGTTCCTCATCGGCACGTTGGCAATCGCTGGTATTCCTTTCTTCTCTGGTTTCTTCTCTAAAGACGAAATCCTGTGGTTCGCATGGCTGAATGGAAGCCCAATCCTCTGGGCTGTTGGTGCTGTGGCAGCATTCACAACTGCATTCTACATGTGGCGTCTGACGTCATTGACGTTCCTTGGTGAGGAGCGATTCGATCATCATCACGTACACCCACATGAATCTCCAGCGACGATGACTATTCCGTTGATCGTTCTTGCGGTGCTCTCAGCACTTGGTGGCTTCCTCGGTGTTCCGCACGTGATTGGCCATGCGCTTCACATTCCAAACCTCCTCGAGGGTTGGTTGGAGCCGATATTTGCCTACAGCAATGAACATCTGCTCACAGCCCACAACGGTGATCATACTTCTACAGAAATCGGCCTGATGGTTGCATCATCACTGTTGGCGGTGATCGGCATCATGTTTGCTCGAAGCATTTACAATGAGGGTCTAGCAAAGGCCACGAAGATGGCGGAAAGCATGTCGGGACTCTACAAGCTGCTACTAAACAAATACTACGTAGACGAAGTATACAACATGCTGGTAGCTGGTCCAATCATGGCGGCTTCGCGTGACTTCCTATGGAAGATTGTTGATGTGGTCGTGATTGACGGCATTGTGAATGGTTCGGCAAAGTCAATGGGTGCCGCTGCAGGCATACTTCGACGTATGCAGTCTGGGGTGGCACAGAATTACGCTCTCGTCATGATCATTGGTCTGGTTGTGATGCTTGCGATGATTCTTATGCCGTTGTGGTGATCTTGTGTGTTTCACCGTATCTGTGTATGCTTCGACGCATATCATTGAAACGGATCTTGGAGCACTTTTTGATCACGAAGAAGAATATCGGCCGTACTTTCACGTCTCCGGATTTGTGCATCCGCATTTGCCCCTTCTAAGAAATGCTGAACCAGAGCGGATTCAGATGTGTGAGTGGGGCTTGATTCCCAGGTGGACGAAGTCGGCAGAGGCTGCGAGTGATATTCGCAAGATGACGTTGAACGCTCGTCGAGAGACCATCTTTGAAAAGCCTTCGTTTCGAGATGCGATCAGGAAACGGAGAGCCCTGTTGCCGGTGAATGGGTTTGTTGAGTGGCGGCATGAAGGATCGATCAAGCAGCCGCATCTAGTGAGAGCTAAAGATCAGACCTTGCTCACACTTGGATGTATCTGGGAAGACTGGGTAGATCCGGGATCCGGAGAGCTCCACACAACATTTTCGATCGTCACGACTGATGCAAATGAATTGATGTCGTACGTGCATAACGTGAAGCAGAGAATGCCGGTTGTGATTCCGCGCGATGCAAGAGCCACATGGTTGCACGCAGAGGATCGTGAGGAACTTGAACCCTGCATGCGTCCGTTGGAAGAGGGAGTGCTCGAAGCTTTCCCAATAACACGTGAAGTCTCGAGTATCAAGGTCAATATGTCGGAAGTACAACTGTTGGAGCCTGTAGGCCCCGTTCTTACATGAGTTTGTTCGCGTCTCTTGCTTTGGTTGCCGCGCTCACGTCAGGAGTGGAAGAAGTTAGGCTCGATGAGCTTCAGCGCCGATTGGCTGCAGGCAAGGACACAACCTTTGTTGTGAACTTTTGGGCAACGTGGTGCAAGCCGTGTGTTGAAGAACTGCCAGCATTTGATCAGCTATCGCGCAAGCACACCGGTGAACCAATGAAGGTGATTCTGGTGAGTCTTGACAATCCGACGGAACGCGAGACAAAGGTTGTACCGTTTCTCAAGCGCAGGGGGTATGAATTGTGTGATGCAGTGGTGCTCAACGAGCCCAAACCCCACCTGTGGATTGACAGGGTTGATCAGTCCTGGAGCGGGTCTATTCCTGCAACCTTGTTTATTCGTGGCGAGCGTCGGTTGTTTGGTGAGTTCCAGTTCTCGTCCGAATTGTTAGAGTCTATGTTCACGAAGTTTCATTCGGAAGGTAAATGACATGAAATACGTCCTGACGATGATCTTTGCCGTTGTTTCACTCGTAGCACAACAGGGTGCGACGTCTGTTGGCGTAGTAGTGGGAGATCTAGCGCCAAGTTTTCGTCTCAAGAATGTTGATGGGAAATTTGTCGCACTCGATGACTATCGCACGAGTAAGGGGCTTGTTGTTGTCTTTACCTGCAATCATTGTCCGTATTCTGTGAAATACGAAGACCGAATCATTGCGCTTGCAGCTGAAACGTCCAGACTTGGTTTCCCATTGATTGCGATCAATCCCAACGACCCCGTGAAGGTTCCTGAAGATTCCTACGAGAACATGAAGGTGCGTGCAAAGGACAAGGGATTTACGTTTCCGTATATCGTTGACGAAACTCAGGAAGTCGCCAAGCAGTATGGTGCAAAGCGCACTCCGCATGTGTTTGTTTTGGTGCACAATAGCGGAGCGTGGCAGGTGGCATATGTCGGCGCGATAGATGACAATGCAAATGATCCAGATAAGGTTGAATCACGGTTTGTTCTAGATGCAGTAACGTCATTGGCATCTGGAGCTAGACCGGCAGTAACGCAGACCAAGGCAATTGGCTGCACGATCAAGTGGAAAGAATAATACATGAATGACAGAAACCGAGGATTCGGTAAGCCAAAGCGCCCGCAGTTTGATGACGAGCGCCAACCGCTAACAAGTGAAAATCCAGCGTATGCTCCTCGAACAGGTGGGGGCAGACGTGGAAGCAGTGCGGGGCCAGGACGTCCAAAGCGCGACGACAGAGGTCCACGCAGTGATAGGCGCGACGACAGAGGTCCACGCAGTGATAGGCGCGACGACAGAGGCCCACGTAGCGATAGGCGCGACGACAGAGGCCCACGCAGTGATAGGCGCGACGACAGAGGTCCACGCAGTGATAGGCGCGACGACAGAGGTCCACGCAGTGATAGGCGCGACGACAGAGGTCC
>JBIJAX010000056.1:0-12213 GCA_044345485.1 Kapaibacterium sp. (SeqCode)
TTGTCGAGCGCAGCCTCAATGATGGTCTTTCCTTGAGCTGCCTCTATGATCTGTCCGTCTATAATGATCTGGGGCATGTCTGTCCTTCATGAATACATTCGAACACGGGTGTTCGCGTACGCTGACAAACATACGAGAAATCGCGCTCTTGTTCGATGTCCCTATTTTGCCAAATAGCCAAGAATCAAGCTTGAACGATAAGGGGCTCATCATGCACGGCTGGTTTCTGACAATTGCAGGCCTTTTTTGCCTTGCCACATGTTGTATGTCTGGTCAATCCGAACGTAGGTATGTTCAAGCGGAGGTAGGGTATGTCTCTGCTGGTGGACGTTTCACCGATTCTGCAGGTTTCGCATCTTCTGCGGTGTATTCTATCGGTTATCAATGGGCCCCTTCACGCACTGCATCATTCGGCATGCTGGGGTGCTATATGCCAGCTACTGTTGCATCCGGCTCTCCCGCCTCTGTTTTCGGCATGGCGGCTGTGGCACACTATCGGTTGTTTAAACATGGCTTCACCCCATATGCGGGTGCCGAGGTTGGGTTTCGTTTCGTATCAATTGACGACTCACTTGCGAGCAACTCCGCCATGAAGCCGAATCTCTCATATGCTTTCACTGCGCGTGCAGGTTTTCTGCTTCCTATTTCTGAAAAGGTCGAAGTTGATATGGCAGCTCACTACACGCATACAGGAATTGGCGGAGGACTAACGCTTCCTGGTGGCGCGCTGGGGCTGCGCTACAGACTTCAATAACGGTAGCGCTTCTATGGCTGCGGTGGCAGCGTAAGTGACGACTGTTGATGGTTGTCGCATGCCTTGGCGTGAATCTCAGGCTCGAGCTTAGCTTCAACAGCGCGCCAGATTCCCTGACACGGGAACCGGTTCTCGTACATCGCTCGTCCAATCACCACGGAATCTACATTCCGCGGAACACTACTCTGTAGCATCCATAAATGCTCGGGTGATGCGATGCCCCCTGCCATGGTGAATCTCAGCGGTGCGACCGACGCAACACGGTTGATCGTGGGAATGTCTTCGCCCGTGAGGTTGCCTTCCCAGTCGAGCTCGGTGTAGATCACGCGCTTGCCGCCGAGGGCTGCTACATGACGTAGAAAATCTTCGTCGACAACAGCTTCATGATCGTCTCCCATGTCCACCATTCCCTGATGCGCCCGCACGCCAAAGATCACTCTGCTCGGACCATACTGCTCAATCAGAGAACGAGTCTGATCAGGATACATCCACGCAACCTTGTTTACCGCCACTCGATACACACCTCGCTCCAAGAGCTCGCGGTATGCTTCGACCGTGCGCTGACGCGATACGAACTGAACTGGGATATCAATTGCTTTCTGCATGGCTACAACTGTATCAATGTTCAGCGTGCTGCCTGCCCCCTTCCATGAATCGATATCTGTAACGTGCAGACACTTCGCATTCTCACGTCTCCACAACTGTGCAAGCTCCACTGGGTGCTCGCTGATCTCCGAGTACAACGACTCCGTACCCGGAACGCCGCGAATGCATCGCATCGCGCGTCCGTTCGTTAGGTCGATGGCTGGGATGATCAAAAGCACGAGGGAGTGGAGAGTAGAGAGTGGTGAGTGGACACTGTCAAGTAGTTTGGCGAAGAGCTAAGCGAATGAGTTTTTCCGATGATTCAGATGCCGATGGCTCTAGGGCGATGGCTGCCTTCACTGCTTTTTCGGCAGCAGCGCGGGCGTATCCGAGGGCTTGGAGTGCGCTCACTGCGTCGTCAACGGCTGGTGTAGCAGATGCAACAAGACTACTGCTTGAATCGGGTACAACACTGATGATCTTCTCGCGCAGTTCGATGATGAGTCGCTCTGCTGTTTTTTTGCCGATGCCTGGCAGACGCGTTAGCGCGAGAACATTACTCGTAGCCACAGCCTTGCGCAGGTCTGCAAGAGATGTAGCCGACAAAATTCCCAGCGCAGTGCGGGGTCCGATCCCTTGGATAGATGTGAGCAACGCAAATGCTTCGCGTTCCGACGTGCTCGCAAACCCAAAGAGCTGCATCGCATCCTCACGAACGACAAAGGTGGTAAACAAGGTCACACGGTCGCCTATCGCAGGCACTGTATCTGCAGTAGAGAGTGGCACACTCACTGCATAACCAACGCCGTGGCAGTCTATCACAACTTCCATGCCCTGCTTATGTGCAACCGTTCCTGTTAACTGCGCAATCATAGGGCGCGAATATCGGGAGATTTTTCCATGAATACTGTAGAAACCGGTCGCTCGGCCGAACAACACGCCGCAGACTTCCTCACTGAGCAGGGGTATGAGATCCTGGACCGCAACTTCACGTACAAGAAAGTTGGAGAGATCGACATCGTAGCTAGCTATGATGGTGTGCTGGTGTTTGTAGAGGTCCGCTCGCGATACTCCCACCTGTACGGCTCGCCCGAGGCCTCGCTTACCCCGTCCAAACTTCGCGGTGTGCGCCGCACGGCAGAAGCATGGATGGTCCAGCGACATTGCTATGGGGTGCCATGCAGGTTTGATGTGATCGCCGTGGACCATTCCACAGGAACCCGCGCGATACGCCATATCGAAAACGCGTTCTGAAATGGCAACCAGAAGGTGGTATTTTAGCCCCTTATGTGGAGATACCTACTCAAGCGAATCGTGTTGTTCTTACCAACACTATTCATCATTACGCTGATTTCATTCGCCGTGAGCCGTCTGGCTCCGGGAGATCCGGCGGCGGCAAAGGTTGGTCAAGGCTCTGAAGGGGGCATGTCCGGACGCAGCACACTGAACGAAAAAACCGTTGAGCTTATCCGTAAACAATGGCATCTGGATAAGCCGGTTTGGCAACAGTACGTGATTTGGACAGGGGGCTTGCTGTGCTTCAAGATGGATAGTGTGTTCGTTGATGGAGCAACAAACTGGTCTGCGGCGCGCTTTACCGGACGTCCAGACTTTGGGAAGTCGTTTCAAGACAACCGTCCAGTATTCGACAAGATGATCGAGCGCGTTCCCGTAACGCTCACGATGAACCTCATCGCCATCATTCTTGCCTACTCGATAGCCGTGCCCCTTGGTGTTTACAGTTCTACACACACTGGCTCAACGATCGATCGCATTTCAACATTCGGGCTTTTTGCGCTCTACTCTTTGCCCGTCTTCTGGATAGGCACGCTTGCAATCACATTCCTGGCCAATCCGGAGTTTGTTTCGATCTTTCCTTCGAGCGGACTTCGCTCGCCGGCGTTTAGCAAGAACTGGTCTGCCTGGCGTCAGTTCCTCGACTATGCATGGCACCTTGCCCTGCCGATGATTGTCTACGTCTACGCAGACTTTGCCTTTATCTCGCGTCAGATGCGCTCTTCGATGCTTGAGGTGATACGTCAGGATTACATCCGCACAGCTCGTGCTAAGGGGCTTGCAGAACGCTCCGTGATCTACCGTCACGCACTTCGCAATGCTCTGATCCCGCTCATCACTCTTGTAGCTGCGCTCATCCCGAACCTCATCGGCGGTTCGGTAATCATTGAGTCCATCTTCTCCATCCCTGGCATGGGCGAGCTTTCGTTTAAGGCACTCGTTGCCCGTGACTATCCGATGATCATGGCAGTGTTTACGATATCAGCTATTCTTACGCTTGTGGGCATGCTCGTGGCCGACGTACTCTACAGCTTGGCCGATCCGCGCATTTCATACGGAAAGAAGTCATCATGAGCACGGACACCACCATCAAAGAAACCGGCGAGAATTACACCGCCTTCGTTAAGCGTCAGTTCCGCAAAAGCACCTTCGGGATGATCAGTGTGTACACTGTTCTTACCATCGCTGTTGTGGCCATTTTTGCCGATGTCTTGGCAAACGACAAACCAATTGTCTGCTCACTGCGTGGAGACATCTACTCGCCAGTTATGCGCGAGTATGGCGTAACGCTTGGGCTTACGCAATGGGGACAAGAATTCGCTACAGCAGACTGGCATACACTCCCCTATGACTGGGCAGTCTGGCCTCCCGTGCCTTATGCACCAAGAAGCACAGACAAGAATCTTGTATCGCTCAAAGACCGCGCTCCATCGGGCAAGCATTGGCTAGGCACCGACGGCATCGGACGAGACGTGCTGGCAGGTGTGATCCATGGTTCTCGCTATGCACTAAGCATCGGCTTTATTGCCATGTCCATTGCGCTCACCATCGGCATCATCCTTGGAGCAATTGCCGGCTACTTTGGTGGAGTTGTTGATATCGCCATCTCGCGTCTCATCGAGATCGTCATCACCTTCCCCCGCTTCTTCTTGATCATCACCATCGTTGCCTTGGTCGAGACAGGTTCCCTATGGCTTATCATGGGGCTTATCGGCCTTACCGGGTGGACGTCTATCGCACGCTTTATGCGCGGCGAAGTTCTGCGCGTTCGTAACCTTGATTACATCAGCGCAGCAACTGCGCTTGGCTACTCAACACCACGAGTAATATTCCGTCACGTGATTCCCAACGCCATAGCACCGGTCTTGATCTACGCCGCCTTCGGCATCGTCAGTGCGATCTTGTTCGAGAGTGCACTATCGTTCTTGGGATTCGGCGTGCCCCCTACCGTCGTTACCTGGGGAAGCGTCCTCCAACAGGCACGCTCCAGCACCGCCTCCTGGTGGCTAGCAATCTTCCCTGGCTTTATGATTTTCGTTACGGTATCCGCATTCAACCTTATCGGTGATGCCCTTCGCGATGCAACTGATCCGAGGTTGAGAGCGTAGGAGAAGTTAGATACTGATTACTGATTACTGGTTACTGGTTACTGGTTACTGGGGACTAGGTATGAGGGTATGTAAGAGTCGTTAATGCGAAATATCGTCGCCTTCGCGGAAGTGGGGGCGGGTAATGCCGAATAGGGCGGGTCGCCCCTGAACTACCTGACGTTTGATTCCATCACATATCCAATGCCGATTTGGGCATACAGGTTTATTGCGTGTGCGGGGAGTGAGCTATAACCCGTTCCATGTATCTCCCACAGACTTCCTACACCTGCCATACATGAGATGCTAAAGGCGTTTCTGCCTGGCTTGCCATAGAAATCCTTGTACCCCACGAGTGCTCCGATGCCTGAGCTGACCTGCGAGGAATTCGAATAACGTGTGAACGCGTTCCGAAGAATCACAAATGGACTCACCACAAAGCTCGTGCTATAGGCATCACCAGAGAAATACAAATCTGAATATGCGAGGACGCGAAATCTATCACCATTGTTAACTGGAACCGACGAGTGATGTAGAGCTGCTCCAATTGTGCTCCATGTGCCGATGCGAGTGTCAACGCAGAGATCAAACGATTGTAACCGACTTTGCACGAGATCGAATGGCAGAATGCTTGCACTGTACATCCTCGTGGTAGAATCAGCGCTCCGTTGAGTCGAAGACAAACTATCAACCCGTTGTGATTGGGAGATTGTTACATCACTATTGGAATGACTCGCCACGACACGTGACGTGGCGCCAAGTGAGCAAACGAGTAGGATTAAGAGCATATGGTTAATCACTGCACACGCCTCAAAACACATACCCTATCATGTATCGCCAGCTAACCTGTCTTGATGGGTCTATCCCCGTATACGTGTCTACACCAAACGTAGCCTCACTGGTAAAACCGCTCGGAGAGAACCATCGGTAGCCTAGTGTTGTCCCAATGCAAAACGGCGGTGCCTTGGGATATGACGAAGAAGTGAAACTTCGATAACTACCATCTAAGCCTAAAACGAAGGAATCTGTGTAGGCTTCTCCTGACATATACCAGTCTAGCGATACCCTAGTGCGCGCATACTCGAAGGTAGACATCGAGCTAAGAACTTCAGAAAACGTAAAACCATTGACTATAGTGGCATAACTATATGTTGTGTTGGATACAAGAAGTACGCCAATTCCGCACGTGAGCATTGGTGCAACACGATACTCACAGCCCATATCCCAACAAAACAAGTCTCCATAGCGCCCGTTGATAATTTCATATCCAACCATTGCAGCAATACGGCCGATATCGAAGGTTACGCGTACCGTTTTGGCATTGGAATCAACTTTAGCATCAGAGGATATCGTATCCGAGACAATCGAGGTTGAATCTCTTGAATGCACCAAGTCATGTTCAGCACAATACAAAGGCCAGGCACATGCGCATAGCATTACCAATATTCCGAATAAGCTGCGCTTGCACGCACTGAAGAGGACTTGAACAAGCACCTCGCGTTCTATAATCATCACTGCAGTAAAGAAATCCGAAACAACGTAGTCTCAAGAATTTACGACATCCATTCTCCTTCGTTGGAAAGGACGCCCGAATTACTACTATTCTAACATTAGAACTATTGAGACAATCTTAAAACAGAATTAGCAAAACAGTATATCAGAGTCTACTGAAAACGAGGTATGTATTAGTGCTGGCATATAGACAGAATTCATACTGCAAGTATCGCTGCTCACACCGTTGCTGTGGATATCTGTTTCTATGTGCAACGAGACAGTCTCGGGATATTGCAGCCGTACATACAGAATTACACACTATCAGTTTTGGGATTGCACTATGAAGATTGAACGTAGCTGGATCGGCCATATAATGATGGCTGTTCTCATTATCAGTGCTCTGGGTGGATGCAGCGACTCAGGCTCTACACAACCGGGCTATGCTTTCATCCGCTATGTAGGTGAGTCATATGGCGGTGGTGTTGTGTTCAGTGTATGGAAGGATGCAAGCGGCACTGAACATGGCCTGATTGTCAGCACAAAGAATCAGTCTGACAGTATCATTTGGAGTAATGTTATCGACAGAAAAGTAGGCATAGGCGCTCAGTCAGCATTTGATGGTAAGGCCAATACTAATGCCATCATCGCTCAGCAAGGACACATAAACAGCGCTGCTTTGCTTTGCGAACAGTATGCTGCTGATGGTCAAACGGATTGGTATCTACCGACCCAACAAGAATTGGGAGTACTCTGGTCAAATGTACTTGCAGTGAATGCAGTCCTACGAGGAATTCCAGGTGCGGTAGTAATTGGCAACGAAGGATTCTGGTCATCCGTAGAAGATCCCACACCAAACGTAAACTATGCCGGTAAAACATACTTTGGATCAGGCGCACCCGACGTAGCTTCCAAGTCATCGAAATACGCCGTACGAGCTATTCGCCAGTTTTGATGTTTGGTAGAAATCTCAAAAGCCTTTGTTTCGATTGAAACAGAGGCTTTTCCATTAGCGCATCCCCTCCACCAACCCAACGGTCTCCACGCTCACCGTCACAACTTTCTTGATCAGGCGGATGATGTAAGTGGGGTCATCATCACGGTTTGGGTCGTTCTTTTGGGCGACCACGTCGCTATACTCTCTTGGGCGACCACGTCGGGTCGTTCTCTTGGGCGACCACGTCGCTATACTCTATTGGGCGACCACATAGGGTCGCCCCTACTCGCTGTTCGCTACTCGCTGCTCGCTGCTCCTATGGTGCCAACCGCTCGATGATCCACTGATCGTTGTCTTTACGATACCGGATGCGGTCGTGCATGCGTGATGGTCTGCCCTGCCAATACTCGATGGCAGTTGGTATGAGCTTGTAGCCTCCCCAGTGAGGGGGCTTCTCTACATGCTGAGCCTTTGTTGCAGCAGTGTGCATGATGGAGAAGAGGTCTGCGAGGAATTCGCGCGACGGTACAACCTGACTCTGCGGAGATGCTGCTGCGCCTACTTGACTGTCGAACGGACGTGAGTGGAAGTACTCGGTTGACTGTTCCTGCGAGACCTTTGTTACGGTACCTTCAATGCGGATCTGGCGCTCCAGTTCGGGCCAGAAAAACAACAGCGATGCATGCGGGTTAACATCGAGCTCGGAGCCTTTGCGGCTCAGGTAATTCGTGTACCACACAAAGCCTTCTTCGTCTACACCCTTGAGCAGCACTACGCGAGATGACGGACGCCCATCGGGTGTTGCGCACGAGAGCACCATTGCCGTTGGCTCGTTGATGTCTGACGCCAGTGCCTCATCAAACCACGCGAGGAATTGGCTAAGGGGCTCGCGCTGCACACTTTCAATGGTGAGTTCTGCCTTTGTGTATTCCTTGCGAAGCGATGCAATATCGAGAGACATACGTGTTGGTGCTGTACGTTAGTGGATGACTGGTACAGCAAACACTACTGTAGTGCCGGCACGTTCCATGCGCAGATGCACAATGCCAGACGGCAGTGATGCTACGTCCAGCATGCGGATGCCTGAGTCGATGATGCTCGTTGCAAGAACCTCACCGTTTAGCCCAATCCATGTGCAGGTAACCGCTGGTCCATCCGATACTTCAACGGTTACAACATCACGAGCTGGAGTTGGCCCGATGAGTCGGATGCCAGTTTCTTGAGTCTGGTCCTGCACGCTTGTAACAACTTCGGCAGAACGTTCACATAACAGCGATTCGTCGGGATCGATCATGCTTGTAGCCGACGCTGGATCGGGGAAGCTAAGTTTTGATCCATCATTCGGGAATTCGTACTTCACTTCCATCGTGGGCGTAGTCATCACAATCGTTGTGTCGTACCAACGCGTGCCCCATTGCACACGAAGCAGCAACGGCACTTCGAAAACCTTGGGCACTGCTGGATTATCCTGAACCTGTGAAACCTTGATCGTTACCGGTACTGTTGTTCCCGTTGGTGCAGACGGAACAGAAATTACTGCGGCAAACTGTGGATGACCTGCCTTCACAAGCCATTGATCAAAGAACGTATCCCACGATACCGCAGGGTTTGGAATGTTCTCAACGAAATGCTGCTTGAACTGGTACGTCTGCGCAGAACCATGCGCGTACTTGGCCATGTAGGAACGCAGTGTTGGGAAGAACAAGCTGTCGCCTACCATCCTTCGCATCATGTGATAGACCCAGCTTGACTTGTTATAGGTTGTTGCTTCATTGAAAATCATCGCCAACGGTATGTTGTATACAGGGGGCTCGGCTAGACCACGCCTCATGTAGCGATCGCGTTTGTTACGCAGTACCTTGTCATAGCTTTCCTTGCCCTTGACATACTCACCATACAGTGCTTCTGAGAAGGATGCGCCCCCTTCATTGAGCCAAATGTCTGCCCATGTTGCACATGTTACGTAGTCACCAATCCACTGGTGGCCAAGCTCGTGCACATAGCCGAGTTCTGCCGTGCCGCGCAACCAAAACCTGTTGATGGTAGACATCGTCTGGTGCTCCATACCACCAAAGTCGATCGGAGATACCGTAACATGACCGTAGGTCTTGTATGGGTAGGGGCCGAATTTTTCCTCAAGTGATTCAAACCACAACTGCGTGTTTGCTAGGGCGTTGTTGGCATTATACACCTGTCCGTTGCGGTCTACTTCAAAGTGATAGTTGGCAACAGGAACGGTTGTACCATCCTTGCGCTTGTACAACATCGTGTCCTTGACAAATGTGCCTGCGTTCACAGTTAACAAATACGTTGGCATCACTTCGTCGTGCTGCCACATGTGCAATGATGCTGTGTCGCCATCGGCAACCTTTGATATCTCAACACCATTTGACACCGGAACGTAGCCCTTCGGTACCCGCACCGCCACGGTAAAGTATGCCTTGTCTGATGGGCGGTCATTGCATGGCATCCACGTACGTGCGCCTTCTGGCTGAGCAAATGTGTAAGCACTTCCGCCAGGAATCTGGTTGACTGCTGCATCTTCCGCATGCCAAATGTTCATGTAGCCAGCATCTGTTTGGATGGCATACCAAATTGTAACAGCAACCTGTTCGCCACGCTTCAATGATGATGGAAGGGGCATGGTGAGGCGCTTCGAAGCCACACTAAATGCTACTGGCACCATTTGTTGGCTTTGGGTTGTAACCTTTACGCTGTCGATCGTAAGCTTATCCGCATCGAAGACAATTGCTTTAAGGTCATCGACCCGCGAGAGCACATAACTTGTTATGCGACCCTCAGCTTTACGGGGACCACGAAAGTCCTTGCGCGTAGTAAGTGATTTGTACCAGTCGATAAGCAATTCATACGACTGCACATCGATCGTAGTGTCGATGTCCTTCTTGGGGAATTCACCAAGCATCATCGTTTGTGGGTGACGTGGCTGCATACTCTCAAGCAGACTTGCATCCTGAATCATCCATTGTAAAAACGACTGCTTGTCTTCCAACGCGTCATGATCATGTTGGGCAACAAGTTTTGCTGCCGTAAACAATGTTATGATCAGTGCAATGAGTTTCATGGTAACTCCCTCGAATTACGCACCGTGTGGTCCGGTGCGTGGTAGTGGTGCTTTGTTCATCACGTAATTGTCCAGCCACCAACGAATATCGGCATTGGACTCCGTGCGGCGTCCAGCCAGGACGTGATCCGCATTGTCATACATAATCAGCTTATACGGACGATGTAACTCCTGCAACTTCGTCGCAAGTTCCAACGAATGCATCGCATCTACGCGTTTGTCACCCGTGCCATGAAGGATAAGAAGCGGCGTTGTAGGCGAGAGTGTATCGGCCCAGAGTACGGCACTTCGCTTCTCCGCCTCAAGCTGCGGGTTTGATCCGGCTGGGAGGTAGTTCTGCATCGTCTTGCGGATATAGGCCTGAGCCTGCTCCTCGTGAATGCGCGAAGGGGCACCAAAGGTTACCGCTGCACGAAAGCGCTGCGTACGCGCAAGCATCATGTATGCCATCATCCCGCCCCTGCTTCCGCCAACCAGTCCGATACGATCCTGATCGATGTACTTCAATTTCTCGAGAAGCGGAACAAGGTTCATTGCATCATCCACATCCTGGGCTCCCCATTCTTCAACAACGCCTTCTGAGCCCCCTACCCCACGATAATTTGACGCTATTGCAACGTATCCCCATGAGGCGTAGAGACCGATGAACGGCATGGCTGTCTCAGCCGTAAGAGCTCCCTTGGGACCGCTACCGCCGCGGTTGAAGATCACTGCCGGATACAAGGCCTGTCCGGCAGGCGGCAATGCCATAAAACCTTTGATGCGCAATCCACCACTTGCATAGGTGATTTCGTGCAGCGTTACGGCGGCATAGCGTTCGTAGTCTTCTGCCGACATCGCGCGCTTGGCCATGGAGAGCGATCCGCGCGGGACGT
This sequence comes from Kapaibacterium sp. (SeqCode), assembly GCA_044345485.1. Taxonomy (GTDB): domain Bacteria; phylum Bacteroidota; class Ignavibacteria; order Kapaibacteriales; family Kapaibacteriaceae; genus UBA10438. The sequence continues at coordinate 11,108 of JBIJAX010000056.1, forward strand.
CTATCTGAGTTGCTTCTAGGAGTATGCCGTTGCGCACGATTACTTCCTTTGGAGACGCTCGCGATACTTCTTGGCCAGACGTGAGTGACGGGTGCTGAGATCTATCTCGCGTCCGTCAATAAATGCAGCCGTCAGCTTGTTTGTCTTTGTATCCAGCGCATCGCCCTCGCTGATAAACAATGTTGCGCTTTTGCCAACTTCGAGTGAGCCGTACTTGTTGTCGATACCAAAGAGCATTGCTGGCCAGATGGTAAGCGCCTTTACTGCAGCATATTCCGACAGACCAAATGCGCGGGCAGTACCGGCAAGGAATGGTAGGTTACGCTGCTGCCAGGATCCATTATCGCTGAATGCAAACGGGATATTGTTCTCGGCCAGGATGCTCGGAAGCGCAAAGGCAGCGTCGTATCCGTCTTCTTCTCTTCGCGGCAGCGAGTGTACGCGTGGCACAATGATACCCACGCCAGCTTTTTGGAGTTGTGGGAGCATTCGTGGTGCATCCCAGGCATCAACCAATATTACGCGAAGACCAAACTCTGCCTGAAAGTCTAACACTGCTTCGATCTGACGTCGGGTAGTTGCCGTTATCATCACTGGTAGATTTCGCTCGAACACTGCGCGCATTGCTTCATAGCGTATGTCTCGCTGTGCTGTATCTACGCCCGCAAGCACTGCATTGCTATAGGCACGTGCCTTTGAGAAGAGGTCGTAGATGTTTCGCACACTTTCATTGATTTCCTTACGCTGTTCATCTGCCGACTTACGCACCCAACGAGAACTTGAAACCTCCATAGACGGCCACTCCATGGCAAGCGCAGATGAGGATTGAATGGCGATGTCTTCGCGCGTCCAACCGTCGAGACGCATCAGCGAGGAACGTCCAGCTACTATGCCGCCCTGAGGCACAGAGTTTACAATGAGCACACCATTCACGCGTACTGTAGGTATGATTTCGCTATCGGGATTGTATGCTGTCTCAGCACGAACATTCGGGTTGAATGAACCAACCTCGGCCATGTCGCGCGTAGATCGTACGGCATCGATCTCGGTAAGACCTATCGTGGAGTTCGGTGCGATAAAGCCCGGATATACGCGCTTGCCTGAGC
>JBIJAX010000057.1:0-12165 GCA_044345485.1 Kapaibacterium sp. (SeqCode)
TTCAGAGAGTTCTCCCCGTTCGATCGCATCAGTTACTGCCTCAAGGGCCTCATAAACATTATCAGGCATCAGGGCAATATCAACGCCGGCCTGCAGGGCCATAACAGCCGCCTTGCCGCTTGGCCAACTGTCGGCAATGGCATGCATATCGAGCGCATCAGTACAGATAAGTCCATCAAACCCCATCTGATGTCGGAGCAAATCTGTGACAACCTCTCGTGATAATGATGCTGGAAGCTCGGTATCAAGAAACGGCACGACGATATGCCCCACCATAACTGAGCCTACGCTGGCATCAACAGCTGCCCTAAATGGCACAAGTTCACGCTGCGTAGCAACATGCTCGGGCACATCAATCGTTGGCAGAGCAAGGTGCGAATCAACAGATGTGTCACCGTGTCCGGGAAAGTGTTTTGCGCAGGCAAGCACCCCAGCAGACTGAGTTCCGCGAATAAATGCCGCAGCATGCTGTGCAACCAATTCAGGCTGTTCGCCAAAACTGCGGGTGTTAATGATGGGGTTATCAGGGTTAGAATTTATGTCGGCCACCGGGGCCCAATTCCAGTTTACGCCAATGGCCGCAGCCTCTTCAGCAATGAGCCTTGCCACAGATTCTGTGGTGCGGGGATCGCATCTACCTAGGGCCATGGCACGCGGAAACGCAATGCCCCCTTCGAGTCTCATGGGCAGACCAAACTCGTAGTCAGCTGCTACCAGGAGTCTGCCGCCAGCCCGCTGTTGCAGATCGGAAATCATCGAAGCTGTTTGTTCGAGTTCTCCAAGGAAGACACCAATGCCCCCAATTCCCTGCTCAACAAGTGCATATGCGGTTGCGCGGTACTCTGGTGATGTCCATTGGTTGGCATCAACACGGATCATGATATGCCGAGCGGCAAGCGAACGGACGCTTTTCATGAACGAGAGGCTCACTCTGCAAAAACGACGTTGTCGCCTTCGAACTCTCGGATCAGCGACCGGTATGAGTCTGGGATTCGCTCTGGACGATGCGTGGCAGGATTCAGATGAACCAAAACGCTACTTGCAACAGCGAGGATCGTCCCGTTTTCATGGCGAATAACATGTTCAAACCCGAACGACGAATTCTTCACAAACGGAACACGTGTGTATACGGTATAGGCGTCATCAAACCGCGCTGCTTCTTTGTACTCGATCGAAGTTTTGAGCACAACGAAGAAGTGCTTTGTAACGAATGAGTCTCTGTCGATTGGAACGCCAATATCACGGAAATACTCGATGCGAGCAGCTTCGAGCCAGTAGAGGTAGACAGCGTTATGCACTATGCTCTGACGGTCAACATCATACGAGCGCACCCTGCTGTGCAGACGATGGTGGTACGTACCGTGCCCTTCGATGTTTGCGGTACTGTGGTCTACAATGGCTTCGGATTTTTCAGCTGACGGCATAGAATTCACTCTTTGAACATGATGTGAGGCAAAAATATGGATTAGTCGCCGAGCACGTCGTGCAGAATTGCAGTTGCCTGGCGCACCATGTCTGTTGTGACCTGATGATACATCACCGCCCTCATCGTTCCGGGATAGATTGGGGCAATACGCAACCCACGCTCAGCACAGGCTGCAACGAATTGTGCGTCGTTGACACCCTTAACGTTAAACACTACGATGTTTGTCTGCACCCTCTGCATGTCAATCGATACCTTGTGATGTGCAGCAAGCGACTCCGCAAACAACCGAGCATGTTCATGGTCACGAGCCAGTTTGCTAAGCGTAACGTCCAATGCATACACCGCAGCAGCAGCTAGCACCCCTACCTGACGCATGCCCCCGCCCAGCATCTTCCTCCATCGCCGGGCACGTTCGATATGCTGCCGTGACCCAACAATGAGCGAGCCAATAGGTGCTCCGAGCCCCTTACTCATACATACACTCAGGGTATCAAAGATCTCTCCGTATTCCCTGGCTGAGACGCCGGAGGAAGTTATCGCATTCCAGATTCGAGCGCCATCGCAATGCAAGGCCAGCCCGTGATGTTCTGCAATTGAGCGAATTGACCTAAGGTGTTCCAGCGGAACAACTGTACCCCCGTGGCGATTATGGGTGTTCTCAACCGCAATGGCAGCGGTTTTGGGGTAATAGTAGGCTGTGGGTCGAATGGCCTGCTCGATCAACTCAAGGGGCATGGCACCATACTCCGACGGAATGCCATGAAGCTGAGCACGAGCGATCACACTTGCTGCAGCGTTTTCATAGTGAAAGATGTGCGCATCCTTTTCGCAAATGATCTCATCGCCCGTTGAGGCATGAAGCGCAAGACAGATCTGATTTCCCTGCGTTCCGCTCGGCACGAACAATGCAGCTTCCTTGCCGAACATCTCGGCAATACGGTGCTGAAGCTCTTCAACGGTAGGGTCTTCACTGTAGACGTCATCCCCAACAGGTGCGTTGGCAATGGCCTGGCGCATTCCATCATCAGGGGTTGTGAGCGTGTCACTTCGCAGATCGATCATCATTCCATCGCTTTCGAATCGAGTATATTCGAAGCCAAATTACTTGAATTCTAGCTAGACCGTATGCTCTACGACCCTCAACATCACCCAGCGCGTACCGCCCATGGAACTGCTCCCGACGCAGTTACGACGCCCTACTTGAATTGGGGAGCGCTTATGCGGCACAACAACGACACCAACTTGGAAAAACCCTGGTTGATCTACATCGATGATCAAGGCAGGAAGTCAACATGGTCGTACAGCGTCTTCATCGATGTTTCCCGTCGAATTGCAGCAATACTATCGCAGCATGGTATCAGGCGCGGCGACCGCATTGCCATTGCAAGTCATAACCATCCCGATACCATACTGGCCTACTTTGCCTGCTGGCTTATGGGCGCTTGTGCAGTGCCTTTAAACATGACGGAAGACGACCAGCGGCTTGCATACATCATCGGACACTCAGGCTGCAAGCTTGTTCTGAGTAAATCCGAGTATGCTACCAGAGTACGTAATCCGTGCAATGAGCATAGAGTTGAGATCGTTGAGATGGACTCTGATGCGTCAGATTCTGTCTGGTATGAACGTATCCGAGCCAGCGAACCGTATGCATATCCGGATGCTGCAACGGACATGCGCTGGGACGACTGCATGGTGGTGTATACCTCTGGCACTACAGGCAATCCAAAGGGTGTAGTACTTATTCAACAATGTTTGTTCAGCGACTGTGGCGATATCATTTCATGGTTCGATATCACAGCAGATACTCGCATGATGTGCGTGCTCCCTGTCCACCACGTCAATGGATCTCTGGTAACGCATGCCGCCCCCTTTCTTGCAGGTGCATCAGTTGTGCTGCATCGCAAGTTTTCGCCGCGGACCTTTTTCCCGGCAATAATCGAGCATGGCGTGCACATTGTAAGTGTTGTACCAACGCTGCTTGCCTTTTTGCTTGATAGTCAGGCAGATGCGACGGGCGTCAGAGAATCAGGGTTCCGGAATATCATCTGTGGTGCGGGCCCCTTAACATGTGAACTGGCGGCGAGATTCGAACAGGCCTACGATCTCCGAATTACGCACGGGTACGGTCTCTCAGAGACAACGTGCTACACCTGTTTTCTCCCCACGAGCTTGTCTGACGAAGAACACCATCACTGGCTGCAGGACCATGGCTTCCCATCAATCGGCGTTGCCATACCAGCTAACGAGATGTCGATACACGATCCATCAGGTAATCCAGTACCCGATGGAGAACGGGGCGAAATCGTCATCCGCGGCAGCAACATCATGCGCGGATACGATGCAAATCCCAAGGCAAATGAGGAAGCGTTTGCCTATGGATGGTTCCGCTCAGGAGATGAAGGATTCCGTGTTTTTGATGAGAAAAGGGGCTACTTCTACTTTATCACTGGACGCCTTAAAGAGCTCATCATTCGAGGTGGCGTTAACCTAGCCCCCTTGGAAATCGACGAAGTCATTAACAGAGCACCTGGCGTTCAGGCCGGCATATGCGTCGGATTTGAGAACAACATGTACGGTGAGGAAGTAGGCGCATTGGTTATTCGCACTGAAGAAACCGTAGGTGAGCAACAGATACTTGACTTCTGTCAGTCACAACTTCCCTATTCCAAAGCTCCGAAGGTAGTTCTCTTCACCGATTCTCTTCCGGTAACATCCACTGGGAAGTATCAGCGCAACAAGGTAAAGCACTTGTTTGCTGAGTGGAAAGACACCCAGTTTCGCGGACGCTGATCAGAGCTCGATATCCTTGAGCTTGATGCCGTTACGAGGCATGTAGAAATACGTCCGCACCATGTCAAAACTGCGAGGCTGAGTGCGGTATGGGGCAAACTTATACGAGACAATCCATCCGTTCTTTACACAACGAAGGATCTTTGACGGCTCCTCGATAGCTGGATTCGTGTACGCTAGTTCGTCCAACATGTCTTGGGTTAGGTTCATCGTATCAGCAGTTGTGAACATGTGGAACATGTACTGCCGAGTCTTGCTTACATCGAGCTCGTTTGAATCGAGAGACTTCCGAATGAAATCAGCCGTTATGTCTCGGACATTAAGCGAATCATAATCAGCAACACGTATGAAATACACTGATGTAACGACGCTGTCCCGCGTGCGAACAATGCGATCTATTTGCTCAGCATAGGAGTCACTGCGGAAGTACCGAAGCACCACGTAGGCTACTGCGATCCCGAGTCCAAGCAGCAGAAGCACAAGGATGAAGATCTTGGAGCTGCGGTTGAGTTTGTTCGCCATGTACCCTATGTGAGATCAGTGAAGAAATGTTGGCATGTGGAGTAACTGCCCAAACCAGTTCATCCCCATCATTGTCAGTGCAAAACTACTTGGGATACTGATATTATCATCAAGTTTAAGACGGGTTGACACCGCCTCGACAACACCGCACACTAGGCTGGCAGTGATACCAGATACAAGGAACCAGAATCCAACGTGGAACACCTGCTGATACACTGCCGTAACGACAACTGCCGTCAACACGAAGAACAAGGTGCCTACAAGCGTTTTGTCAAAGAACCTACGCCTGCCAAAACGACGTCCAATTAGGGCTGCGGCTGTATCACTTACGATGAGGACAGTAAAGGATGTTGTACTGATTACCTTGGGAAACAGGAGGAACGTTAGCGTAGCAGCAATCAGGACCCACGATGCACCCGTGAGTCTAAAAACTTCCGATGCAATCTCATGCGGACGGAGCATAGGTCCAACAAGGGAGTGCATTACACGCCGCGTGGGGTCATGATAGTGCATCAAAACGTCAATCAGCAGCGACGTAATCGTCATGCCCGTCAGAATGGTGATGCCCGTCCAATGGTTAAGCTGGAGGTACACAATGGGAATCAAGAGCGAGGAAAGGTGAATACCCTTCCGCGCGAGCTCACTTGTGTACGATATTTGCTCAGACATGAAACATCATCCCCTTACGCTTCGCGCGTGTGCTAAGATCAATGTTGGACTCGACGTTGTGAGAAAACGCCCAGACGGTTTTCACGACATTCAATCGATTTTCGTGGCCATTGATCTCCACGACACTCTTGTTTTTGATCCACAACCGCATCTGGAAGTACACTGCATACCAGAGGTAACCGATACCCCAGAAACCAACATCGTCGTGAAGACCGCCAACGCCTATGCTCTTGCGTACCCTCACGATTCTCTGAGCGCAAAGATAACCGTGAACAAAGCCATACCAACGGGAGGAGGTCTCGGAGGGGGCTCATCAGACGCGGCAACGACGCTGCTTGGGTTAGCACTGCTCAACGGACGTGATCTCAATAGCCACGTGTTGCACGAACTTGAGCCCTTAGCTCAGTCGTTGGGCTCAGATGTCCCGTTCTTTCTGCGGTATGGCGTAGCACATGTAAGCGGACGCGGAGAGGTGATTCAACCTCTAGACAACCAATTCCCCTGGACGGTACTTCTTGTATGTCCTGGTATCCATGTCAATACTGCTGCGGCGTATTCCACACTGGGGATAACAGGTGAACAACCCCACGAAGACCTAGTAAAGCTATGGACATATGCCATTGCAAATAAAGAGGTTGCGTCAGCTGGCTTCAACAACGACTTTGAGCGCTCTGTATTCATAGAACATCCAATACTTGCAACGATTAAACACTCTCTCTATGAAAATGGGGCTAACTATGCATCAATGAGTGGCAGCGGGTCTACGATGTACGGGTTATTCACAGAGGTGGAAAAGGCCGTGCAAGCGCAGCAGGCCTTCGTTGGACTGCAGACCTATATTTGCGGACCTGTTACAGAAGCATTCCGGACAGCATGAACATCCTCCTTGCAGCAGCTGAGATTAGTCCATATGCGAAAGTTGGCGGCCTCGCCGACATGGCATCGGCACTGCCACGCGCATGGTCTACAGCCGGGCATGATGTGCGGTTGGTGTTGCCGCTGTATGGCTCAATCGACAAGGAACACTTCGGGATCTCAAAGCTTGACCTGCTCGTTGCGGTTCCCTTTGGCAGCTGGGTCGAATATGCCGAGGTATGGCACGGGAAACTCCCTGGAACCAGCGTAGACGTGTATTTCGTGCGGTCTTCAGACTATTTCGACAGACCTGGCATTTATGGATATCACGAGGGATTTGAAGACAACGACCGTCGGTTCATCTTTCTGAGTAAAGCCGCCTTTGAGGTGGCAAAGGCTTTGGAGTTTCAGCCAGACGTCGTTCATGCGCACGACTATCACACTGCAGTGTGCATGCCCCTTCTCAAGGTTACCTACAGACACGAACCATTCTTTTCTCAGACGGCGGGTGTCTTTACCATCCACAACATGGCATTCCAGGGACACTTTGATCCCTTGCGTGCGATGGAGTTCTGTGGCTTTGCGCCGTCGGACTTCTACACCGGCTGCTGGTATGAGCACGACGGCTGCTTTAATGCCATGAAGGCGGGCATCATGTTTGCCGACAAGGTTACTACGGTAAGTCCAACGTACGCACAGGAAGTGCGCTGGACGCCTGAGGGCAAAGGCTTGCAGGGGGCTCTGCAAACTCGTTCAGCTGATGTGCTTGGCGTGCTCAATGGCATCGACACCAGAGAGTGGGATCCCAACGTCGACCAGCACATTGCCCTTACCTACTCGCAGGATTCGCTGGAACGAAAGATCACAGACAAGATCGCCCTACTGCGGGAGGTTGGGTTCTCAGCCGAGGATCAGAATGACGCAATCCCTGTCGTAGGCATGGTAACGCGTCTTACCGAGCAGAAGGGTCTTTCTATCCTGCAACACGCTTTGCCACAGCACCTTCGGGAAGGGGCTTTTCGGCTTGTTGTGCTTGGAAGCGGAGATCATGCTGCCGAGAGCATCATGCATGACCTTGAACACCAGTTCCCTCATCATGTGCGATTTATCAAGGGGTACAACGAGCCCCTTTCACACCGGGTTCAAGCTGGCAGTGACTACTATCTGATGCCATCGCTCTTTGAACCGTGCGGACTAACTCAACTGTTCGCACTGCGATACGGATCTGTGCCTATCGTGCGAGGAATCGGCGGCTTGGCAGATACGATTGAAGAGTACGACCCGATCACATTTTGTGGAACGGGAGTGCGTTTTTTTGACTACACAGCAGACGAGCTATCCAATGCTTTGTTGCGAGCACTTAGACTCTACAAGCAGGAACCTCACTGGACGCATGTGCGACGTAATGCTATGAGCGTCGATAATTCGATCGTCCATACGGCCGAGCGTTACCTCGAGGTGTTCTCTTGGGCTCTGGAGAAGGTTCGGTAGGCTCATCAGCCAAACTCCAGCTAGCTACAATCTCCATCCCGAATGTACCTGGAAACAGATCTAGTGGAGTGATACGCTCGAGCTGATAACCAGCAGACTTCCACTCCCTGATGCTCCGGGCAAGTTCATCTGGACCGCAGAAAACTTCTACAACTGTGCGCGGCTGAATCGTGCGAGAAATCTCGCGGATCATCCCCGCAGGAGTGCCGCTGCGAGGCGGGTCGAGCACAACAACAGCTGGTGATTCGAGCGTATGCGGACGCAGGATCTTACCGCATGTCTTCCATAGCGACGTTACATCGTCTGCATCGCGGAACACCTGCCGTATAGCCGTTACATTTCCGCCAGCCCGTTTGATGTTGTACCTGGCGTTATCAACCGTTGTTTCGTCGGCATCCACAGCAACAACTTGCTTTGCACTCTTGGCAAAAGCGGCTCCGAACAGACCATATCCGGAGTAAAGATCAAACAGGATGTCTTGCTGGGTTACACCTGCATGATCTGCCACTGTGGAGATCAGCGCAGGCATCATTTCCAAGTTGATCTGTGAAAACGAGAAGACGCCTACTTGATAGGTAACATCGTTGATCACCTGACGCCACGCTGCATGACCAAAGAGCTTCTTGGCATTGACGCCGGTTGCAGGACGTTCCAATTCGAGATAGAACCGGCTACCCTTGGGATCGTGGTACATCCAGGCATGCTGTACTTCAGGAATGGAGGACTGTACTTGTTCACAAACTCGTCGAATTGTTCGCACGATATATGCGTCCATCCCCTTCACATTTACGATCAGCACAAATTCATCATACGTCCCACGTACGATTACATGATTGATGATTTCCTGAACCTGCGGGTGGATTTCCTGTAGCAGAGATTCCAGCAGCGTGTATATCGCAGCATGATGAGGGGGCTCCAGCAGGCTGGCCTGTCCGGGATTATTTCCGTCGCCATGATTGAGTTGCAGCTTGCCACGGTTGATGTACACGCGACGGCGGGATGTTGTCCTGTACGACCGCGGAGATGGCGCCTGTATGATAGGTTCTACCCTTGCCCCATCCAGGCGCACCGCCTCAAGGAAGGCCTTGAGTCCGGCGCGCTTTACAGATATTTCTTTCGTGTATGGAAGATGAGCAAAGGGCTCTACTGCCCCACCCAATTCGATGCGCGCCGAGCGGGCTGCATCGCGAAATCTTGTGTCAAGTGTAATCACTTGGCAAAGATACGCCCCCTGCCGCTGCCAGTGCTGAAATACCGTAGTTTTGCACTCTCAATCTCCTTGCATGCCTATGCTACTCCGCTCCACTTTCTCCCTCCTCCTCGTGCTTACGCTGATGAAGTCAGTCCTATCAGCACAGGGCGTCACAACAGGATCCATTACCGGCATTGTCAAAGGTAAAACAGGTGCTACGGCAGTTGTTCTGCCGGGCGCAATGATCCGTGCCGTGAGCACCTCTACTGGTGCCTCGTATGGTGCTGTATCAAAGAATAAGGGGCAGTACCTCATCCGGGGTTTGCGCCCAGGCACGTACTACCTCGCTGTTTCATGCATCGGGTATCGTAGTGACACCATTCGTGGTGTTAACGTTGACGTTGGCGAAGCAACAACTGTAAATGCCATACTAGCGGAGTCTGCTTCTAAAAGCAGTGAGATTACCGTCTCGGTAGAGCGCGACGGGCTCTTTGATGCAAGCAAGAACGGTTCGGGTTCCGTTATCAGTGAGGCAGTGATCGCCGCTTCGCCAACAATCAACCGTAGCATAAGCGACCTTGCCCGTATGAATCCATATACCAATCAGGTTAGCACAGCAGGCAGTGACGGGCTTCAGGGTGTGAGCATTATGGGCGTGAACTCACGCTTTAACAATTTCCAGATCGACGGTGCGGTAGCTAACGATGTCTTTGCACTGGGTTCGGCTGGTACGGCCGGGTCACAGGCAAATTCGAATTTCGTCTCTCTTGACGCCATTGAACGCATTCGTGTAAATGTCTCTCCTTATGATATTCGCCAGAGCGGTTTTACAGGGGGCTTGGTAAATGCTATCACCCGTGGAGGGACGAATACATTTTCCGGATCGGTGTTCATCTTCGGACGAAACCAAGACCTTGTTGGCAATAGTCCCGATGCCGCGGCGCGTCCGTTTGATGCATTCCACGATGTCCAGTTTGGCGGGCGTGTTGGTGGTCCGATCGTCAAGGACAAAATCTTCTTCCACATTACAGCCGAGGGACGTCAGCGATCTACTCCACTCGAGGTATCGCTGAACGATCCAACAGCACTGAACAACTTTGCGATGTCGAGCACGGTGCTGGACAGAATTATCGACGTTACAAAGAACCAGTACGGCTACGATCCTGGTCAATACGGCATTACGAACATTCGCAATAATTCTACTAGCTTGATTGGCCGCCTCGATATCAATATTGACGAGTCTAACAAGCTCCAGCTGCGACACAACTTTACGTACGGCATTCAAGACCGCAATCTGCTGCGCAACAATCTGAACTATAGCCTTACCAGTAGAATGAACACGTTTGAGAGTATCAACAATCAAACGGTGCTGCAGTGGAACAGCCGCATCAGCGAATCGGTGAGCAATGAGTTTCGTGTTTCGTACACCCAGACCAACGACGCCCGCATCCTGCCGAGCAATCAGTCTGGTCAGGTGATTCCATTCCCTGAAGTGCGTATTCAGGTTGGTGCCGGCATGAATGTTATCCTGGGTCCGGAGCGCAGCTCACAGGCAAATGCTCTGGATCAGACACTGATCGCCTTAACGGACGATCTTACGTGGTTTCTCGGAGATCACACGATAACGATGGGAACACACAACGAGATTTCGCTCTTCAACAACCTGTTCATCCAGGACTATTTTGGATCCATCCAGTACTCCTCTGTTGATGCATATGCAGACAGCACGGCTAACTTTTACCGAGTCAGCTATGCCAACACGGACGTCACTAACGGCAATCAAATGCCCCGTGCAGCATGGAGCATGGCCCAGTTTGGCGGCTATGTGCAGGATGAATGGCAGGTAGACGAGCAGCTTCGCGTAAATGGCGGTCTGCGCCTTGATGTGCCAGTGTTCTGGGACACTCCATACACAAACCCGGCGTTTGCTCAGGCATTCCCCGGACGCAGTACTTCGCAGGTACCAACGGGTGTTTTGCTGTTCTCACCTCGCGTTGGGTTTAACTACGACGTCAGTGGCGACAAGACCCTGCAGATCCGTGGAGGCTCTGGCCTATTCACTGGCCGAGTGGCTGCAGTATGGCTCTCGAATCAGTATTCCAATACTGGTATGGACTTGTATCGGGCTGAACTAGGTGCGAATAACTCTCCAAACTCCATTAACTCGGCAGACGGAACGCCGATGAAATGGGATCTGGCCAAGCCAGCACTACGACCCGGAGATTCTGCCTATCCGGGAAGCCCCATTAACACCACTGCGATCAACATCACCGACGAGAACTTTAGACTACCTCAGGTTTGGCGTTCTACGCTGGCAACAGATATCAAGATCGCAAAGGATGTCTCGATCACCTTTGAGGGTATGTACGGCAAGTTTCTGAACCAGGTTGATTATGCGAACCTCAATCTGAGGCAATCAGGAATGCGCTACATAAACGGCGGAGACACATCGCTAGGGGTGTCCCCGTTGGATGAGCGCCGAATGTATGCCGGTGGTGCAGCCGATTCGCTCGTAGACAGACGCTTTACGCAGGTAATCCTCCTGCGCAGTCGAGACGGCGGACAGCAATACTCGATCTCGACGCAGCTGAAGTTCGATGCTAATAATGAGCTGATTCCAGGCCTGAGCGGTATGGCCTCCTACACCTACGGACGCACGCAGGATCTGAACTCATCAACGGCAGCAACAGCTGGGTCTCAATGGACAAGTACCGATGCCATTGATCCCAACAACGTAACTGTTGGTATTTCCAACTATGACCAGCTTCACCGCATTGCTGCCAATGCAATGTACGCGCACACGTGGACGCGAGGCTACACAACATCGATCGGCGTGTTTTATTCGGGCTCATCCGGACGTCCGTATTCAATCAGCTATGCTCAAGACTACAACGGCGACAATGCATCAGGTGGGAATGACCTTGTCTACATCCCCCGTGCTGATGATTACAATACCCGCGTTGTGATCCCGAAGCCAACAGATGCATCCGATTTGCGTTCCCCAGACCAGATCTGGGCTCAGCTGATGGAACTGATCAACTCCAACCCTATCCTCAAATCGTACCAAGGCCAAATCCTACCCCGCAATGCTCTGCGCGAACCATGGATTAACCAGTTGGATCTTCGGCTTACACAGGATATCCCAGGGTTTTCTGACCACAAGATTCAGTTCACCCTTGATGTGCAGAATTTCCTCAATCTCCTGAATTCGTCATGG
>JBIJAX010000058.1:0-11953 GCA_044345485.1 Kapaibacterium sp. (SeqCode)
TGTTGTCGAGAGCGAACTCTTCGCGCTCCTCGGGCTGGCGGACATCAAGAATTGTGGGATGCTCTCCTGCAGCGAGTCGCGATTTAAGCTCAGTAACCGAAATCTGCTTCGTCATGCCTGTACTCCCATTTCTACAGGCGCGCCAGAAGCCTGCCAGCCGGCGAATCCTGGGGGGAAGTTGCGAACGTTCGTAAAGCCCTCGCGTTGTAACATACTAGTTGCGATACTTGACCTATCACCGCCTTGGCATGCAATCACGATGTTCTTGTCGTGAGATAACTCCGCAATGTGTTCACGTAGATAGCCAGCATGGATGTGCTTCGCACCGGGGATGTGTCCGCTCTCATGCTCGCTGTATGCGCGAACATCTATGACAATGATATCGGGGCTGTTGTACGACTTTTGTAGCTCATCAAGGTGGATCTGGTGAACTTCCTGTAACTCGTGGCCAGCTGACTGCCAATCTGTAACATTCGTTACATAGCCAGCAACGCTATCAAGTCCGATGCGCATTAGCTTGCGCGTGATGTCATCTACTTGGTCGTCCGGTGCTACCAGTACAAAAGGCCTGTCGTACGAAATCATCCATCCAGCCCACGTGGAGAAAGCCTTGTTGTTCTGGATGTTGATTGAGCCCGGAATGTGACCGCCCGCAAACGAAACCTTCGACCGTGCATCGATTACAAGGCCGCCGCCAGCTTGGAATGCGTCAAACTCGCTGAGTGTGAGCTGCTGCTGTTTGGGCACCTCTGGAAGAAGCGCACGTTCAATCTTGTTGAGCTTCTTCATCATTGCGAAGTAGGTAGGGGGCTCTGGCTGACCAGACAGAAGCTCCGCTACAAATGCGTCCTCGTCGGTATGCCGCAGTGCCCAGTTCACAAGTTTCTCATAACCAACCGTTGAGGAGGGGATAGCACCAAGAGCTTTTCCACAGGCTGAGCCAGCCCCGTGGGCAGGATGTACCTGAATATGATCGGGAAGTGCCTTAAACTTTTTTAACGACTGCCACATCTGGCGGGCTCCTACTTCCATGGTACCCCGAAAGCCAGCGGCCTTCTCGAGGAGGTCTGGACGGCCAACATCACCAACAAAGACGAAGTCGCCCGTGAAGATCATGATCGGCTGATCGGAGATTGCCGGTGTGTCAGTTACGAGGAACGAGATGTGTTCGGGAGTGTGGCCGGGAGTGTGCAGCACCTCCACCTTGATGTTGCCCACCATAAAGACATCGCCGTCTCTAAGTCCTTTGTGGTCAAAGTCATACTGCCACTCAGAGCCCCCTTCATCGCTGAGAAACATTGGCGCGCCCGTTACCGAGGCTAGCTCCCTTGTGCCAGCTAGAAAGTCTGCATGAATATGGGTTTCGGTTAGATGCGTGATCTTGAGCCGCTCTTGTTTGGCTATCTCTAGGTACGTGTCGATATCCCGCTTTGCGTCGATAACCAGACATTCACCTGTCTTCTGGCATCCCACCATGTATGATGCATGGGCAAGACCTGGTTCGTAAATCTGCTTGAAAAACATTCGTGAGTCCTGTTTTTAAATGGCCTGTGTCCGAAAATACGGCTCGCTGGATAACTGAGAGGTAGTCTCGTGAACAGCCGGCTTGTGGGCAAGTTTTGCCGTGTGATAACATCCGTGTTACCTACATTTGCCCGACTCGTAATACTGAGGTAAACCCAATGATAGCAGCGGATTCCAAGGCATCGGCATCAACTAACGGCGGATCATACCGAGGTCCGTTTGCCGCGATGGGCATGCTGTTTTTTATGATCGGATTCATCACGTGCTTGAACGACATTCTCGTACCGCACATGAAGAGCTTGTTCGATCTCAATTACACGCAGGCAGCGCTGATTCAGTTTTGCTTTTTTACTGCATACTTCATTATCGCGTTTCCTTCTTCCTCGTTGATTTCTAAACTCGGTTATCAAGGATCGATCGTTGTGGGGCTTGTCATTGCGGCACTTGGGACATCCCTGTTCTATCCAGCATCGATCATTGCATCGTACGAACTGTTTTTGACCGGACTCTTCACGCTTGCTTCTGGGTTTGCATTGCTGCAGACGGCTATGAATCCATACGTCGCGGTGCTTGGTCCGCCCGAGGGCAGTTCCTCACGGCTTGTGCTATCTCAGGCGTTCAACTCCGTTGGAACAACGATTGCACCTGTATTGGGGGCCTCGTTGATTCTTGCATCTCAGGTGCTGTCGTCTACAGATCTTGCTTCGATGCCCGCTGAGGCGGTTGCAGCGTACAAGTCAAGTCAGGCTACGTCGGTGCAGATGCCCTACATCGTGCTTACCGCAATGCTTCTGATACTCGCGATCGTTGTTGCGTTTTTCAAGTTGCCACGCATTGAATCTGTCGAGGGCGATGGAGAGAAGAACGTCAAGCTGTTGGACCCGCTCAAGGTTCCGCATCTGCTCAAAGGTGTCTTCGGTATCTTCTGTTATGTCGGAGCAGAGGTAGCAATCGGTTCATTTCTGGTAAACTACCTCGGCGAGCGGCTAGGCATGGCAGAGATGCAGGCTACAACGTATGTGGCATATTACTGGGGCGGAGCAATGGTTGGACGCTTCATTGGCTCAGTCGTGCTTACTAAGGTAAAGCCGGGATACCTGCTTGGATTGGTAGCAAGTGCCAATGTGCTCCTGACAGCTGGATCGACGGTAACAGAGGGCATGACGGCCGCTCTGATGCTTGTTGCATGTGGATTCTTCAACAGCATTATGTTTTCTACGATCTTCACACTCGCCATCAAAGACATCGGTGTGATGACCAACAAGGGGTCGAGCTGGTTGATCGCCGCCATTCTTGGCGGAGCAATCATTCCTCAAGTGCAGGGGGCTATGGCCGACTCTCTGGGTTCGCTGCAGTGGTCGTATCTGCTCGCTACTGCATGCTACATCTACATCGCCTATTACGGTTTTTCTGGTTCACATGTTCAACAGCAAGGGAGAGGTTCGGTTTGATGCGACACCTACTCTGTATTCTGACATTCCTTTTTTCATTCACTGGTGCGTTTGCTGACGTAGAGCTCCGCGGTACGGTTACCACAACCTCTGGAGACCCCATCGTAGGCGCTGCTCTCAAGGTTGCGAATACCCGCTATGGTGCCTACTCAAAAAGCAAAGGTACCTTTACAATCAAAATTCCAGCAGCAACAGACCTCAAGATTGTGGTACAGATGTTTGGCTACCGCACGCTCGAGGTGGATGTAGCGGCCGCTGATGTTTCGAAGCCACTGACACTTAAACTTGTTGAGGATCGCCTCAAGCTTAATGAATCTGTCGTGATCGGATACGGCACTAAGCAGCGTCAGGAACTTACAGGATCAGTGGCGCAAGTGTCATCTCGTGAAATCGCGCAGAACACCTATGGAAACTTTGAAAATGCCATCGTAGGCCGTGCTCCAGGTGTGCAGGTGATCAACTCCAACGGAATGGCCGGTAGTTCAATGACGATCCGTGTTCGTGGTGTTGGTTCGCTAACGGCTTCTGGTGAGCCCCTTTATGTGATCGATGGTGTGCCTGTGACGCAAGGTGACTTTGGTGGCAAAGACAGGCTTGCAACGCAGACAAACGCCCTTGCTTCAATCAATCCTAACGATATCGAGTCCATAGACATTCTCAAGGACGCCGATGCGGCAGCTATCTATGGATCTCGCGGATCGAACGGTGTTGTGCTGATTACCACCAAGCGTGGCGCTGCAGGTGCTACGAGATTTAATGTGAGTCTGTTCAGGGGGCAAAGCGAGGCAACCAATCGGGTTAATCTTCTCAATGGTGATGAGTATCGGTCGATGTGGGCAGAAGCCAACAGACAAGACTCGATAGCATTGTCGATCGTGCGTCCAAATGCACGGTTTACTGCAAAGCCCCTTCCCGGAGGACTGCCAACATCTGCCTATACAAACACAGACTGGCTTGGCCTCACGATGCAGAAGGGCGAGATTACGGACGCATCGCTGACGGCATCCGGAGGCTCAAGTGTAGTGACGTTCTTCTCCAGTTTGGGATACCGCAAAGAATCGTCATTTGCTGTCGGCAATACCTTTGAGCGCATCAATGGACGCACGAATGTTGATTTCAAGGCAACAGACAACGTCTCAATTGG
The DNA here is from genome assembly GCA_044345485.1 of Kapaibacterium sp. (SeqCode). GTDB lineage: Bacteria > Bacteroidota > Ignavibacteria > Kapaibacteriales > Kapaibacteriaceae > UBA10438. Next base: position 4,120 of record JBIJAX010000058.1, read on the forward strand.
CCTTGCCACCAACTTGAACTATGCACTCAACACACGCGTGCCAGTAGCATGGGCAGGGGGTATGGGGGCAGCTCAAAGTTCTGCGCTGCCGTTCTTTCCAGTGTACAATGCCGATGGTACCTACTTCGAGCCGCAGCGTCCGTGGTATGCGATGTACAATCCTGTTGCACAGCTCAATGAGAACCAATTCGAGAATGCAGAAACACGTCTGATATCTAACCTCTATACGCAAATCGCACTGCCTATGCATTTGTCGTTTCGCGTGCAGGCTGGTTTTGATCTGATGAACTTTACCGACAGACGCTACACATCGCAGATTGTGCAGTCCGAGGCCGAAGCAGAGGCACGCAAGGTTGGCGTGAGCAACTTGGTGCTGAATGCGTCGCTGACGTATGACAATAGAATCTCCGAAAACATCAAGCTCAACGGCTTTGTCTCCATGGAGGCTCAGTCTTCGGATCAGCTGGTTACTGGACTTAGAGGACGCAACTTTCCGAACCCTGCGTTCAAGAATCCAACTTCAGCGAGTGTGCGCGAAGCATATTCCTACGAGACTGCATATACGTTCTTGTCGTATATCACGCGCTGGAATGCTAACTACGACGACAAGTATTACCTAAGTCTTACCGGCCGTATGGATGGATCTTCGCGATTCGGAAGTGAAAACCGCTACGGATTCTTCCCGTCGCTCGGTGCTGGCTGGATCCTTTCGAAAGAGGATTTTCTTAAAGACGTCGAAGACCTTTCCTTGCTCAAGCTGCGAGCAAGCGTCGGTCTTACGGGCAATGCAGACGGCATTGATGACTATCAATGGCAGGGTACATACAAGGCTGGCGCAGACTACGCTGGAGTGCCCGGAATTCGTCCTGATCGTCTTGCCAACCCTAATCTTGGCTGGGAGTCTACACGTCAGATCGACATCACGACAGAAGCCGGTTTTTGGAATGGACGTCTTCAGGCAACTGTGTCATGGTACCATAAGCTAACATCGAATGTGCTACTGAACGTTGCCGTTCCAGCTTCCACGGGATTTTCATCAATTCTTAAAAACGTTGGTTCATTCGAGAACACTGGTGTCGAGATTGTGCTAAGCGGGTACCCGATCAGTGCTGGCGACTTTACTTGGCGCACAGATTTGTCCGTTGCCCACAACACCAATAAGGTATTGGATAACGCTCAGCTCCCGCCCGATGCTATTGGAGGTCCAGGTGAAACACGCATCCTGGTTGGCTATCCTGTTGGCACGTTTTTCATCAACCGCGCTGCAGGTGTTCAATCACGCACGGATTCTGTTATCGTGCAGCGCAGACGTTCTGGAAACAACGTAGCGTTCGGTGCTGAAGCGAACGACCCACGTTGGCAGCAGTTTTACGACACAACGATTGTTGTCACAGGGGGCTCGCAGCTCTTCTACAATTTGAATGGCAAGGTAACAGACGTCTACGATCTCAATGACCGCGTGGCGCTTGGTAACCCATATCCAACGTGGTTTGGTTCATTGACGAATACCTTCAACTATGCAGGCTTCGACGTGACAGCGATGGTGTATTATCAGTTTGGCAATCAGATTTATGATGATGCCGGAAAGCGTCAGGTAGGAAATCTTGCGTCGAATTTTAATCAGAGTAAAGACCTGACTGAACCCCGCTGGCAGAACGAAGGCGATGTAACAAACGTGCCTCGGTTGTCGCTAACGGAGAACTATGACATCAACACAGACAGATTCCTGTACGATGGCTCGTTCATTCGGTTGCGTCAGCTAACAGTTGGCTATACGCTGCCGTCTGACATCATGGACGGATCGGGCTTTGCAAGCCTGAGATTATACGCTACTGGACAGAATCTATGGACGTGGACGAAGTACCCAGGCTGGGATCCGGAGATCATGCGCGATCAGGATGGAGCACAGGGCCGCAATCTTGGTGCAGGTGTTACATACCTTACGCCACCTCAGGCGCGTCAACTTGTCATCGGCATTACGGCGGGGTTCTAACATGAAGACAACAACGACAACTCGTATACTTACTTCAGCGCTTGCCCTTGCTATCATCACACTTTGTGGTTGTGATTCCTTCCTGGACAAGACGCCCCCTCTTGACATTTCAAACAGCGTTGCGCTCTCGACACCAAGTGGGATTTCTGCCGCACTTACCGGTGCTGCAGATCAGTTTTCTTCTGGAGCACTCTACGGCGGCAATACGATGTCCATCGGAGAGCTGTGGTCGAACAACGTCGAGTCAAATGTTGGCGCAGACTTCGGCAGACTGCAGATCCTGTCGTACAATCTAAACGTCTTTAATCCAGAAGCCCGTTCACTGTGGGGAGACGCCTACGGTGTGATCAACCGTGCAAACAACGTGCTAGCTGCTCTGGAAACTGTCCAATTTGATAATGCCGCGCAAAAGCAGTTGTTCAAGGGGCGGGCATTGGCACTGCGAGGTGCATCGCTGTGGGCACTGTGCACGTACTTCGCTCAGCCGTGGGGTTTTACCGCCGATAACTCACACCCAGGTGTTGTGATCCGCACGCTTCCTACGTTGGGAGATGAAGGAACAAAGAAAACCCGCAGTTCATTGAAGGAGTGCTACGAACAGATCATCACGGACCTAACAGATGCTACATCGCTCCTGCCACCAAAGGATGGAGCATACATGGGCGGCATGGGTGCAAAAGGTATGCTTGCCCGCGTGTACTTCCATATGGGAGACTATGCTAGGGCCGAGGCGTTGTGCACTGAGATCATCACGAGTGGATTGTTTTCGCTCAATGCAGATGTTGCAGACGTAGTTAATACCAATAGCACCCCGGAAGTTGTGTTTGAGATCGTTAACAGCGCAGTAGATAACCCAGCTTCTATCGTCTGGGATTTCCGTCAGGCAGACAACTCACTCCCACGCTACTGGGCTGGTACAGACTTTGTAAATCAGATCTATGCCGACACTACAGACAAGCGTCTCAAACTCTATGCCTATCGTAATAACAAGCTCTATGTAGCCAAGTGGGATCGTATCGCGATGAATATCCCTGTGATCAGGCTGGCAGAAGTGTACCTTACACGCGCAGAATGCAGGGCGCAGCAGGGGAATACTGCTGGTGCTATCGAAGATGCGAACAAGACGCGGGAGCGCGCAGGATTAAAGCCCCTTGCTGCAACCTTAACGGGCAATTCGTTGTTGAATGCCATTCGTAAGGAGCGCAATATTGAACTGGCATTTGAGGGAGATATCTTTCTTGAGCGCAAGCGGCAGCGCAGGAATCTTAAGCTGCGTCCATGGAACGATGCTGCATTGATCTTCAAGATTCCGGACATAGAAGTCAATGCTAACACACTGTGCACACAAAATCCGTAATTCAATCACGTATGTTTAACCAAGGAGTATAGCCATGAAACGGTTGTTTCTCTACTGCGTCTCGGCATTGTTGCTAACGACTGCAGGATTCGCTCAAAAGGTTGTCGAGACAGATCCGCTTCGCCCAGTGGAGACGGGTGCTGTTACGATTACCTATCGTCCGGAACTGGACGAGAAAGACGGCAAGTTCGGTATGAAGGATGTTACCGAAGTGTGGGTCTACACAGGCGCACGCGGTGCAACAATTGCACAAGATCCATCAGCCCCGTACTATGAAAAGTATGGCTGGAATGACCTGAAAAACTATCCTGAAATGAAGCTGAAGAACAACGGCGACGGAACCTTCACGCTCAAGATCGATAATATCAAGGCGTTCTACAACGTGCCAGATGATAAGCCGGTACGCGAACTTTTATTCGTCTTCCGCAACGTTGATGGTACAGTGCAGGGCAGTGACCGTCTTGTTGCAGTTGACCCAGTAGGGGGCTCTGCAACAGCAGGTCTTCGACTGATCAACGGTGTCTTTAACTCAACAGGCGTAGACGTCATTGCAGCTCAGGCAGATGAAGCTCAGATCGCAAACATCGGATTCCAATTGGCATCAGTCTATAAGGATGTACCAAGCGGAGATGCCGTACAGATCAAGGCTAAGGCTACTGGCGCACCAGCACCTATCTATGCAGATAAGACAGAGAAGCTTGCCAAAGACGGCAAGTATACAATGATCGTTGGTGCAGATGCCACAGGTGATGAGTACACTACGCGTGTCCTCACAGATGATATGGAGACAATGCCAGGAATGACAAAGATTCGCTTTGTTCACTGGTCTCCAACAACACCTGCAGTAGACATTCGTGCAGTTCTCCCAACGGGCGCACTCTCAGACCCGATCGTTCCGAACGCGAAGTTTGGTGATGTAGCAGGCTACCTGCCTGTACCAGCTGGTTCGTACAAGCTTGCAGTTACAGCTGCTGGTCAGACAACCGCACTCATTACATTCAACCCGATCGATCTGCCAGCCGCTACGAATCTTACAGTAGTTGCCTTTGGCAATGCTGATAAGCTCACAAAGGTTCGTGCCTTTATCGATAACGGCAACGGTCGTGACTTTGTAGATCTTCTTCCACTTGGCGAAGGCTGGATCATCAAGGCAAATCCTGAAGTGCCAAGCAAGAACGAAGGCGTAACGATTCAGTACAACCCAGAGAACGACGTTAAGGACGGACAGTTCAAGATGGTTGGCGAAGATGCATATGTGTATACTGGCGCACGTGATTATGCCGGTGGCTTTTTCCAAAAGGCTGATTGGGGTGCTGTTGGTCAAACAGAAGCACTCAAGCTTGCAAAGAATGCAGACGGAACATCAACGTTGACGGTGCCAAGCCCAATTTGGCAGTTCTATCCAGGCGTTGAAGAAACAAAGATCCTGAAGGAAATGCTTCTCGTGTTCCGCAATGCAGACGGTTCAAAGCAGGGTGGCGATATCATCCTTCCTCTTGGTGATGGGTCGGGTCCAACTGTTACAACAGATCCAAAGGATGCCTCTGCATCAAAGGCTCTCACAGTTACATACTACCCATGGAACGATAAGAAGGACGGTTCGTTCAAGATGGTTGGTGTTACACCAGTCTACGTATATACAGGCGGTATCTGCGAAGACGGAACGTACCTCGAAGTATCTGGCTGGGGTAATGTTGGTACCAGCGAATCCCTCAAGCTTACAAGCAATGCGGATGGAACATCAACTTGGAGCATCGCAGATCTCGTGTCGCTGTATAAGGTGCCTACAGATAAGAAGCTCAAAGAGATTCTCTGTGTGTTCCGCAATGCAGAAGGCACACGTCAGGGTGCAGACGTGAAGATTCCTATTGATCAGCCGACATCGGTTGAAGATGAGAAGCTTGCTTCTGAGATTTCGATCTATCCAAACCCAACACCTGGCATGGCTCGCATCACCCTTCCAACAGCAGTACCTGTTACAGTTTCAATTGCGAACCAACTGGGTGAAGTGCTCTACCGCACAACAGCTTCAGGTGAGATCATGTGGAACGGTATGGACATGAGCGGCAATGTTGTTGCTCCTGGTGCATATTATGTTCATGTTCAATCAGCAACAGCCGCAGCGGTCATGCCGTTGTCGATCGTTCGCTAATTGACTTCAAGCACGTTTTGATTACAACAGGCCTGTCCTCATCTTCGGATGGGGACAGGTTTTGTGTCTCACATCATCACCACAAGATGGAAAGCCACATAACAATGAAACGCCTCGCAATTCTGCTCATGACAGTCGTTGCCGCATGTGCTGCTGCCACAGCACAGGTTGTGTACACAACACCAACGTTCCCAACGCAGACAGATTCGATCACCGTGTTCTTTGATGCCAGTATGGGAAATAAAGCCCTGGCTGGATTTACAGGCGACGTCTATGCTCATACTGGTGTGATCACGTTCCTCAGCACGTCGCTCACTGATTGGCGGTTCGTAAAAGCAACGTGGACGACGAACATGCCCGAGTGTAAGCTTACACGCATCGCGAAGGATGTATACTCACTCAAGATCAATAATCCACGGTCATACTACGGAGTAACTGGCTCAGAGGTAATCCGACAACTCGCATTCGTCTTCCGCTCGAGCGACGGCACTCGCGTCGGCCGAGCAGAGAACGGATCTGATATCTATGTTGAGTTGTACTCACCCGGAACATATCTGCGTACGCTCTCTCCGCTGGAGAACGAGCGCGTAGTAGACTCAGGTCAGGTAGTTCCTATCAAGGCAATTGCTTCCGACAATGTTCCGTTGATGCAGATCAGTGCGGACAACAAAGAGATCGCACGAGTTCAGAATGATACCGTCTCCGTAGACTATACCGTTGTAAAGACTACCAAGATCGAAATCATCACCTACAACGCTCTCGGCGGAGCTATTCGCGACACGTTTACGATACGCGTACGACCACGACCACGGGTTGCCCCTGTTCCAGCTGGTGTTCCGGACGGTATCACGGTGCTCAACGACACAACGGCCATCCTGGTGCTCCATGCTCCAAAGAAGCAGGAGATATATGTTGTTGGACCTTTCACGAATTGGGTGCGAACAACGGAGTATTACTGCAACGTCACTCCAGATGGTCAGCGTTGGTGGACGCAGATACCGATTCAGAAAAGTGGACAGACGATGTTTCAGTGGTCGATAGATAACGACCGCCGCATCAGTGATCCGTACTCAACACAGGTCAGTGATCCCAACGATCGCTTTATCGAGTCGTGGCGTTTTCCCAATCTCCCTCAATACCCAACAGGTAAGACTCAGGGAATCGTTTCGGTAATCAATACGTCCCAGGAGCCCTATACATGGCGCACGCAGCAGTACGTTCGTCCAAATCGTGAGAAACTCGTTGTGTACGAGCTTCTTGTTCGTGACTTTACCGATAAGAGTTCATTCCAGGGGGTTATCGATTCTCTGCCATACCTAAAGCGCTTGGGAGTAACCGCTATTGAACTCATGCCAGTAACGGAGTTCGAAGGCAATGATTCATGGGGCTATAATCCAAGCCACTTGTTTGCTGTAGACAAATACTACGGCACTGCAAACGACCTTAAGCGACTCATTGATGAGGCGCATGCCCTGGGTATTGCCGTGATTCTCGACATCGTTCTCAATCACCAGTTTGGCCAGTCGCCCCTTGTCAACCTATGGGGAAGTGTCGCTGGACCAACAACAGAGAACCCGTACTTCAACGTAACGGCCACACATCCGTTCAATGTTGGTTATGACATGAACCATGAGAGCATTGTAACCCGCGAGTATTCAATTCGATTCCTACAGCACTGGATCCGAGAATTCAAGATCGATGGATATCGCTATGATCTTTCAAAGGGGCTAACGCAGTTCTTCTCTGGCAGTGATGCTTCGTTGATGTCTAAGTATGACGCCTCACGCATTGCGATTCTCAAGCGTTTTATGTCTGCTACTCGTGAAGTCGATCCAACGTTCATTAACATCCTAGAGCACTTTGCTGATAACGACGAAGAGAAGGAGCTCGCAAACAATGGTGCTGTGTTGTGGGCCAACGCTAACTATGCCGGTTCGCAGGCTGTTATGTCGTTCTCGAACAACGATATCGCTTCGTCGATGAGTGCTCAGCGAAGGGGCTTTACCAGGCACGGCCTCGTTGGCTATGTTGAGAGTCACGACGAAGAGCGCACGATCTATCGCAGCGTCAATTTTGGCAAGGTCGAAGGGGGCTATTCAACGAAGGATACAGCAACTGCTCTCAAGAGACTGGAAGCCTTAATGGTTGCAACGCTCTGCGTGCCCGGACCCAAGATGCTCTGGCAATTCAATGAAATCGGATATCCCTACAACATTGATCTCAACGGTAGGCTTGGCCGCAAGCCCCTTGCATGGCCGCTTCTCAAGGACCAGCGCAGGATGAGTGTCTATCAGGCTGTGGCAGATCTCTGCGAGGCACGCAAACGCTACGC
>JBIJAX010000059.1:0-11881 GCA_044345485.1 Kapaibacterium sp. (SeqCode)
ATCTTCTTTTCGAGCTCAGCGATCGGTTTTTCGAATTCGAGAACGGTAGTACTAGCCACGATTGCGTCTGATTAGTTGCTTAAGAATGATCTCTACGTCCAGTGCCAATGAATAGTCCCGCACGTAGTAATCGTTGAGTTGTTCGATAGCCGGCTCTGAGAGACTGGAGTTTTTTGACACCTGAACAAGCCCAGTAATACCGGGCTTGCCAGACGTTCTCTCTACGCCGTCTGGAAAGAGGCCCACAACGCTGGCAGTGCCAGCAAGCACCTTCCACCATTGCGCAGGGAGCCTAGAATTCCGGTGCAAAATTAGAACCGGCATGCCCAGCGTCAAAACAATGGCCGATACGACAACGTCCGCCATGCGTTTGGCCATCCTGTTCCGAAATCTGAGAAGGGGCGGAACCGAAACCGATGGTTCTTCCCCTGCCACATCATTGATAATTCGCGCGGTAACAATGTCGTCGTAATCCGTAGCAAGATGAAACCTGGCCCGCTGCGATGAGCATGCAATCATCAGCTCCATCGCCTTTTCATGTGGCATGTTCTGGTCGGTGAGAATAACTTCTTGCGCACCGGTAACGTCGAGAATTCGTGCCAGGTAACTTGCATCACCAAGGATGGGATACCCCGCAAACATCCGGTCAGAAAACGATGATGCGGCAACAACTCCAGCGATCTCGGTATTGCGCCGCTCGGCCTTTTCTAATTCTTCGATGATCCGCGAGGTATTCTCGTTGATACCCACGAGCAATACTGTGCGTCGACGAGCCGCTGATGCCCTGTCTGTTATCGAAGCAATGCCTCGGATAATTGCAAACAAGACCACGCTAAAGCCTATGGTCATCAGCAGCACACCACGGCTAAATCCAAAATCTTTGAAGAAATACGTTAGAGACGACAGCATGAAGAACGTCACAAGCAGTCCAACAGCGCTGCGTCGCACAGTTGGACGGTACTCAACGTATTCACCTACCGATATCAGTGCCAGTGTTGAGATCAGTGTAAGCGCGATCGGGACGATTGGATAGGCATAATCGGGAAACCCGAACGGACTCTGAAAACGCACTGACGTAGCAAAGAGAAGCACTGCATTGACAGCGACCATGTCTGCGCACCATATCGCCAGTTCTCGCTTCTTGCGCAGCAGGCGTGCCATCACACTGCGTGCAGCTATGCCCAGGCGTAGAAAGGCGAGAAATATGCGTGATCCGCCGAAGTGCTTTCGTGCAAAGATTTCCATGGCCTCGTAGAAGACACGGACCTCATTGATAGAGCTTCGCTTTGTACTCTCGCCCTTGTAGTGGATGATGCTCGTAGAATGCACGTACATCACGCTTCGACCGGCTAGCTTAACTCGATAACACAGATCGATGTCTTCGCCGTACATAAAGAACGCGGGATCAAATCCCCCTAATGACTGCATCAGACTGGTTGGGCCCATCATAAAGGCGCCGATAAGGGCATCTACAGGATAGGTCTGATCTATCGGTAGGTACGTAAGATTATATCGGGCAAAGAGTCTTGAGTTCGGAAAGATCGACTGCAGCCCAAAGAGTTTGCAAAACGAAGCCCATGGAGTTGGCAGGCCGCGTCTGCATGCAAGCTGGAATGATCCGTCCGGATTAAGCACCTTACATCCTGCAAGTCCGATCTCAGGGTGCGCATCGAGATAGGACGTCATAGACTGCAACACATCTCTGCCAACAATCGTATCTGGATTCAGGAATAGCGTGTACCGCCCCTTGGCGCGCTCAAGACCAATGTTGTTTGCTCTGCCGTAGCCGATATTCTCATCAAGTGCTACCCAAACAACCGACGGAAACTGCGACTGCAGATCCTGCACCGAGCCGTCAGATGAACAATTGTCTACAACGATCACTTCCCTGCTGATAGATGCATCCATCTGCTCAAGTGAACGAAGACACTGAAGGAGGTAGTCCTTCACGTTGTAGTTCACGATGATGATACTTACATCGATCATCGCTTACCGAATGAGAAGATCGTACCGAGCTTTAACTTCCAGACAAGAAATGCTGCTTCGTAGACAATGTTCTTACTCATCTTCGATACACCGCTAACGCGGTCCATAAAGATGATCGGTATCTCTACCATGCGAGCCCCATTGCGCCAGGCCTTGTAATTCATCTCGATCTGGAATGCATAGCCGTTGGATTTGATCTTCCTGAGATCGATGCCTTTGAGCACACCAACGCGGAAACACTTGAATCCTCCGGTTGCATCTGCGATTGGCATCCCGGTAATGACGCGCGTATAAAGATTGGCAAACCAGCTCAAGAGCAGCCTGCTCATTGGCCAGTTGATCACGTTTACGCCTTGTATGTAGCGTGATCCGACGACGACGTCATGTTGCTGAATCGACTCCCAGAGCCGCGCGAGATCTTTAGGATCATGCGAGAAATCGCAGTCCATCTGCATAACAATCTCGTATCCATGATCTATTGCATACTGAAATCCTGCACAGTAGGCAGTACCCAACCCAAGCTTTCCAGATCGCTCAATGAGATGAACTCTGTCGTCTGTTGTCATTCGCTCACGGACAAGTGTGGCCGTCCCATCGGGCGAACCGTCGTCAATAATGAGCAGATGTGCATGCGCTATTACCTCATGCACAGCGTCGATCATGCGAGTGATGTTCTCGCGTTCGTTATAGGTAGGTATGCAGACGATTGTTTTCACGCGCGGCCATGTCCTTTCAGCATCACAACAACGGTTCTGACCATGATCTCTAGATCCAGCTTAAACGACATGTTCTCAATGTAGAAAAAGTCGTACCGCAAACGCTGCTGGATCTCTTCAAGCGATTCCGGATTTGATTTTGCTTTTACTTGCCACCATCCCGTAACTCCGGGACGCACGATATGGCGGTGCTTGTAATATGGCACCATGGCAGTAAACTTTTCTACATAAAACGGTTGCTCGGGTCTTGGACCTACAAGTGACATTTCGCCCTTGAGCACGTTCCATAGCTGGGGTATCTCGTCGAGGTGCGTTTTCCGAATAAATCGTCCAACAGGAGTAACGCGCGGATCATTGGAATCTGTCCACGTAGGTCCTCGTCGATCATCGACATACATTGAACGAAACTTTGCCATGCGGAACAATCTGCCATTCTTCCCTACCCGATCCTGCACAAAAAACATAGGGCCGGCAGAGCTTGCCTTTACAGCCGCGGCAACCAAGAGCCAGATCGGCAGTCCAATACCAAGGCCTAGAATAGAAATCAGGATGTCCGTAAACCGCTTAGCCACCTCTTCCCATGGCTGCATGAGCTGAGTGCGAACTTCGATAAGGGGCGAGCCATAGATCTGCATCGTTCGGGCCTGACCCGAGAAAATGTCATAGAGATCGGGCTCGATCTTCACTGATGCTCCTCTGTCAGTTGCCATCGCAACAATGTTCATGAGAAGATCATGATCTGAGTGGTCAACCGTTACGATAACTTCCCGCACGCGCGCAGATTCCAGAAATGCCGGCACATCATGGGCATCATGAAGTGTGGCCAGCGTATCAGTTGAATGCTTAGGGGCGTGATTATCAACAATAAGCACTCCCGCTGCTGAATAGCCCCATGCCGGCGCGTTTGCAATATCCTGGAGCATTTGAGATACCCTAGAAGCTGTACCCACCACAAGGGTTGGTATCTGCACAATTCGCCGGGTCCGCATCCATACCTGCAGACGTCGTGCAATAAAGCGGCCAATGACAACCAGTACGAATGTTGCGATCCAGTACATCACGAACATAGTGCGTACAGACCGGGAACCGCTCATCGAAATACTGAAGAACATGATTGCAGATCCCAGCAAGGTCTGCCGAAACACAAGCGAGATCTCATCAAATGGCGACCGGACATAGAAGTCGCGGTAGAGTCCCCCCATCCAAAACACAAGTGCCCAATAGCCCCATGTGATAAGTGCAACCGTGATATACCATTCAAATGGGAACGGAGGATCTGTCACAACACGAAGGGATTGATAAACACTAAAGCTCACCATCAACGCGACAAAGTCTGCGGAAAACTGCAGTAACTGTGGTCGCAGAAATGGCGATGGGCCTCCGCCTGCAGTTGTTGATATGTTCGACGTCGTGTTCATTCTCTCTGATCAGTTTACCTATTACTACGCAGCTGATACCATATGCTTCGCAGTTCATGCACCTGCACAATTCGAAGCACGATGGCCATGCCACTTCCCGCAACGACCATGCCCAAAAGGTATGTGCTCGACGCAACGGATAAGGCGCGCATGCCATAGCTCGCGAGCACTACGCCTACAGTGAATGCAACACTACGGAGAATGAGTCCACCTTCAAGCATATTTTCAGAGGCTCTACGCAATACGAGTAAGGCTACGATAGCACCTGCCGCAGAGGCTGCAACTTTCGCTGCAACAGAACCCAGGGTCTGCAAGGCAGGCACGAGAAGAACCCCACCGAGCACTGTGCCCACAAGCATGGTACAGGCTATCCATAGGGTATCGCGCTGACGTCCCATAGCAACCAATGACTCTTGGATGAGCACCAAGACGCCAATGGAGGGGGCTGTCCAGACAAACAGCGTAAATATCTCAACGCTGTTGCTATAGCGCCCACCGGTAACGTATTGGATAAACTCTGGTATCAACGCAACGGCAATCACAGTAAGGAGCACCGAACACAGTAGTGTTATTCGAAGTAGTCCAGAAGCAAGTCCAACAGCCTTTGAAGAATCTGCGGACATAAGTCGAGAAATCTCCGGCAAGGCCACCAGGGCGAGCGTCTGTGGAAGAAGTGAGATCACCGGCCCAAGTGATGTATAGGCGGCGCCCAGAACTCCAACGTCAGCCCGGCTTGCATAGTACTCAAGGATGGCGGCATCTATTTTATCTTGAAAGCCCCATATCATGATGTAGGCAAGCATGGGCAGTGATTCGGCGATAATCGCCATCATCTCTCGCTTCGATGCCTGCGCAGGATCTAGTGCCTTTGCTCCGTTTACCGAAGCAATCACAAGAAATCCTGGAAGCGCGCTTACAAGGAAGATGGTAATCACGGTAGAGGCCGAGCACTGATCACGAAACAGCCATATCAGCACGAAAAACAGCACAGCATCAGCAAGTGCCACGATACTCGGCATGATAAACTTCGATGCCGCCCGGTGCTGAATTTCGAGTGTATACCGCAGAAGCGTGGTACGCGATGCTATCAACAAGAAGGCCGACCACATGAGTACGTCGCTTAGCGGGCCATGGGTGACAATAACATATGTACCAACGCACAAGGTCATGAGGGCCCAGAGACCGATTCGAAGCCATGCTGCTGATGATACAATTTCAATGCGCCTGTCTGGATGTTGAGCCGCTCTTCGCAGAACAACTCCGTTCATGCCGAAATCGGCGAGTAGACCGACAAATAGCTCCGTAAGCCGACGCTCTAGAAAGAGCGTTCCATTTTCTGCCGGCGACAATGCTGTAAGGATAATGCGTTGTGCGAAAAACATTAGTAGAAGCACAGCAACCTGCGAGCCCATCACCCATACGCTGCTGGATAAGATGCGGTACGCCATTGATGGCTGAGATGATGCTGATACGCTCACGCAGGTACTATGCCGACTGAGATCAGCGGAACAAAGAGATCACCGTGGCGGCAAGCAATCCGACGCTGGCGGCGATACTTGCGATTACACTGTAGGTCTGAATCTCTGTGTTGATCGGCACATCTGCTGGACGTGGCACGTATACCTCGTCTCCAGGCTCGACAAACACGTTGTCGTCTTCTTCGACCCACACTCTTGACCGCCCGCGGATGATTCGGGACCTGTCCTTTTCTGCACCAGTTGCATATCCCCCTGCACGTTCTACATACCATCCAAGACGCTTACCAGGGCTATACGGTACGTATCCCGGGCGAAGCACCTGTCCGTACACATAAACACGGTCGGGTGTTGGAGCTATCACTACAACATCTCCTCCTCGTAGTACGATGTTGTCGAGTGACAGCGTATCGGCAAGTGCTTTTGAAAGATCGCTCGAGACATAGGGCATACGGTACTTCTGGTCAAAATGGTACCGTGTAGTGTCTTCGAGTTTCAGATCAGAGTATTGGAACGTCTTGTTAGCTTCATCGCGAAGCTGCAGCTGAGTTCCTGGGGCTACTTCTGGTCGCACAACGTACGACAACCCAAGGGCAGCCTTTGCGGTAGTACCGCCGGCCTGTTGAATAACGCTAGCGAGCTTTGTAACGCCCGACTCTATTGGGAAGGCACCAGGATTTGACACTTCGCCATATACCTGCACAACTCCAAAGTCCCGATTTCCTGCAAGTTTGGTTGTTTCAACAATCACCGTGGCTCCTGGAGCCAACTCTACATCCTCGCTTGCCAGCGTAAAATCATCGTTCACACGCACCGTTGTCGAAGGTCCGCTTGCAGAATTTACCAGCGTAATAGCTCCCCGATCGGCATTGTCGGTAAAGCCCCCTGCCGCCGCAAGAAGCACCGAAAGTTTGTCACCTGCCTTATGTGCTAAAGTAACAGGGTTTACGACCGCTCCAGCGATTGTGATCGTCTGTGCCGAAGGAACTTCAACCGGTACAATAACCTCGTCGCCCTCCCTGAGGTGCGGATCAAGATGGGAGTAACCATCGACACGAGATTTGGGAATATCAACGTACGATACGCCCTTGCGATGCCGCACTAGAATGTTACGCATTGCATAGGGCCCTAGGAAGGGGCTATTCGTACGCGCAAATTCAGGAGTTCGTGACGGTACCGATGTGGCTGCATTGGCAGATCGGGCAAGTTCACTGAGTCCACCGTCACGACTCAAGAGCCATGGCTGACGCATCAGGTTGACAAACGTTGAGACTCGCATAGATGCTGGAACAGCATAGGTGCCTGGGAACGTCATGTTGCCGCTGAGCGTAACGTAAACGGTGCGAGCTCGACGCAGCGTAACATAGACCTCGACTGTCTGCGAGCGCTGCCTAAAGACAGACCGTAGTGTGTCACGAAACTGCGCAAGGGTGAGCTGACCAACAGGCACAAGACCAATACGATCGATCATGACGGTGTTTTCAGGGCTTACGACCGTCATTTTTTCTGTAAAGTCAATACCGTTCGTCTGATATGCAAGCACATCACCAGGACCTAGCCGGTAGATCGATGGATCTACAATATCATCCGTTGGAATCTGCTCGGCTGTGAGAAGCGCTGAGTTTGAACTGAGGGCTTTCGACGATGTGCCAAGCTTCTCAAGGTCTATCGACGAACCTCCACCTTGCGAAAAGGCAGGCTGACAGATTACAGCGAGGACTATTGCAGGTACGATGTATCGCACCCATGCTGAACGTTGACGCATTCGGTCTATCTCTAATAACGAAAGGGAGTTCCGACGCGGCAAAGTTACGAATAGTGTGCTGTGATGATGGCTGCAATACGTTCAGCGGCATGCCCATCCCACAATGGGGGCACGAGGCCCTTTTTGTGGCGTCCGGCGGTAAACTCAGCAATTGCGTGGAGAATTGCCCCTGCTTGGGGCTCCACAAGAACATTTGTTCCTAGCTCAGTCGTTACGGGACGCTCAGTCGTTGTTCGAGCAGTGATACAAGGAACTCCGAGCGCCGTTGTTTCTTCCTGTATTCCCCCAGAGTCGGTAAGCACCACTGCAGCAGACTGCATCAATGCTAAAAATTCCACATAGCCCACCGGATCGATCAGATAAACTGATTCCGGCAGCTGCATCCCAAGTTCGGCCATCTTGTTTCTCGTACGCGGATGAACTGGGAAAACAACTGGACGCTCGTTTGAAATTGATGCGATCACGCCAAGCAGCATCTTAAGCTGCTCCGGATGATCCACGTTACTTGGGCGGTGCATCGTAACCAGGCAATAGTCACCAGGCTGCACACCTATTCTCTGGTGCACTTCGCTTTGCTCAGCTTTGGCCATGGCATAGTGCAGTGAATCGATCATCGTGTTGCCCACTAGATGAACGCGTTCTGGATTCGCTCCCTCCCGCAGCAGGTTGTCGAGACCGCTCTGTTCGGTCACAAAATGCTGGTCTACAATTGCGTCAGTTGCCAATCGGTTAATCTCCTCTGGCATTGCACGATCGAATGACCGCAGACCAGATTCAACGTGAACTGTTGGGATGCCAAGCTTCACGCTTACGAGTGCGCAGGCAACCGTGCTGTTGACGTCGCCCACGACGATCACACAGTCCGGCCTAGCTTCAAGACAAACTTTTTCGAATCCAACCATGACCTTGGCGGTCTGCTCCGCATGCGATCCAGACCCGACTCCCATAAACCATCTTGGATGGGGCATATCAAGATCTGCAAAGAACGAGTCGGACATCGCGGCGTCATAGTGCTGCCCTGTGTGAACGATGCTATGCTGCCACTGCCCCTTGTAGGCATCAAATGCCCGATGGATCGGGGCAACCTTCATAAAGTTTGGCCTGGCCCCAACTACACTAATGATGTTCTTCATTTACCGTCACCCAACAGAACGATGTTCTTACGAGGTCCGGCTACGTTCTTCGTTGAATTTCGTGTATCGATCACGACTTTGCTGTTCTGAACAATCATGTCGATATCAAAGGATGAATGGTCTGTGGTAATCACAACAACATCATGCTTCTTGAGATACGCCGGCGTGAGGTTCTTCTTCGATGTCAACACTTTGCCGTGCAGCTCTACTTCCGGTATGTACGGATCAAAGTACGAGATGTTCTCAATGCCATCTTCAACAAGGAGCTCAGCCACCTTAAGAGCTGGCGAATGCCGCAGATCGTCTACATCTTTCTTAAAGGCCATGCCAAGGAGCAATACTCTTGCTTTCTTCAAGGTGATAGGCTGCTTTGCGATCTCGCGTTCGATCATTGACCGCACATAGAACGGCATGGACTCATTCACCTCTGCTGCAAGCGTGATGAAGTTTGTAACAAAGTCTACTTCTCGCGCAGCCCATGAAAGATAGTATGGGTCGATCAAGATGCAGTGTCCGCCAATCCCTGGGCCTGGATAAAACGGCATAAAACCAAATGGCTTGGTCTTCGCTGCATCCACTACTTCCCAGATATTCACACCAATGCGGTCGCAGAGCTGTGCAAGTTCATTCACTAGTGCAATGTTTACACTCCTGAAGATGTTCTCGAGCAGCTTTTCCATTTCGGCAACTGCAGGCGAACCCACGGGAACGACTTCATTAATGACTCTGCGGTTTACAGCGATCGCCACATCTGTGCATGCAGGCGTCATCCCACCTACAACCACTGGCGTGTTCTTCGTTGTCCAGGTCTGATTGCCTGGGTCGATACGCTCCGGACTGAATGCAAGGAAGTACTCCTTGCCGCAGATGAATCCTGTTTTGTCCAAAATCGGCTTGACGTACTTCTCAGTTGTTCCAGGGAACGTCGTACTCTTAAGAATAACCAATTGCCCCTTTTTCATGTGCTTCGCGATACCCTCTGTGGCATGCACGATGTGCGAAATATCGGGGTCCTTGTTTGGCGTAAATGGCGTCGGTACGCAGATATAGATCACATCACAGTTGGCACATGCTGCAAAGTCCGTTGTGGCTGAGAGCATTTTCGTTTTCTTCACAACATGACTGATCTCGCTGTTGTCGAGATCTTGAATGTAATTCTTGCCCGCTTGCAGACTTTTGACTTTTTCTAGGCTTACATCGATTCCAATGACCTTGATTCCACTCTTGGCGAACTCAAGCGCTAAGGGCAGGCCAACGTACCCTAGCCCTACCACTCCCACGGTAAGGGAACCGTCAAGGATTGTCTTCATGAGCTGCTGTTCATATCGCGTACCATTTGCACGCGGGCGTCCTACACGTCGAAGTGCCATTGTCGGGTTATCCTCGTTGTTCGTACTGTCGTTGATAATATGTTCGGTACTCACCTGACCGCACATTGCTACACCAGTTGCTGTTGGTCTTGTACCATTCTACTGTCGTACGCAGCCCTTCGTCAAACGTCCAACGTGGCTGCCATCCGAGCTCTTCCCGCACTTTACGGGGATTGATTGCATAGCGCCTGTCATGTCCGGGCCTATCTGTAACGTACGTGAGTAAATCTTCACCTCTGCCGAGATAGTCGAGTATCGACTTGGCAACAACAATGTTCTTTTCCTCGCCGTATCCACCAAAGTTGTACACCTGTCCAGCAACACCGCGCTCATATGCCAACATGATTCCGCGGCAGTGATCCTCAACGTGCAGCCAGTCGCGCACTTGAAGTCCGTCTCCATAGACCGGCAGCCCCCTATTCTCAATGGCATTCAGCGTCATGAGTGGGATGAACTTCTCTGGAAACTGGTAGGGTCCGTAGTTGTTTGAACACCGTGTGATAACAGCGTCCATACCATGCGTGTGCACAAACGAACGCACGAGCATGTCTGATGCTGCCTTAGACGCTGAATACGGAGAATTCGGCTGTAATGGCGTCTCTTCGGTAAACGGTGGATCATCCGGACCTAACGTGCCATACACTTCATCTGTTGAGACATGCACGAACCGCCGAATGCCTGCTGCTCTTGCGGCCTCGAGCAACACCAGCGTACCAACAACATTGGTCTCGATAAATGGGGCCGCTGATTGAATGGATCTATCTACATGTGATTCTGCCGCCAGATGCAGTATCGAGTCTATGTTCTCTGTGGCAATCGTAGACCGTACAAGATCTGTATCAGTTATGCTACCATGGATAAATCGTATGGCACCGTCATCAATCAAGTCCTTGATGTTCTCAATGTTGCCTGCATAGGTTAACGCGTCAAGGACAACCAATCTGTACACGCCCCCTTGTGCAATCATTCGCACAAGATTGCTTCCAATAAACCCGGCACCGCCAGTGACCAGGAGCGTTTTCATCGATTTTTTGAGGTGTTGGTCATAATTACCGTTGTCGCGTATTGTCAATTCTGACGGGGCTTGTAGCGCTTCTGACGTTACCAGCTACGCTATTTCTGGACAATTTACGGTAATTCTATCGCACATTCCTACCAATTAAACGCATAACGCTAGCAGCTATTGAAGGCAGGGTCTCAGAATACGTATACACAGTGCACGATGCAGCGATGGACTCAATTCCATATGGGCTGCCACATGCAACCACAATCACCGGCCTGCCATGAGCTAACCTGGCTACGACGTCAGGTAGTTTTTCTGATCCGGGTAAATTCCCTCTGTAGGCAACGGCTTTGCCGAACAATGCTACCACAAGTACATCTGCTTCCGAGATCCCATGCGCGAGATCTGTAATCTCTGAGTCAGAAATAGTCCCATCGATGTATCCACAGTCAATGTTCATTTCCACTGCCTGCGTAAGCGCTTGAAACCACGTCGTAGCCGAGTTCATGTCGGCGTCCGAAACAACCGCCAAGGCAGCAACATGGTCGTGCTGCATAAGCGGCAGCAATGATGCATCTCCGATTACATTAATGGCTTCAAAGGCTGCAGAGAGCGCATGCATAGCATGGGTAGACTGATCAACAACAAGGGGCTTACCGACCTTCTTGAGGCCCACGAACTCTCTGGCTGCTTCGATCCGACGAGCCGATACATCGAGAAGTTCTTCAGAGAGTTCTCCCCGTTCGATCGCATCAGTTACTGCCTCAAGGGCCTCATAAACATTATCAGGCATCAGGGCAATATCAACGCCGGCCTGCAGGGCCATAACAGCCGCCTTGCCGCTTGGCCACCTGTCGGCAATGGCATGCATATCGAGCGCATCAGTGCAGACAAGTCCGTCAAAGCCCATCTGATGTCTGAGCAGATCGGTAACGATCTTTGGTGAAAGTGATGCTGGCAGCTCGGTATCAAGAAACGGCACGACGATGTGTCCGACCATAACAGATCCCACGCT
>JBIJAX010000060.1:0-11793 GCA_044345485.1 Kapaibacterium sp. (SeqCode)
ACGAGAATGAATGAATGTTGCGACATCATTCAACACTCAATCTGGACAGACCGAATGATTCTTGAGGCTTGCCGCACAGGTGTTATTCGTGTGATGGCCATGGGGCTTAGTGGGTTCGACAAACCTGGCTCTGGACCCGGGATTAATGAATACGCGGGCTGGGCTGCGCTCTCATTAGATGTGCTGCGCATGTTTGAGAATGATCTGTCGACTCAACAGCAGCGTGAATACTACAACCACGCTCGCGAGCTCTACAGATCTCTTCGCGACTCGGTATGCCCCCTGCCAGATTCGTCAATTGATAAGCTAGAGCTGATACGAACACATCTTGACCCGCTCTACAGCGCACTTGGAAGAATACACATCGAGCTTGGGATCGAGTTATCAACGGAGCTTGGTCCTGCTCAGCCGGTCCTCAACCCTCGCGGGATGAGTATGTTCTCCGAAACCTTATTCAATCCCTATGCGACAACCGGCATTCACTACAGCTCTGTTCGGCCCGAACTCGTAGATCTTGGCAAACTGTTGTTCTTCGACCCAATACTCTCGGCAAACGGCGAGCGCTCCTGCGCATCATGTCACGATCCGGCCAAGGCATTCACTGATGGCAGAAAGACCTCCGTAGCATATGATCAACAAGGGTACATCAGGCGAAACGCCCCTACGCTGATCAACTCCGTCTTTGCTCGCAGGTTCTTCTATGACTTGCGTGCCCAACGTGTTAGCGACATCATCTCGCACGTTATCACGGACAGCATGGAGTTTAACAGCACGATGCTTGATGTGGTTGGACGCATTCGCTCTTCATCCGAATACATCAGTCTTTTTGAACAAGTGTTCCAGTCCAAAGGTCCGTCCGGCGTAACTAACGCCAACATCAATCTTGCAATTGGTGGTTTTCTGTCCTCACTTGTGAGCTTTAACTCACGCATCGATCGCTATGCACGAGGAGAGAACGTTGCAATCTCCGAATCCGAACGACGCGGCATGAACATCTTCATGGGCAAGGGGCTTTGTGCTACATGCCACTTCCCTCCAACGTTTGCAGGATACGTGCCTCCCGCCTTCATAGAATCAGAATCCGAAATCATCGGAGTACCAATGCATAAGGCAACATCAAATGCCGTAGCAGATCCTGACCAAGGGCGTGCAGGGGGAATCCTACGCGAGCATTCAGTGATCTATCAGGGATCATTCAAAACACCGACTGTTCGCAACGTCTCGTTTACAGCCCCATACTTTCACAATGGTGCATATTCAACTCTGGACGATGTTGTGGAGTTCTACAAAATCGGTGGCGGCAATGGCATTGGGCTCAATCTGCCGTATCAGACACTTCCCTTTGATAAGCTCGATCTTTCAGATCAAGATGCCGCAGACCTTGTTGCGTTTCTGCAGGCCCTTTCCGATCAAGTGTCTGTTAAGCCCCCTGCAAGACTCCCTGCGGTAGAGATTGCTCCGTATCGATCAAGAACTGTTGGTGGAATCTACTGAGGAGTGCTGCCAGCATTGTGATTACATAACTTGCAGCATGAAGCTGCTTTTCATCTGCATACTCACATGCTCGCTCTACATATCTGCAGTTGCCGCTGATACGGTACGGATATGTTCATATAACATCCTCAAGTTCTCTCAGGCCAATGAAGCCGGACGTATACCGCAGTTCAAGATGATCATGGATTCGATACGTCCAGACATCCTTGTGAACCAGGAGGTTGCGGACAACACCGCCGGACCACGTTTTGTAAGTGAAGTGCTTACATGGGCGCCGTTTGCTGCTACCCCATATTCTAATGGACCCGACACAGACAACATGGTTGTCTACAACCAGGATAAGTTTGACTTGGTTGGCACACGTCGAATTCCGACTGAACTGCGAGACATCTTCGAGACCACTCTTGCGCTACGCGTAGCGAACCCAAC
Source organism: Kapaibacterium sp. (SeqCode) (assembly GCA_044345485.1). Lineage (GTDB taxonomy): Bacteria > Bacteroidota > Ignavibacteria > Kapaibacteriales > Kapaibacteriaceae > UBA10438. The sequence continues at coordinate 1,924 of JBIJAX010000060.1, forward strand.
GTCGAATGACACTCTCGTTGTCTATTCCGTCCACCTAAAAGCACAAGACAACTCAGCCGATATGCAGCAGCGCGCACGCGAGATGAATGCGCTCATTTCCAGCATGACGTCGAAACGCTTTACGATTGTCTGTGGAGACTTCAACGTATACTCCCCTAGCGAGCCTGCCCTGCAAGCACTTATAGGCCCAACAGCAAAACGTAGCTTCGTTGATCCCCTGGGAACATCATGGCGCAGGAACGACGGAGCCTATGCATCGTTCTATACGCAGTGTACGCGTGCAACTACGATCAGCGGGTGCGGCGGCGGTGTGGATGGCGGGGTAGATGACCGGTTTGACTTTATTCTTCCCTCAACAGAACTCGCCCCACGACTCATCAAGGGCTCCTACACGCATGTTGGGAACGATGGCGTGCCAAGGCTCAACAGCGGCATCGACAATCCCGTAAACAAGAAGTACTCACCAGAAATGGTTGATGCTCTCAAGTGCGGGTCAGACCACATGCCGATATACGTTGACATGGTACTCGGCGACGTTCCTGCATCAGTTGACAACGCAGATGGTCAAGATCATATCACCGTATACGATGGTGCCGTGATTGTGCCACCATCTGCACAGACAACGTACGTCTATGCAATCGACGGCACACTCGTAAACACCGTTACTGAGAGCAGTTTTGCCACGCGCATTGACGACCTACCCCGTGGAGTCTATGCTGTTTACAACGGCCGTTCGACTAGGCTCGTTACAGTAGTGCGCTGAGCAACTCGCAGACTTACTGCTTTAGTAGCCAGGCAAAGACCAGCGGAGCAACGATCGTTGCATCAGACTCGATGATGAACTTTGGCGTGTCGATATCCAGCTTGCCCCATGTGATCTTCTCATTCGGCACTGCGCCAGAGTAAGACCCATAGGATGTTGTGCTGTCTGAGATCTGACAGAAGTACGACCAAAACGGCACGTCGTGCCATTCAAGATCTTGATACATCATTGGTACAACGCAGATCGGGAAATCACCAGCGATACCACCACCGATTTGGAAGAAGCCAACACCCTTACCAGATGAGTTCTGACGATACCAATCTGAGAGCCAGATCATGTAATCAATACCGCTCTTCATGGTCGTAGAAGTAAGCTCGCCCTTAATGCAGTATGATGCAAAGATGTTGCCCATGGTAGAGTCTTCCCAGCCCGGACAAATGATCGGCAGATTCTTTTCAGCTGCAGCAAGCATCCACGAGTTCTTTGGGTCGATCTCGTAGTACTGTTCCATCTCGCCGCTCAAGAGCATCTTGTACATGTACTCATGTGGGAAGTACCGTTCCCCTGCATCTTCGGCATTTTTCCACTGCTTGTGGATGTGCTTCTGAATGCGGCGGAATGCTTCTTCTTCTGGAATGCAGGTGTCTGTTACGCGGTTAAAGCCCCCTTCAAGAAGCTCCCACTCATCCTTTGGCGAAAGGTCGCGGTAATTCGGCACGCGCTTGTAGTGCGAGTGCGCCACAAGGTTCATGATGTCTTCTTCCAGGTTCGCACCTGTACAGGAGATGATCTGTACCTTGTCCTGACGGATCATCTCTGCAAGCGAAATACCTAGCTCCGCCGTGCTCATCGCACCAGCCAACGTGATCATCATCTTACCGTCAGCAGCAAGGTGTGCTTCATACCCCCTTGCAGCGTCGACCAATGCCGCAGCATTGAAATGGAGGTAGTTCTTTTCGATAAACTGTGATATTGGTCCGCGTTCCATGGGGCTCTCCGTACAAATGGAGGGCAAAAATACCCCTATTTTGCAGGATGACACAACATTCCTCTTGGCAACGCACTGGCGCTGTATCAACAACGCTATTAGCCGTTATTGCTGTAGGACTGGTTCTTAAGCATCTCAGCGGGATACTTATCCCATTTGTGCTTGCGGGATTCCTGTCGATCCTGTTTAAACCAGTCGTTGAAGGCCTCCGCGCTAAGGGGCTTCCGAGGGTAATTGGACTTACAATCGTACTTGGTGTTACCAGTGTTGGGTTCTGGACGTTCTATCAGATTGCTGCGACCGGCGCTGAATCGTTCAGCGAACGATCTGATTTTTATACCCAACAGCTTAACCTGCTCCTCAAGAGTGCCGGCAAGTTTGTCGATCCGTTTCTGGGCGACGGGCATGGGCCGTTTTCATGGTCAGACGTCGTCTCGGTTGAAGGGGTAACAGCATTTGCAACGCGGCAGCTCACTGGTATCCTTACGCTCCTAAGTGACAGCATGATGGTACTGCTGTATTTGCTGTTCATGTTACTTGCCGGCGATTCTCTCCCACAGAAAATCCGCATTGGATTTGCAGGCAAGGACGAAGAACGTCTTGTAGCCATCCTCGTTGAGCTACACACGAAGATCCGCAAGTACCTGCAGGTCAAGACAGTATTTAACATCTTGAATGGCATTGCTACCTGGATTGTACTTGTGACGTTTGGAGTTGACTTTGCAGCACTGTTCGGGCTGATCGCCTTTGCGTTGCACTACATTCCAAACATCGGATCGATCCTTTCAACAGTTCTTCCTGTGGCACTCTATCTTGTTCAAACCGGTGATGTAGCGAGTACTGTGATTCTACTCGCCGTGCTTACCGTTGTCCAGAACGTGATTGGAAATGTTCTTGAACCAAAAGTTATGGGTGTACAGCTAAAGCTTAGCCCCGTAGTAGTACTGTTTTCATTGCTGTTTTGGGGATGGATGTGGGGAGTTGTTGGGATGATCCTTTCGATTCCGATCGTTGCCGTTATCAAAGTTGTCCTCGAGTCTTTCCCCAACACCCATCCGCTTTCCGTGCTTATGGGCAACGGAGAAGATCCGCGTATTATTCATGCCTCAGAAAGCCAGTTGACACATGAGAGTTGAACTGCAGGATGTTGGACATACATCAGATTCTCACGAGATCCTTCGCAACATCCAGCTCGTTATTGAAGTGCCTGGCTGTACCGTCATTCGTGGTAATAGTTCATCCGGCAAAACAAGCCTCGCTACTATCGTAGCCGGTGCTCTGCAGCCAACAAGAGGTACATATACGGCACCCCTCCGCTCTAGCATTGGCTTTGTTGAGCAACGTCCATCGTTCTACGAACATCTTTCAGGATTTGAAAATGTTCTAGCAGCTGCCGCTGCACGAGGGGTATCACGCAATGATGCCGCTGCGCAGTCACTCGAATTGTTTGCAGACCTCGGCATAAGTCATATCCGCACACGATTGGCATGCGAGCTTTCTGCATGGGAGCGAACGCTCGTCGCCATTGCTCGGGCCTACGTCGGGGGCACTACGATGGTCGTTGCAGATCAGCCTTTTGACGGACACGACGAGGCATCGGTGCGCATGGCAGTTGATACGCTTCTTCGACTCAATGGTGATACTCGAGCGATGCTTCTCACAACAACATCTGCAACGATGCATGCATTGTTCCCTCATGCGTCGGTGTATGAACTACGTGATGGACTTCTCGTGAATATTTCAAATCTTCCAGCTCACGGAGTACTTGACAACACTGGAGATTCGGCATGATACGTGTAGCGATCCTCGGTTACGGGGCTATGGGTAAAGAAGTAGAGCGCCTTGCCCCGAGCACAGGCTGCGAGATTGTCTACGTGTACGATGTAGAACAGCCGATTAATGAGCTTTCACCAACAGACTTTGATGTTGCCATCGACTTTACCGCGCCGGATGCAGTCCTCAACAATGTTGCTACCCTCTGCAAGCTCCAGCGTCCAATCGTGATTGGCACTACCGGATGGTATCAGCACATGCACGACATTCGCGCCCAGATACATGAGGCAGATACAGGGTGTGTATGGGGGTCGAATTTTAGCCTTGGCACTCATGTGTTCTTTAGACTTGTTCGTAACGCTGCCACACTCGTTAATAGCAATCACGACTTCGACATCATGCTTCATGAGTATCATCATGCCCGCAAGCTCGATAGTCCGAGTGGCACGGCCCATACAACAGCACACGATATTCTACAGCGGGTAGACCGTAAAACTGTTGTTGTTACCGAGACACAGCATCAACGCATTGATCCCCATGCCTTACATGTTACGTCCACGCGCGGAGGTTCAATCGTAGGCAAGCACGTTGTTACGCTCGACAGTCCGTTTGAAACCATTGAAATTGTTCACAACGCCAAAAACAGAAGCGGCTTTGCCCAAGGGGCTCTTCTAGCGGCAGCCTGGGTTGCTCATCGTAAGGGGTGCTATGATGTAGCAGAGATTATTGATGACCTTGAAGCACTCTACCGGACAATGCAGCAATGATCTCCGCTGTACTCAGTGTGCTTCTTTGGTTCGCTGTATCTCAGCCCACGCAGCAACAACAAGCCCCCTCTCTAAAATTTGAGCCGGAAACACTTCGTGTTGATCGGGATGCATCTGGCTACGTTCAAGCGATGATTCCCGTTTATACAGCGGGCGCAGACACCATACGTCTTACTGGAATCCAGGGTTCCTGCGGTTGCGCATCAGCATCCATACAACGTGCGGTAGCAACGAAGGATACACCTGCGAAGTTCTACTGTGCGATCAATGCAAAGCACTTTGCAGACTCACTCAACACCGTTGAGTACACCATCACCCATAGCGGTGCGAACTCCCCGACACGTTATTTTGTTGTTGTCCGCTGTGTACAACCAACGAAGTAATCACGATGAACTACTGGCTTGCTAAGTCTGAACCCGAAGTCTACTCCTGGGAACAATTCGTTGCAGATAAGAAGACTTTCTGGGACGGCGTTCGCAACTATCAGGCCCGCAATAACTTGAAGGCCATGGAAAAGGGAGATCACGTGATCTTTTACCATTCCAGCGATGTGCGATCTGCTGTTGGCATCGCCGAGGTTGTTAAGACAGCCTATCAGGACCCTACAACAGAAGACACAGCATGGGTTGTAGTAGACCTTAAGCCGCTGCGTACGTTGAAGCGTCCAGTAACGCTTACCGAGATCAAGGCTGCCGAGGGAATGAACAACGTTGCTCTCGTAAAGCAGGGACGCCTAAGCGTGCTTCCGCTTACCGAAGATGAATACAACATCATCGTCGGATTAGCGGGCTAACGGCTCGCTCTTCGCTACTCGCTACTCCCTGTTCGCTACTCGCTACTCGCTACTCGCTACTCGCTGTTCGCTACTTACTAGTCCTCGATCTCTTCTGCTATACGGCTGTCGACCGTATACGACTGCACGGCCCAGCCTTTCGATGCTTTGTAAAAGACTACCACACACCGCAGAGCACCTCTCTGCGACTTGAGCGCGTATGCGTGCCGAATAAACGACTTGCCACGCGTATGAGTTGAGAGCAGATCCACATCGATGAGGGGTCCGTTTTGAATCACATGGGTAGCGAGCACATCTGGCAACTGTTGCAGTGAGCGAGCGATCGTGGCTGAGTCCATGATTGAGAACATGCTGATTTCGCGAGCACCATTGACAAAATCTCCCTTCACAATGCTCTGCGCAAAACGCTTCGCGAGCATCTCCGTGTCTGCGTTCGTTGATAGAACCTGCTGCTGAGCAACGGCATGCTGTGTAGACACGATGCCTGCAATCAAGCATACGATGATCAACTTTAGGTGCTGATTCATTTTCCTAGTCCTCGATAACGGTAACAGTGTTGAAATCGGGCGTTATGCCCATTTCATAGAGCATAAAGCTAAACTTATCGGCTGTGCCCTTGAGGTTGGTTACACGATTCACTGCACCGTGCCCCGAGTTTGTCTCTACGCGCAGCAGCATAGGACGCTCGCCCCTATAGACATGTTGCAGCTGCGCTGCATACTTGAAGCTATGAGCAGGTACAACCCGGTCATCGTGGTCTGCCGTCATAACCATGATGGACGGGTACTGCACACCAGTTTTGAGCTGATGATACGGAGAGTAGGTATGCAGTGCACGGAATTCATCAGGCTTGGTGATTTCGCCGTAGTCAGACTGCCAATTCCACCCGATGGTGAACTTGTGGAAGCGTAGCATATCCATCACGCCAACTTCTGGAAGCGCTACACGAAAGAGGTCCGGACGCTGATTCACAACAGCGCCTACGAGGAGTCCGCCATTGGAACGTCCGTTAAGCGCAAGCCTTGTGTGATTAGTATACTTGTTTGCGATCAGCCATTCAGCGCATGCAATAGCATCATCGAACACATTCTGCTTTTGCGTTTTTGTTCCAGCCTTGTGCCAGGCATCGCCGTACTCTCCGCCCCCTCGCAGATTTGCGATAGCAACTACGCATCCCTGATTGAGAAGTGCGATGTAGCTCGGACGAAAGCCAGGCGTCTGCGAGATATTGAACCCACCATAACCGTAGAGTAACGTTGGATTAGTTCCATCTCGCTTGATCATCTTGTGCCAGAGCACCGTCATAGGAACGAGTGTTCCGTCCTTGCTTTGCACCCTGACCTGCTCTGCGACGTATTGAGAAGGATCGAAGCCATATTCCGCTCTACGCCACACGCTGCTTTGGTTTCGCGCCACATCATACTGAAAGATCGTGGTTGGATAGGTGTAGGAGGTAAAGGTATACGTTAGCACCGTATCGGTATCACGACCATCGAAGCCGGAGACAGCACCGTTGTTCGGCAGATCAGCCGAGCCGATCACCTTACCATTCATATCGGCAATCTCTACTACGTGCTGCACATCCTTCATCCACGTGAGAAAGATCTTGCCAGCCCCATACGAGACGTCATCGAGAACATAGTCGCGCTCGAGAACGATTGTTTCGAATTGAGCATTTCCGAGTGGGTCCCTTAGGCGAACGAGCTTACCTGTTGGAGCATCCTGCGTGCTTGTGCCGTAGAGCATGCCATTGTGATAGTGGCTCGGATACCACGAATCGGTCTGAGAGTCCCAGATCATCTTCCATGGGGCTTGCACTGAATCAACATGACGAATGTAAACGGTGTTGCCATTTGATGCTGCAAGACGAACTGTGCGAATCAGGTACGGACTATCCTCTGGCACAAAGCACCCAATGAACGCCTGCTGCAATGATGAATCGGCGAACACGAGAACATCCTCCGATTGACGTGTACCAATGCGGTGATACATCACCTGCTGGTACGAGTTCTTCGCCGTAAGAGATTGCTTGTCGCCCTTGCCTGCTGCATATCGCGAGTAGTAAAAGCCGTTCTTAAACCAGCTTACACCGCTGTTCTTTACCCATGTAATGGTATCAACGAGCGTGCGCTTCGTTGCAAGATCCATCACGTAGATGTCGCGCCAATCCGAGCCAGCCTTCGACTTGCCAAAGGCTAAGTACGTTCCATCGAGACTTACACTCGCAAAAGCAAGCGAGACAGTTCCATCCTGGCTAAAGGTATTGGGGTCGAGAAGTACTTCTGGCTCACGCGCTCCATTGGGCTGACGGAACAATACGGAGTGATTCTGCTTGCCAGTGTTTTTGTAGAAGTACATCACTCCCGCTCGCTGCCATGGTGCTGAATATGTCTCAGCACTGTTAAGCCCATCGAGCACATCATACATCTTCTTACGAAATGGAATCTGCTCGAGATACTTCTCTGCGGTTGCCGCCTGCGCAGCCACCCAGCGCTCAACCTCTGGATCTCTGTCGTTCTCTAACCATCGGTAGGGATCATTGACAATAACTCCGTGGAATGTATCGCGCACGTCAACACGGCGTGTCTCAGGATACGTAACCTGTGCTACAGACAGCGTGCTTCCAAGAATGAATACAAGCGCAAGTGTTTTCATCACGACAAATTACAACAACGAAAAAGCCCCTTCCAGATTTCTCTTGGAAGGGGCTTGTGTTTCTTACGTGTGTATTGGTGTTAGCCGACGAAGAAATCTCCACCACCGTCACCATCGTTGCCGCGTGGACGTTCCTGGCGTGGCTCATCGCCACCACGGTCTGGACGATCGTCGTGTCCGCGCTCTGGGCGTGGTCCACGATCGCCACGGTCACGATCACCACGTGGTCCGCGGTCACGGTCGAAGCTGCGTCCGCCACGGTCTCCACCGCGATCTCCACCACGTCCGCCACGGTCTCCACCGCGATCTCCGCCGCGTCCGCCACGGTCTCCACCGCGTCCGCCGCGATCTCCACCAAAGCGATCGCCGCCTGGGCGTGGTCCGCGTGGCACGTACTCTTCTGCTTCCATTCCCTCTGGCACTGGAAGAAGAGCCTTACGTGAAAGACGGATCTTACCATCTGGCTGTACTTCTACAACCTTGACTTCGATGATGTCGCCAACCTTGAGAACGTCTGATACATTCTCTACACGCTTGTAGTCGATCTGCGAAATGTGCAGGAGGCCTTCCTTCTTTGGCTTGAGCTCGATGAACGCACCAAGACCTTCGCGGATTTCCTTAACCTTACCCTTGATGATGCTGTCGAGTTCGATAGGCTTTGTGATGTCGCGAATACGTGCGATGGCGGCATCTGCACTTTCCTGATTCACAGCTGCGATCGTGATCGTACCATCATCGTCGATGTTGATCTCTGCACCAGTTTCCTTGACGATACTGCGAATCATCTCGCCGCCTGGTCCGATAACTGCACCGATTGTTTCGACTGGAATCTGGATGGTTGTAAGCTTCGGCGCATAAGCTGAGAGTTCAGTATTTGGCGTCGACATATGCTCATTCATAATGCCAAGAATGTGCAGACGTCCATCGCGAGCTTGCTGCAGAGCAGTGCGCATGATATCAACTGAGAGACCCTCGATCTTGATGTCCATCTGGCAAGCAGTGATACCCTCGTTCGTACCAGTTACCTTGAAGTCCATGTCGCCAAGGAAGTCCTCATCGCCGAGGATGTCGCTTAACACCGCTACGCGTGAATCTTCCATGATCAGACCCATTGCAATACCTGCAACAGCCTTCTTCATTGGAACACCAGCATGGAACAATGCAAGCGAACCTGCACAGACTGTTGCCATTGATGATGAACCATTGGACTCAAGGATGTCCGATACTACACGGATTGTGTATGGGAAGTTTGCTGTTTCCGGAATGAACGGCTCAAGTGAGCGCTCTGCAAGATCTCCGTGACCTGTCTCACGACGGCTTGTTGCGCCAAAACGTCCTGTTTCTCCTGTAGAGAACGGCGGGAAGTTGTAGTGCAGCATGTAGCCAATCTCATACGTTGGCAACAGGCCATCGATAAGCTGCATGTCTTTCTTTGTACCGAGTGTTACGGTTGTGAGCGACTGCGTCTCACCGCGTGTGAAGAGCGCAGAGCCGTGTGTTCGAGGCAATACGCCGGTCTCAACCGTGATCGGACGAATCTGTGTTGTAGAACGACCGTCGAGACGACGTCCTTCCTGAAGGATCATCTCGCGCATTTCACGCGCTTCGATCTTCTTCACGATGCCACCGATGAGCTTGTCTACTTTCACATCAGCATATGCTTCTGGGTTAGCAGCAACAACTTCGGCAACAGCATTAGATGCAAGCGCCTTTACTTCCGAGCGGAAGGCAGAACGCTGTTCTTTTGATGACTCAACACGGATCTGCTTTTGGATCGGAGCAACGATAGCTGCTTCGATAGCTGCAACGATAGCTGCAGGGGGCTCGCTGGATACTGGCTCGCGCTTTGTGATCGTGAGCATACCCATGAGTTCGCGCTGCATAGCGTTGATCTCACGGATCCAGTGATGCGCGAATTCCATTGCTGCAACGAAATCGTCTTCTGAAATCTCCTTGCTAGAACCTTCGACCATCACGATCGATGAATCAGAACCTGCAACGATAATGTCGAGGTCCGACTCCTTGATCTGCGAGAACGTTGGATTGATCACGAATTCGCCGTTTACGCGTCCAACACGCACTTCTGCGATTGGCCCCTTGAACGGAATGTCGCTGATCATCAGAGCAGCTG
>JBIJAX010000019.1:0-36340 GCA_044345485.1 Kapaibacterium sp. (SeqCode)
CCGCCCGGTGTTGTGCCTGTGATCGTAACATTCGAGGCGCTTGTGAGACGTCCGTCTGCATCTACTGTAAACTGTGGTACTTGTGTTGATGCACCATAGCTACCTGCAGCAACAGTTGTTGATGCAAGCTCTGGTGCGCCGACTACTCCTGACTTGATATCGAGCACAAGCGTATTGAGATCGCCTGTAGCATCAATGTCTGATGCGACTGCATCGGCAGCTGCAGAGATCTTTGATGCGCTGATTCTTGTTGTTGCAGACGTGTTAATGGCCGTCGAGATGTGCTCCCCGGCAGTAGTTGCGATTGATGGGTTTGGATACGTACCTGTGAGGTCGCCTCCGGCAGAACCACCAGGAAGAACTCCAGAAATTGTGGTGTTTACAACGCTTGTTATACGACCGTCTGCATCGACTGCGAACTGAGGAACCTGCATCGATGTACCATAGACTCCGGGTGTAACAGTTGTTGCACTCAACTCTGTTGCTCCAACTGTATTGGCACCGATCTGGAGGTTCATTGCGTCGATCGTGCCACCAACCGTGATATCAGATGCGCCTGTGGTGGATGGTTCAATGAGTAATGACGCTGCGTTGGTAACGCGTCCTTTTGTATCAACTGTAACGCGCGCAACAGTTGTAGAACTTCCATAGGTACCTGCCAACACTCCAGAGGATACCAGTGATGGGTTCGGATATGTACCTGTGAGATCGCCCCCTGCCGGACCAGCGGGAGCTACGCCAGAGATAGTGGTCGACGTAAGCCCAGTTACTCGGCCATCCTGGTCAATCGTAACGATCGGTACTGTTGTGGCTGTTCCGATAGGTCCTATTCCGGCTGCATGGAGATTCGCAAGTTCATCAGCACTAACAGCTCCATTCTTGATTTGCAGATTCATCGAGTCTAGATGTCCAGACACCGTGAGATCAGATGCTGGGATCGTGCCTGGATGCTCGATCTTGGATGCATCGATTACGACCAATGATGTAGAATTGTTAATCGCATTGATGATTGACTCACCAGACGTTGTAACGTTGAGTCGCGGATTTGGGTACGTGCCGGTGAGGTCGCCCCCTGCAGCATCTCCGGGCTTTAGAGCATTGATCGGTGTTGATGTGAGGGATGTTACGCGTCCATCCACATCGATGGAGATGACCGGAACATAGTTTTCGTTACCAACTGGTCCGATAGCTGTGCCATGAAGATTCGCAAGTTCTGTGGCGCCGATCACGCCCGCCTTTACCTGCAGATCCATTGAATCAAGTTTACCACTCACATTAATGTCTGAACTTGGCAGTGATAATGGTTCCTCAATACGCGAGCCGTCAATCACAAGCGTCTGCTCGTTATTGATCGCGGTGATGATCCTGTTCCCGGCATTGATCACATTGATCTGCGGATTAGGATAGAAGCCTGTTAGATCACCACCGGCAACATCACCTGGCTGCATTGCAAGAACAGGTGTTTGGCGCAGCGTACGAACGCGGCCATCTTGGTCTACGCTGATCACCGGGATCAAGAGCCCGGTCCCTTGTTCGGTAAGGGGCAGGCCTGGAATGTCTATGAGTTCATCACTACCCACTCGATTCGGAAGGATCTGCATGTTCTGATCATCGAGTGTACCAGACGAGTGAATATCGGATGCATCGCCTGTGCGCGGACGAATGGCAACATTCATTGCCTGGGTAAGACGACCTTTCTCATCGACGGTGATGTGCGGTACATGTGTTTCATCACCGTAGGTGTTTGCAATAACACCAGTTGGTTTCAGCGTTGGATTTGGGTAGAAACCATAGAGGTCGCCCCCTGCCGGACCATTAGGATCTCCTGGACCCGCCGGAACATTCTGGACAAATGTGATACGTCCGGCTCTGTCAACTGTAAACACAGGGATTGTGCCTACATCCCCATATGTACCTGGGCGCACACCCGTCGGAGACATTTTTTCGGAGGTAACTGCATCAGCACGGATTTTATCAGTTGTAATCGCGCCGTCCAGAATCTTCTGCGTAGTTACAGCATCATCAGCAATCTTGCTAGAAACAACGGCACCATCAGCAATCTTGCCCGAGCTGATTGCGCCGTCTGCGATTTTTGGTGTTGTAACGGCGCCATTACGAATCAGCGGATTGGGATACGTGCCCGTAAGGTCTCCACCTGCGGCATCGCCAATCTTAATCGCATCTGGGGTACCATTCGTGGTAACCTCGCGCGGCGTCCAGGCAGCGTATGTTGTATCCCACATCAACACGTGTCCATGCTCGGCACCGCCTCGCAGGATCTTCGTTGGTTCAACAGCCTGAATCGCAAGATCAACATCTTTACTATTGACGTTTCGAACCTGGAGCGAACCATCAAGTGAGATGATGCGCTCTACGGCGGCGGGAGTGGCAATCGTAAACCTGTTCCCCTGTTGTGAGATCAGCGTCGAGCCAGCCCCTTCCAATATGAGCGCTCCATCGGCTCCATTGATACTGCGGACAACGCCCGTGGCATCAGCGCTGAGGCTATCTGCTATGCGTGCCCTGTCGCTGTAGAGCGCATATGGCACGGCAGACAGTCGCGTGCGGGGAAGCATCTCATCTTCTCCCTGGAGTTCAACAGCCAGCCAATATGATGTGGCAAAGTCTGCAGGCAAGGGGCTGGTGGAACCAAGCAGCGCATCGAATACACCATTCGTGGTAACCACAGAATGTTGTTCCTCCCAGACTGCTATGCCATCTGCGGGTGTTGAGTACAACCTGATCGACAGTTGATATGTGCCGTCAGGGACCGCATTCCCATTTGGCGTAATCAACACCCCCTGGTAGGTAAAAAGCCGCGGCGGGGTCTGCTGCGCGGAAATGCCCATCGCAGCAAGGGCGGCAAGAACAAGTGTAACAATGAACAATCGCATAACTGCATGCTCCTGGGTGTGGTGAAACGAAGTGTTCGAAACTCGCCTATGCCGCATCGGGATATCATGACAGATATCAGGGGATTCCTTCGGCATCAATCCCTTGAATTCGCACACGGGTCATTATCTTCGCAGATTAATCGAGTTTAGATTTCAAGGAGCTCCGCTATGTCTCACGAGGTTGATCACGTTGAAGACACGCTGGCAACGCGTGCCATGGGAATTGTCCTGGGCATCATGATTGTCTTTACCAGTGTAATGATCCAGAAGTCCATGGGATGGCATCCTGTGGTTGGTGGAATCTTTGCTGGCGCCTTCGGCATGCTCTTCGGTGCTCTTGGCACGAGTGTGCGCGGTCCGATCACTGCCGCCATTTTTGGGTGGGGAGGCGGTCTCGCCTTCTTCGCGAGTATTTTGATGTTCTTCGGACTGCGACTCTTCTAGTCGCCACCACCTAGACTAGGACAATGAGATCCATGTCATGGGTCGGACCAAGTGTTCTGGCAGCTCTTATGGTAGCTGTCCTGACCTTGTCGTCGTGTACTAATCCCTTCGCACCCGCCCTCTCCAGTGGAGGGGGCGGTGCCGTATTGGGTGATCAGCGGACCATTGAGGGGTTGTTTCAAAACTTCCGCTATGCATACGTGTTTAAGGACACGTTAACCTATGGGCGCCTGCTCGATCGGACGTTCACCTTTGTCTACCGCAACTACGATCAAGGTGTAGATGTTACGTGGGGCCGCGATGAAGACATGCTGGCTACACAAGGTCTTTTCAGCGCTGCACAGCAGCTAGACCTTGTATGGAATGATGTTGTGCAAGCAGACGGCGACAGCTTACTTCAGAACATTTCGCGCGGGTTTAACCTCACGATTACCTTTAATCCCTCTGACGTCCTGCGCGCGCAGGGGCGTGTTAATCTCCGCGTAGCACGTTCGGCCACATCCGAACCATGGAAGATCATCCGCTGGCGAGACGAATCGAATTACTTCTAAAAGCCAGTTGGCGTTAAGATTGTCTGTATCTTTGTAGCTGCCCTAAACCCAAGATCGATAAGGATATGGCTCTACAACCTCGTCAAGACTACAGAAACATTGCAATCATTGCACACGTTGACCACGGCAAGACAACGCTCGTGGATCACATGCTGCGTCAGAGTGGCACGTTCCGCGACAACCAAGTGGTTGCCGAACGCGTGATGGACTCCAACGATCTCGAACGGGAGCGTGGAATTACCATCATGGCCAAGAACGCGGCCGTCCGTTGGAAAGATTACAAGATCAACATCGTTGATACACCGGGTCACTCAGACTTCGGTGGCGAGGTTGAACGTGTTCTCTCGATGGTAGACGGCGTTCTGTTGCTCGTTGATGCCGCAGAAGGTCCGTTGCCGCAAACACGGTTCGTACTTCGCAAAGCTCTTGACATGGGACTTCAGCCGATCGTAGTGATCAATAAGATCGACCGTGGTGATGCCCGCCCTGCTGAGGTGTTGGACGAGGTAATGGAACTCTTCATGAACCTTGGCGCCACCTACGAGCAGCTAGATTTCCCAGTGATCTATGCCATCGGTAAGCTAGGGGTTGCAAAGCTCAAGCTTGAAGAAGAAGCAACGTCATTGGATGTGTTGTTTGAAGAAATCATCAAGCATATTCCTCCTCCAAAGGTAGACCGCGAAACTCCGTTTGCGATGGTGATCAGTGCTCTTGACTGGTCGGACTTTGTTGGACGTATTGCCATCGGCCGAGTGATTGAGGGCACGGTAAAGGTTGGCGATAACGTTAACCTGATCAAACCAGACGGTACACGCGAATCCAGCCGCATTACAAAGATGTATGTCTACGAGGGCATCGCTCGTGCTGAGGCTACTGAAGCATCAGCCGGTGAGATCATCGCTCTCTCAGGCTTTGAAAATGTCTATATCGGCGAGACAATCGCTGATTCAACACGCACAGAGCCGTTGTCGTACGTCAACATCGAAGAGCCAACGATCGCCATGTATTTCATGGTGAATACCTCGCCCCTTGCCGGACGTGAAGGCAAGTTCGTTACTACACCGAAGATCCGTGAGCGGCTCTATCGTGAGTTGCGGAACAATGTTTCGCTTCGTGTAGAAGACACAGACTCTCCAGACGTGTTCAAGGTTTCGGGCCGTGGTGAATTGCAGCTTGCTATCCTGATCGAGACGATGAGACGTGAAGGCTATGAATTCGCCGTTTCTCGTCCGGAGGTATTGTTCCACCGCGATGAGAATGGTCAGCTCCTCGAACCGATCGAACATGTAACTGTTGACGTCCCACAAGAGCATGTTGGAACAGTTATCGAGAACCTTGGCCGACGTAAAGGTGAGATGACGGCTATGACGCCGAGCAACGACAGTGTTCGATGTGAATTCCTTACTCCAGCTCGCGGTCTTATCGGTTTCCGCACAGAGTTCCTCACTTCTACCCGAGGCATGGGAATCATCCACCACACCTTCGATTCATACAAGCCATTTAAGGGGGCTATCGCCGGCCGTCTCCGCGGAGCCCTTGTTTCAATGGAGACAGGGCCGTCTACTGCGTATGCACTAGAAATGGTCCAGGAACGCGGCGTGCTCTTTATCGAACCAGGTCAGCCAGTCTATGAGGGTATGATCATCGGTGAAAATGCCCGGGAAGACGATCTGAGTGTGAATGCCTGCCGTATGAAGCACCTAACGAACATGCGTTCAAGCGGTTCGGATGGTCTCGTGCGCCTTGAAGCACCACGACAACTTTCTCTCGAGCAGTGTATCGAATTCCTTGAAGATGACGAACTTCTCGAATGCACTCCAGTGTCTGTTCGGATGCGGAAGAAAATTCTTGACACCACAATGCGTCAACGAGCAAAGAAACGCGAAGCAGCATCAATGGAGTCGTAACGACAATGCCCGGTCGAGTGTTCATGAGATGGGTCATATCAGCAATCCTGATCGGATCGGGAGCTGTTGCCAATGCCTCAGATGAACGCCATCTTCTGCGCCTCAATCTCAAGAAGTACGAGTCCTACTCGTACGAATGCGACGCAGTGATGACCACCGTAGCCAAGTACCGAAACTCGGCAGAAGAGCCTCAGACGTCATCGACCACCATGAACATGAACGTAACGCTACGTGTTACCGATGTTGTTATGGGCCAGTTGTCATTGACGTGCACCATCTCGGAGCTCCGTGTTATGCATCGCGACGCCCCAGCATTTGAGATTGCTTTTGTCGTTGATCCTACAGGGCGGGTTATCTCATCCACCGCAGAATCAGACAATCCAATTGCTCGACTGATTATGTCCACGATTACGCCGACGGAACTCATTGGCGTACCGCTGCCGAAAGACCCGGTAAAGATCGGTGCAACATGGAGTACCAAGAAAGACGACACTATTTCCGTGGATGGTGCTTCCGGGAGTGTCTATACCCACGGAACGCTCATGAATACATTGAGTGGCATTCGTGACACATTGGGGCTGCCCTGCTGGGTAATCGAGTCCTCGACGAAGAATGTTCGCCAATATGGCGACATTACTACGGAGGGGATTGACCTGACAGTATCTGGCAACGGGCAACAGACTGGGAAGTCCTTTCTGGACGTATCAACTGGAATGGTCATTCGCCAGGAACAATCGATGTCCCTGCAGTCAACCACACGACCTGTGAGTGATGAGCTCGCTGAACATGCCACACTCGACATTTCGACGACGCTTTCGATCGTTCTTCAACGGAGAGCGATTCGATGAAGCTGCGCTATAAATGTCTGGTGATACTGCCGTTGCTCCTTCTTGCTTCTGGAGCGCTGTTTGCGCAAATGAGGGTGATGCCAGGTGGTAGGAAGATCGTGCTAGGGAAAGACACGTTGTGTTTTCAATACCGTTTTGCGGCTGGTGATACGCTGCTGTATTCCATTGAATCTCGAGATAGTGTTATCATCGAACAACGTGGTGCGTTGGCAAAAACACGATCTGAAAAACTTCGGATTGTATGCGACTCAACTGCCAATGGTCGCTATTACTTGCGCCTTGCAACGTTGCGCGCTTCAGAATATCAGGCCAATGAAATGGACACGGTATTCCGTCCTGGACACCCATGGGTGGGTCGAGAAGTGTTCATTGTTATCGACTCCCTTGGACATCGATTTGAACAACGTCATGCCTCGCCTCTTGCTGGAATGTGTCCAGGGGGTGCGTTTCAACCACTGCGACTTCCAGTGATTGATACGTCGTGTGGAAGACAAAATGATAGCTGGCTATCACAGGACACTCTGCTTGCCATAGAGAATGGCCTGCCAGCGCCCATTATCGGTCAGACTGTTTTGTGGCGTGTAGGAGACATGCTCGATACGATTGGACGCAAAGCTCAGTGGATCATGTATTCACTTACCGGGTTCGGTGTTGTCGATATGTCATCGAGCGAAATAGCGATGGCGAATACAGCATCGATAGCTGAGGCCGGCCGGATTGTGTTTGATAAGCAGTTGATGGTTCCACTCGTTGCAACTATCCAACAAGACAATCGGTTTACCGTTGAGTCGTTCGCAGGCTCGCGGCAGAAGACGACTGGTAAACACCTCATGATGGTTACGATGGAGCTAGACCGTCTGGCTTCGAAAGATCCATCACGGCAATGGTCGCGTAACTCTGCAGCACCTGCTCGTGCCGGAAGACGGCAGCGTAAGTAATACGTGAGAAACCTTCACAACGTTTATTTGTCGGAAGGGACATGAAACACCACATTCTGCACATTCTGATGCTGCCTGTGATCGGCATGTACACTATGGTGCATGCTCAGGAATCAGGTGAGGGCAAGCCTCTTAGCCTGCGTGAGTGCATAGCAATCGGGTTGGATAAGAGCTTCGATGTGCAGCAGAGGAGCGCATCAACGAAAGCTGCAGAGGCAAGACTCATCAACGCCTTTGGTGCTTATCTACCATCTGCTGAAGTAACCGCGAATTATTCGCGCCAGCTCACGAACCTGCGCGAGCAGTTCTCGATCGTAAACGGTGTGCCCATTGTGGGCCAGCCCCTTCCCAACACGTACGGTTTAAACGGCAATCTTAACCTGAACGTTTTTGACGGATTCCGCAGAGAGTCGGAATACAGCTCTGCACAGGAAGACCTTTCAGCAGCCCAGTCGGATGTAGCATACGCACGAGCAGCTACAAGATTCAACATCACCCGTCAGTTTATCGAGGTAGCACGTCGTAAACAAGTTTTGAATGCGCGACGCGAAACCGTCGGCCTTGCTCAGGCAACCCTTGAACGTACGAAAGAACTTGTGCGCGTTGGACGCGGCACCCAGCAGGATGTGAATTCTCAGGAAACCGAACTTGCCAATCAGGAAGTTGGACTTATCCAGGCGGAGAATGATGTTGCAACCGCAAAGGCGCAACTGCTGGCAACGATGAGCGTAAATCCGAGTCAGCTCATCGATATCATCGAAGATGAACTTCCTGCAGATGTTACGCCGCAGACCGTATCGGCAACGCGTGCCCGCATAGGGACCGAGTCAGATGCCGTCAGCAGAGCATTCACCGAGCGCTCTGACCTTGAATCGGCAAGTTTCCGTGAACAGTCTGCCAAATCACAGATCGGCAGTGCTGCAGCCGGATATTATCCGTCGCTCTCTGCTAGCGGTGGCTATACATGGCGAAACTTCTCCATCGGCGACTTTGACAGGCAGGGTCAGGTCTTTGCAGGCTTTTTCGTGCGCGTACCAGTATTCGATCAGTTTACAACGCATCGCAATGTTGAGGCAGCCACCTTATCGCACACACAAAGTCTGCTGGACGTTGAACGTTTGAAGAATCAGATACGCACCGACATCAGAAGCGCCTACTTGCAGCTAACATCAGCTGAAAAGGGGCTTGACGTAACAGCTCGCGCACTGTCGTTTGCAACGTTCAATGCCGACGCCGTGCGTGAACGCTACAACGTGGGTGCATCAACAATGCTCGATGTCCAAACGGCTAACAATCAACTTATCACGGCACAGATCAATCGTATATCAGCCGTATTCACCTATCACGCTGCTGTTACAGCTGTAGAATTTGCCATCGGTGAAATGGAAGGGAACCTCTAATGGCCAAGAAGTCACGTAAACGCTGGTTGTTGTGGATCAGCCCTATTGTTATTGCCATTGGCATCGCCGGCGTACTAATGTTCTCGTCCGGCAACGAAGGCCCCGTAGAAGTAAGCGTGGAGAAGATCCAATCACGGACGATCACACAGACCGTAAGTGCAATTGGCAAGCTGCAGCCCGAAGTGATGGTCAAGATCTCATCTGAGGCCAGTGGAGAAATCGTCTACCTTGGAGTCCGCGATGGTGCAACAGTTACACCTGGACAACTCCTCGTGCGTATCAAGCCCGACATGATGCAGTCCATGCTTACGCAAACACGAGCCGCAGCAGAGGCAACGAGGATGTCCATCAATGTTGCAAAGGCCGAACTCGACAGGACAGAGGCAGATCTCAAGCGCGTTACGGAGTTGTACAAGAAGAGTTTTGCTTCGCGTGAGGAGCTTGACCGAGCAACAGCAGCCTACCAGTCAGCATCTGGACGCGTAGCGCAAACACAGGCAGACTACGACCGCGCGCGCGGCGCGCTGCAGGAAACACAAGTGAACGTAAATCGTACAACAATCACATCTCCAATGGCTGGCACAGTTACCTATCTCGGTGTTGAAAACGGTGAGAAGGTCGTGGGGACGGCCCAGATGCAGGGTACAGAAATCATGCGTATTGCAGATCTCTCAACCATGAACGCATGGGTCGATGTTGATGAGAACGACGTTGCCTTGATTTCTGTTGGCGACACAGCACGCATCAAAGTAGACGCCCTCACTGATGTGTCGCTTCGCGGCGTCGTCTATGAAATCAGTCATTCTCCAAAGACATCGGGTCAAGGCACACAGGAAGAAGTGGTAAACTTCCAGGTGCGCATTCGCATCCTCGATCCGGAACATCGCATGCGTCCTGGGATGTCGTGCAGCGTTGATATCGAGACCGAGACCCGAAGCAACGTGCTCGCCGTTCCAATCCAATCAGTCACGGTGCGCCAGGATGAAACAGCCACCGAGCCAGCGGAGGAAGAGAACTATCGCATGGAATCGCGCAAAGCCGACGGCGCAAAGAAGTCCAACAAACCAAAGAGCATTGTCTGGATCAACAAGGGAACAACTGTTGAATCGAGAGCTGTTGAGACTGGTATCAGCGACGATGGCTACATCGAGATTCTCAGCGGAGTTCGGAGTGGCGAACTAGTTGTAGCAAGTCCGTATCAGGCTATCAGCAAGCAGCTGAAGAACGGAGCCCAGGTGCTGGTAGAAGACCCCGCAGCTCGTAAAGATCGATACCGTCAGATGCGGCAAGCACAATGAGCAAGGCGATCATCGACATCGAGAATCTCGTTAAGCGCTATGAAATGGGCGACGAGGAAGTATACGCACTGCGCGACGTGTCGCTTACGATCGGTTCCAACGAATACGTAGCGATCATGGGTCCGTCCGGATCTGGTAAGTCAACCCTGATGAACATGCTGGGCTGCTTAGATACGCCATCATCCGGCAAATACCTGTTTAACGGGGCTAATGTGGCCGAGATGGACGATGATGATCTAGCCTCGATTCGTAATAAAGAAATCGGCTTTGTGTTTCAGACATTCAACTTGCTTCCGCGGGCCACATCGCTCAAAAACGTAGAGCTGCCACTAGTCTATGCCGGCGTTTCAGCAGAAGAACGAACGCGTCGAGCTCAAGAAGCTCTTGCCAGAGTTCAGTTGTCTGACCGTATGAGCCACAAGCCCAACGAACTCTCTGGCGGACAACGTCAGCGCGTAGCAATTGCTCGTGCAATCGTAACAGCCCCCTCCATCATTCTCGCAGATGAACCTACCGGTAACCTGGATACAAAGACGGGACATGACATCATGAACCTGTTCAGCGATCTCTGGAAGGCCGGCAACACGGTGATCCTCGTAACGCACGAAGAAGACATTGCCCAACATGCTCGGCGTATCATTCGCCTGCGAGATGGCCGCATTGAATCAGACACCGTAAACAACAACCATGCTTAGACTGTCTGAACTTCAAGAATCGGCACGCATCGCCGTGGATTCACTTCGTGTGAATCTGCTACGGTCGATTCTCACCACTGCAGGTATTGTAGTGGGTGTTGTTCTGGTGGTACTCATGGGATGGACAATCGGCGGACTCAACGCTGTATGGGAGCAGACAATTGCTATCATCGGCAAGGACATGCTCTATATCGACAAGTGGGACTGGACGGGTGGACGCAACTGGCGTCAGATAGATGCCCGCAAGGACATCTCGCTCGATCAAGCCATGCAGCTCAAGAGCAGAATGGAATCTGCCGAATACGTTATTCCGCTGGCGCGTAAATGGGGCGGCTCGGTTGTAAAGGGCAATACCAGTCTGATGTGCAGTATCACTGGTACAACCGCCGACTATGCCAACACGTCTGCCGCAACAACACTCGATGGCCGCTTCTTCTCACCAACAGAGGAACACTCTGCTTCGCGAGTTGTCGTGATTGGTCACGGCGTCTACAAGAGTCTCTATCCAGATGGGGATGCTGTTGGCGGCATGCTCAAGATCAATGGAAGTCCGTTCCGCATCATCGGTGTCCTCCAGAAGCAGGGCTTTCTCTTTATGGACTTCATCGACAATCAAGTGTTTATTCCTATGATGGCATTCCGTGCCGTACATGGGTTCTTCGACAGGAGTTTTTCAGTTGGCCTTAAGTGCGGTAGCGAGGCTATGCTAGATATTGTGCGTACGGAGGCAATCGGACATATGCGTGCTATCCGCAATGTGCCGCCCGATGCAGCAGATGACTTTTCGATCAACGAGATGAAGGCATTTGATCAGCAGGCCAAGAACATCCGGATTGGTATCTGGGTAGTCGGTATGGGGCTTACCATCCTTGCATTCATCGTGGGTTCTATCGGCATCATGAACATCATGTATGTTTCTGTAACAGAACGCACAAAGGAGATAGGTATACGCAAAGCGATCGGCGCGCGGCGTAGCTCCATTCTCGCACAATTCCTTATCGAATCTGCACTGCTCTGCATGGCCGGTGCTCTGATCGCCTTCCCTATCGCTCAGGGAATTGTTGCAGGCGCGCGGTTCCTGGCCGTAGATGTGCTCGAACAGGAATGGGCCAGTGTTATCAGCCCCTTTATTCCGCTGGATTTGTTGGGAATTGCTGTTGCTGTCTCCGTGGTAGTAGGCCTTCTGGCCGGACTGCTTCCTGCATTACGCGCATCACGACTTGATCCGGTAGAAGCCCTGCGTTACGAACAATGAACATTCTCGAATCCATATTGCTTGCCTTTGATGCCGTGCGCTCCCAGAAGCTGCGCTCGGGTCTAACGCTCCTAAGCATCGGGATTGGCGTGTTCGGCATTATCTCGGCTACGTCGATCATGGGGGCGCTGCAGCAGGCGGTAAACGGACAGCTTGCAGATCTTGGTGAGAACTCCCTCCTGATTCAGCGGACGCCGTCGATAAACTTTGGTACGAACTGGGCCAAGATGCGCCGGAGGAAGAACATCACGTATCAGCAAGCAAAAGAGTTTCGTGATAAGATGACGTCAACCAACCTTATCACGATCTCCAACACAGCACCGGGTTACACCATCAAGGCCGGACAGGAATCTTCGAATCCGGATGTGTCGCTTATCGGGATTGATGATCTGTACTTCGCGGTCAATGCTGTGAGCGTTTCTGCTGGACGCCCCATTACGGAATCAGAGGTCAACACGTCGCGTCCGGTGGCAATCATCGGACAGGACATCGTGGCAACGCTCTTCCCATCAACTGATCCTCTCGGACAACTCATCACGATCAAGAGTCAGAAGTTTACCGTAGTTGGCGTCCTTGAGCCCAAAGGGGGCGTCATGGGACAAAGTCAGGACAACCGTGTACTGATTCCCATCACGGTGTTTAACAAGTACTACACCTGGGAATGGGACGCAAGTGTAGACGTTGCTGTAAAGGCAGCGAACAGCATGATGATTCCCATCACGGTTGACGAGGCAACAGGCATCATGCGAAGTCTCCGCAACGTAAAGCCATGGGAAGAAAACAACTTCGAGCTCGATACAAACGACGCACTTACAGGTCAGTTCTCTGGCTTTACAACAGCATTGCTCGTTGTTGCATGGATCAGTGGATTGGGCGCATTGGTAGCTGCCGGAATCGGCATCATGAACATGATGCTTGTAAGCGTAAAAGAACGCACACGCGAGATTGGCGTTCGCAAAGCACTGGGGGCTCGTAAGCGGTGGATTGTACAGCAGTTCCTGATAGAGAGCATCACGCTGTGTCAGCTAGGGGGCCTTACCGGAATGCTCGGCGGCATCGCTACATCGTGGGGTGTTACCGAGTTGTTGCGGTCTTTTAACATGCCAACGATCACCTTTGTCTTCCCTACCGGCACCGTTGTGTTTAGTGTTGTTATCTGCACCGTTATTGGCATTGGGTTTGGACTCTATCCTGCATGGCGCGCGGCAAATCTTGATCCGATAGAAGCGCTGCGCTACGAGTAACCGCATACAACGTGGTTCGTGGTATCTTCGCGTCATGTACGGACGCCTTCTCGCACCAGATATCGAGCAACTAATCGCCGCTCGTGACTTCGCTACGATCCGCGAAGTAATCCTGGATTTCGCGCCCGTTGAGTTAGCAGATCTTGTCTCCGAGCTCAAAGAAGAGAGCCGGGTCGTGGTCTTCCGGCTCCTGCCGAAGGATCTGGCAGCTGAGACGTTTTCCTATTGCGAGTTCGATACACAGCAGGAACTTCTACACGACATGGCGCGTGAAGAAGTTGGCGCACTCCTCAACGACATGTCGCCGGACGACCGTACGCAGCTCTTCGAAGATCTGCCCGGCAATGTTGTATCCGAACTCATCAACTCGCTCAATGCCGAAGAGCGCTCGATCGCGCTGGCGCTTCTGAATTGGCCTGAAGACTCGGTTGGACGTCTGATGACGCCCGACTACGTGATCGTGAAGAAAAACTGGACCGTCCAACAGGCACTCGATCACATTCGTCACTACGGCAAAGACTCAGAGACGCTCAACTACCTCTATGTGACCGAGCACGGTACGCTGATCGATGACCTGCATATCCGTGAGCTTCTCCTAGCCGATCCACAACGCAAGATCTCCGAGATCCTGAATCACTCTATGGAGTCACTCCTTGCCACGGACGATCAGGAAACGGCAGTCCTTAAGTTTAAGCGACTCGATAGGTTCGCCTTGCCCGTTGTTGACATTGACAATAAACTCCTCGGCATCATCACCCTTGACGACGTGCTCGACGTTGCTGAAGAGCAGGCCACAGAGGAGATGCAAAAGTTCGGTGCTGTTCAGGCCCTCGATGACACCTACATTGACGTTGGTCTGTTCGAGCTTGTGAAGAAGCGGGCAACCTGGCTCGTGGTCCTCTTTCTTGGCGGATTCTTAACAGCGATAGCACTAGACTACTTCAAGACCCCGATCGAAAAGGCTGTGGTATTGGCGCTCTTCTTGCCCCTTATCATCTCATCAGGGGGCAACTCAGGCTCCCAAGCAGCTACGCTGATCGTGCGTGCATTGGCTCTTGGAGAGGTCACCTTGTCCGACTGGTGGCGCATCATGCGTCGGGAGTTGGCGGCGGGCTTTCTCTTGGGCGTGCTTCTCGGGGTGCTCGGGTTCCTCAGACTTGCCGTGCATGAGCCTATCATCAGTGGTGGTCAAGACGTGCGCTTCATCGTTGCATCGGTCATTGGCATATCGCTGATCTTTATCGTCATGGCTGGTACGATCGCCGGCTCGATGCTACCACTTTTGATGAAGAAGCTTGGGTTCGATCCAGCTGCATCGAGTGCCCCATTCGTTGCCACATTTAGCGACGTTATGGGCATCCTGATCTACTTCTCGATCGCAACGGTTTTCCTCAAGGGCATGCTGTTCTAACAGCCAGAGCGTTACGACGCTAGCGTGTAGGCTGTAAAGGACGCCGCATAGGCCAAGGCAAACGTCAAGGCAAAGGCAAGTGCCGGCCACTTCCACGAACCGGTTTCTCTGCGCATGATGGCTATCGTGCTGATGCACTGCAGGGCGTAGACATAGAAGGCCAGAATGGAGAGTCCAACCGCCAGCGGATATTCCGAGCGCAGCACTGTGCGCAGCGACTCATCGTTCTCCTGAACGTCTGCGGCATAGATCTGCCCCATTGAGCTCACAAACGTCTCACGCGCGGCAAACGAGCTCAGAACTCCCAGCGTGATGCGCCAATCAAACCCAAGCGGAGCAAATGCTGGCTGAATGGCACGTCCAATCTGCGCTGCATACGATTGTTCGATCTGAATCCGTTCGGCCTGAATGGGGCTTGCTGCCAGCGATCTATCTGTTCGAGGCAGCTCTGTAAGAATCCACAGAGCGATGCTGAACACGAGGATTACCGTTCCGGCAGTTGTGAGAAAATCGCGGGTTCTACCGTAGACCGTAATCCACATGCTCTTCCATGACGGAAGCCGATACGGTGGAAACTCGATGAGGAACGGAACAACCGCCCCCTTAAACATCGTCTTCTTCAAAAGCAGGGCGATGAGGAGTCCGCTTATTGCCCCTAGTACGTAGAGTCCTGCCATAACCGCCGCCTGAAGCGAGAACACCCCGCCAATGGTTGCTGCCGGAATCAGGGCGCTGATAATCAACGTATACACCGGAAGCCGGGCCGAACACGTCATCAGTGGCGTTGCCATAATGGTTACGAGTCGGTCTCGGTAGCTTGGGATAATCCTAGCAGACATGATACCGGGTATAGCGCAGGCAAATGAACCAAGAAGTGGAATGAACGAGCGTCCCTGTAAGCCAAACAGCCCCATTGCTCTGTCCACCAAAAAGGCTGCACGGGCCAGATATCCGCTTTCCTCGAGTAGCACAACAAGGAGATTGAGCAGTAGGATCTGGGGTAGGAACACAACGACAGACCCCACGCCGCCTATCACACCCTTGGAAAGCAACGACTTTACGGTTGGGTCAAAGGCCTGCTCGACAACTAGCTCCTGCAGCGCAGCGATCCACCCGTCGATTCCGTCCATCATGGGCTGGGCCCACGAGAAGATTGCCTGGAAGAACAAGGCCATCACTCCCATAAACACGACCGTGCCCCACACCGGATGCAGCAGCACGTTATCGAGACGTTCGCGCAGAGCATCAGGAGCACCTGAGGTCAGGACCTTTTCAATGATCTTGTTCGACCACGCAAAACGCTGCTCAATCGATGAGCCACGTAGGTTTATCTCCTTCGGCATGCGCCAGGCACCCGACACCAGCGCCGCTCTCAGCTCTGCTACACCGAGCCCCTTTCGACCAACCACCGAGTAGACATTAACGCCCAGTTCGTGCAGCAAGGTTATGTCATCGAACACCCCACCGGCCGCCTTTACGCTATCGACCATCGTTACCACGACCATGATCGGCAGGCCGAGTTCGGCTAGATGACTAAACAGTACGAAACACTTTTCTGGGTTCTGTGCATTCACGACCAGCAGAATTGCGTCCGGTTTCGGTATCACATTGTGGCGTCCGGAAAGCACGTCAATAGTTAACTGCTCATCCTCTGAAGCCGGATCGACTCCGTAAACACCAGGTAAGTCAATCAACTCAAGTCGTTGATTTTTAACGCTAATAGTGCCAACCATTGGCTCAACTGTGACGCCGGGGAAATTGCCGATCTTTTGAGACAAACCCGTTAACTCGTTGAAAAGGGTTGACTTTCCAACATTCGGCGTTCCAACAAGTGCTATGCGTTTGGGCGTGCTCATGCCGCCTCTGATACGTGAGCTGGCAGAAGCTCTACATCAAGCTGCAGTTCATCTGAAACGCGTATCCCAATGCGAGCTAAGCTAGTTGCCAATTCTATGGGGCCAGCAAAAGGTGCCTTGCGAATTACCGTGCACAGCACACCCGGGACAAGCCCAAGCTCTTTTGCCCGACGCACGGCAGTCTCTTCTCCCTGGATGTCAAGGATCCTGCATCGCCCTCCGACTGGAACAGCATTGAGTGTCATAGTCCCTTATTTGGATTTAGTCCAAATATACGGGAATAAGCGTTACGGGGCTTCTTCGCTGTTGCTGGATTCGGCCGCGGCTTCCGGTGATGGACTGGATGTTCGAACCGGTTTGGGAGCAGCTGCTTTTGCGATTTTCGATTGTGCTTTCTTTATCCGTACTTGGGCATCCTTGACCTTGTCGCCCTCTAGTACTTCACGCTTAAGTACGTCATTGAGAATGATATCGAGAATGTTCTCCTGCTCCACTTTAATCTCTGGGAAGAGCTTCTTCATTTCCTTGCGAATCGATGCAATGATGGACTCGCTCGTCACAATCTGAGCTATAGTGTACTTATTGAGCAACTGAGCGTTTTGATGAAAAACGTCCATAGCGTCGGAGCTGATTCCTTCTCTACAGAGCAGAAAAACCTTGCGGACATCATCTTCATTCTTCAGATTAAGGCTGAGCAGGTTAAATGACGAAACCTCTTCAAAATCAATTGGTTGCCCAAACTTGATTCGATATAGTCTCCAGTCGAGACCGTTTGAGAGAACGATCCACTCAATGCCTTGGTTAGCTCCATAATTCAGCGCTTGGCGCAGATGGCTATCGTTTAGAGTAATACCTGCGGACTTGACTTCAATGAGGTACTTGATCTTACCGTCAATCTTTACTGCCAGATCACAATATGTACCCCGAATCTGCTGCTCGCTCGTAAGCTCAAGGTACTTATCGAAACCAAACATGTCGGCAAGCATATCCTTGACAAGTGTTACTGTGTCCGCTTCGGACACATCTCTCGACTTTTGTATTGATGCGATATTCTGGAATGTTTTGATTGAAGATTGTAGGCGATCAAGCACTTTCTTAGGAATTTTCATCGTAGAGATAAGCTAGACATTAAACAATTGTACCTGTGGTGCGAAGTTACGCTCTAGTGGCCATATCTGATCTCGTAGGCTTAACGATAATGGTCATGAGGGGCCTACACGAAGACTCTACTGCTCAACTACAGATTTTTGGGGCTTCACCTGAATGGTAAACGTAAGCCCGATCGAATCGAGGATCTTGACCATAGTGTCAAATCGGGGTTTCTTACCCGGACGGAGGGTTTTGTAAAGGCTCTCGCGTCCTAGTCCCGATTTACCAGCAACTGCACCAAGCCCAACCGCTCGGATGACTTGTTCTAGTGCTGACATCATGAGTATAGGTCCACCAGCGCGAAGCGCATCGTTTAGCAATTCAACGATGTCCTGCTCACATTGAAGAATTTCGACTACGTCGAACTTCCTGAAGTTCATTTCATTGATGTTCATTCTGTTATCCCTCAATATGTTTCAGGTATTCTTTGAGCCGTTCGATATCAGATTTTTGCGTGGCCTTTGTACCCATATGCAGGATGCATATGGCGTCTTGCTGGAAGCAGAAGTAAATGCGATAACCAGGAGAGGTGTGTATTCGAAGCTCAAACAACTTCTCCCCCAGAGCCTTGACGTCCGAAAAATGACCCTCAGACATGAAATACATTTTCTGTCTGACTTCCTTTGAAATCTATCTGGAAAGGTTGCGATGCATTCGTCTACCGATGCGGCAATATACAATGACCTTCGCATAATTTTATCCTACTAGATACAGTGTATTGACAACTTGCTTTGTTGAGACCCTAGGAATAAGTGCGACACGGTCTGCATAACGTGACAACATCAATTGGCAGCACTTCGTATTTTACAAACTGTATAATGCTTCGATCACTTTACATAGACCTTAACTCCTACTTCGCATCCGTGGAACAGGAAGTCCATCCCGAGTTGCGTGGGCGTCCTGTGGCGGTTGTGCCGGTGATGGCCGACACCACATGCGCTATTGCCGCGAGCTACGAGGCAAAACGGTTTGGCGTAAAGACTGGGACGCAGATCGCAGAGGCAAAGAGGATGTGTCCAGACCTCGTGCTCGTGCAGGCGCGTCACACCCTGTACGTGGAGTACCACCACAAGATCGTGGACTGCGTAGAGCGGGTGATTCATGTAAAGCGTGTGAACTCAATCGACGAGATGGTATGCGACCTCACAGGGTCTGCACGAGCTGAGGAACAGGCCTTGCGCATTGCGGCAGAGGTAAAGCAGGCAATCCGCACTGATGTTGGAGACTCCCTACGATGCAGCATTGGAATTGCCCCAAACGACTACCTCGCAAAGACTGCCTCTGATATGCAAAAGCCCGACGGACTGGTTGTTCTGCGCGAGCATGAACTGCCCAATGCACTATACGGACTCGAGCTCCGGGACCTGTGCGGCATTGGCAGAAAGATGTACGAGCGCTGTTGGAAGCATGGCATCTACAGCGTTGAGATGCTCTGCAATGCCACCGAACAACAGCTTCGTGATGTATGGGGCGGCATCGAGGGCGAGCGCATGCATGCCCGCCTGCGAGGTCAGGACGTGCCCTATGCGGAAACACAAAAGTCAACCGTTGGTCATTCCCATGTGCTTGAACCCATTCTGCGCACCCGTGAAGGGGCTTGCGGAGTTCTGCATCGATTGCTGCAAAAGGCTGCGATGCGTCTCCGACAATACGGGCTTGCTTCTGGACAGCTGGCAATTCGACTTCGGTATGTTGACGGAAGGCGCTGGAAAGACGAACGAGACATCACTCCCACACAGGATGTGATTCAGCTTACGTCTGTTATGAGCTCTATGCTGTCATTGATACCACCCGATGGAACACCGATGAAGGTATCCCTCGCACTGAACAAAGTAGCCCCCTTCGATTCTATCCCGCAGCCGTTATTCGAAAACGTTGGACCTGCCAGGAATGCTCTGAACGATTCGCTCGATGCCATCAATAAGAAGTATGGCAAGAATACACTCTACCTTGGACCTGCATGGAATGCTCTCAGCAGCGCGCCGATGCGCATTGCGTTTAATCACATTCCGGATCTTGAAGTTGATGACGACGAATAATCGAACCATGTGTGGTTGTAGGGTGTTCGGTCCATCGCGTTGTTTGGATGCCCCTTTACATAGGGCTGAATAAAGCGATAGTCTTCGTCGTTGAGAATAAGTAGCATGGGTGCGTCGTGTATGGCAATCTGCTCTGCCTGACGGTAGAGTCGCATACGTTCTGCATGATCCGTGGTTGACAGCGCTTGCTCGAAAACTCTGTCAAATGCCGGATGCTGATACCGCACGGAGTTGATTGGTGAATCTCCCCCGTCCTTTGGAACGAGCTTTCCGTAATACAGATTCAGGAATGATTCCGGATCTGGATAATCGGCAACCCAACCGAGACGGTAGAATGGTGCTTTGCCTTTGTCAATATCAGTAAGGTGCTGCGCAAACTCTACCTGCATCAGTGTAACGTTGACGTTGAGGTGCTCCTTGAGCATACCCTGGATGGACTCTGCGATAGACATGTTCCGTCCACCCCCGGCATTCAACTGCAGCGTGATCTGAGGGAATCTCTTACCGTTG
The DNA here is from genome assembly GCA_044345485.1 of Kapaibacterium sp. (SeqCode). Taxonomy (GTDB): domain Bacteria; phylum Bacteroidota; class Ignavibacteria; order Kapaibacteriales; family Kapaibacteriaceae; genus UBA10438. Next base: position 20,440 of record JBIJAX010000019.1, read on the forward strand.
GGATACCCTGCCTCGGCAAGTAGTGCTCGCGCCTTTGCAGGGTTGAACGAATACCCTTCAACACCATCGGATGCATACCCCGGCATAGATGGTGGAACGATTCCGTGATGAGCTGGACCAGAGGCCTGACCCTTGAGTACGTAACGAATGATTCGATTGCGGTCTACGGCGTAGTTAAATGCCTGACGCACCCGTACGTCCCGAAAAACCGGATCGGTATTGAGAAACCCGTAATACTGCGTCGCTAGTGCGGTCTTATGGAGAAGAATAAACTTGGACCACTTCCCTCGCGGACGTTTGTATTCGTCAACGATATCTGCGAAGTACTCATTCGGGATACGGTAACTCTCTTCGAGTTTGCCGGCTGCAAATTCAAGCAGCTGCATTTTATCGTCTTTCATAAACGAGAAACGTATCCCATCGAGGTATGGGAGCTGATTACCGAAGCTATCTACGGCCCAGTACTTAGGATTGCGCTTCAGAATACAATGACGGTCTGGCGACCACTCAACAAACGTAAAGGGTCCAGTTCCAATAGGATGCTGAAAGAGATCGCGTCCATACCTCGCAACAGCCTCATGCGGTACGATGCCAAATGATGGTTGGGTAAGCGTATAGATGAATGGGGCGAATGGCTTCGTTAGAACAATCTGAAACGTTGTGTCGTTTACAGCAATAAAGCCGCTTACGCCACGCACACTTAGTTGCTTCCCCGTTCGGCTTGCCTGCCGCGTAGCCTCATAGTACTCTGAAGCGCCTACCACCTTGTCTCTGAGATATGCATCATTGCGAGTTTGCTCTCGCATGTCTACAAGACGCGTAAACGAGTACTTCACATCATGCGCTGTAAGCTTGCGACCCTTCCCATTCGGGAAGCATGGATCATCGTGAAAGTACACATCGTTACGAAGTGTCCACGTGTAGGTGCGCCCATCGGGTGAAATCATCCACGATTTTGCGATCTCCGGCACAATGTTCAGATCTGCATCGAATTCGATAAGCTGATCGTAGATGTTAATCGCTACATGTCCAGACGTGACATCGTTGATACCTACTGGATCGAGTCCGCGCAGTTCGCCGGTTTCGTTCTGACGATAGATTCCTCCGTAGTTACGCCCACCTAGAGCAGAACGCAATGTGCCTTCGGGCTCTCCGGGCTTGGTGCATCCAAGGACCGCAAGAACAGTCAGCAGACAAAGCCAGCGGTGCATCATCGTAACCTATTTGATGGGTGTTTCGATCTCGATCTGCACGGTACGGGAATATGAGCGCCCCTCCGGTGCATCATTGTTATAGATCAGCGTATCGGATCCTACGGGGTCAATCGTAACTCGATCATCGGCAACTCCGAGCACTCTCTGCGCTTCCAGACAGCGCTTGCGCGCAAGGTTACGGTTGTATTCGGGGTTGCCTGTTCTATCTGCATACCCTACAATGCGCACCTTTGATTCAGACTGGATGCGAGCCTTGACTTTCTCCATGGTCCGTTGATTCGCTGGACTTAGCTGTGCGCTGTTAAAATCGAACACAATAAGTGAGTACCGCTCAATCTGCTTTCCTTCTTCTTGCCGCGAACGAATCATCTGCAGTGTTACGTAGTCTACCGCAAGAGTATCGCGTGCTTCAACTTCTGCTCCTGCAGAATTCGCTGCACGATACGTTGCGATAAGGGGCTGATCACGGCGCGGTCGCGATAGAGATGTTGCAGGATCCCATGAATACTCGGCAATCTCGCCTTGTCCGTTCTGAACAGCAAGCTGACGTCCACCCTGCTCAAGCGATGACCTCCATGCTGTGATCTCGTCGGACTCTGCAACACGCGGGCGAACAACAAGCCCCTTTGGAGTATACGTGAGGTCACGATCTCGAAACTCAACAGGTTCGAGAATCGAGAGATCATTTGCTGCAATCTCAATGCGTTGATTTTCTGCACGTCCATCTGGTGTGGCAGAGCTTGCAGGCTGCGGCGGCAGAAGTCCTGCTTTAACGACAACTCGCTGCGATTCGATACCCCAAACAGAGGTAAGGTAGCCGCGAACAGACTCCGCGCGCGCCCTTGATAGCTCGCGATTGTTCTGTTCAACACCCTGGTTACTCCCGTAGCCTGCAATTGTGATCTTGGCATCGGGCTGAAGGCTCATGCGCTGACCAATGATGTTGAGGATGTTGTTGTAAACTGAAAGTTGATTACGTGTGAGACTTCCTGACGAAAACGTGTTGACGCTGCTCGCATCAAGAACATTCTGTGTAGTTGATGAAAGGTCTGCAGAATTCTCTGCAAAGAAGATCTGGGGAAGGATTGGATAGCTTTCTATCACATCCATCTCCTCAACGCGCAAAGACGGCGTCTCAACAGTTACACCATCTGAGTTCCGCCCCAAGATCTCAACAGTTAAACCAGGGTCAAACGGACGCGGGATCTTCTTTGTGTACGATTCTCGAACGGTCGTCGTTGTATACAACGTGTCAGCTACTCTACGTGCTTGTTGGGAGAAGGTCTGTTCTGCGAGTTCGATACTAGGGGTTGTAATACCCTTGGTTACAATGGACATGGTATCGCGCACATACACTGTATCAAATCGCTCAATCGCCGGTATTGCGTCGTATACACCAAACGTAAGGGCAAGTCCAGCATGAACCGAGTGCACCTTCCAGTCTACCTCTGCAATCTTTGTGATCGGATAGTAATAACGCGCATCGAGTCCGAACCGATAAGATCTTGACTTCCACAATTCGTAATACGCTCCGAATGCTGCATGCAGATTGATCGCTGCTGCCGTTGGGATAGCACCCGACTGCTTATTGCGAATCGCCGATCCATCTGTAAAGACATAGCCCTCTGGAGTGACTAGTGTTTCCTGTTGTTCAAACGTTGGACTCAGCGAATACGAAGCACGCACACCCCCAACAACCCAGAGCGATGTTCCAACCTGATACCGCAGTACAGGCTCAAGAGATACGACGGGAATGGAAGCATTGAGCGAGTGCTCCACGATGACGTCTCGTCTGTCGGCAGAGCCTACTGTGCCATCAACCAACACGGGTTCATTACCGATGAGCTGTTGAAGAGCAAACGACGCAGACATGGTACCAAAGCCAAGGCGTGCATCAAGGTCAAGTCCGTCAGATAATCGTATCTCGCCCAGGGCGCCGATAGCAAATCCCAGAGCCGAGGTGTTCCCAAATGTTGTGCAGCATGAGGTGTACCCGGGCAATGCGCCAAAATTTGCAGTGTGCAAATTCAGCCCGCCTCCTAGATAGCCCCCTAGCCTATACTTGAGCAGCATTGATTGTCCGGTCTGCTCATCCACATAACGTTCTTGCGCAGATACAATAGATGGGATCAGCGCAAAACAGGCAATGATTGCAACAAGTATTCGGGCGTTAATGCTCATCAGTGCATTCATATCATCGTACCACGGAAAGGGGCTCTACACGCGTACGTGTAGGCGATTCAAGGATGATGTGGTACATGCCAGCCGAGAGTTGGTCTGCATCTAGGGGCAGCTCGTGCAGACGATCACGCATATCATGATGCCATCTCGTACTCCACAACGCCCGACCTGTGGCGTCGATAATTCTTACAGTATGGGAGCCACTCTCATAAGCTTCTACAAGTATCGTCGCTTGATCGCGTATCGGATTAGGTAGCACCCGGACAGCGAGTTTTCCAGCGAGGGTGATAAGACGTTTTCCTCCTGCCTCACATACCTGGCTTACCAGCCACCCGTCCCGTGTTGAGAGTCGCGGCGTAGCAGATGTAATGTCGATCATGGCAGTATCAAACGTTACAGCAGTTGAGTCGATCGGACCGAGAGTTGCATCGCCAAGGAGTTCGCACACAAGCGATGCATCCCCATCGAGCACAGCTTCCCGAACGGAAATGTCTATCTCCGTAAATCCTCCCAGTACTTCGTTGCGAGTAATCACACCACCAATAATTCCCTGGACATGGAACAACGATGACTCCATACGCAACGTCATGTCTATGTTCACGCTATCTACGCGTGTTGCCTCACCACGAACTGATGCGATAATTGGCAGGCGGATATCGCGGGACGTGGGGTCGAGAACAGCCGTAGGTGCTGTGAGCACAACATCAACAACAACGCGTCCCGTACCGGCAACAGCAATAACACGTTCCTCGCGGCACGGCGAGTCTAAACTGATAACAATAGAGTCTGTGTAGTACACTTGACCACGCGGCTTAAAGTCGGTGATAATATCAATTGAGCTGCCAGGCGAAAGTGTAAGAGGCGCGACGGGCAGTGAACGCACAGCAAATACACTCGCTGGCCCCGACTTCATCGTTATAGCTGTGATGGTAAGATTATCCACTCCAGTATTAAACAACGTTACCGTTTGCGTACTCGTGGATGTAATACTAACCGCACCAAAGACGATACTCTGCGGATTGATCGGCAGTGATGTCCGACGTTCTCCACGTAACTCGGTATTGATGTTCACAAGCGTATCGTTAACGCGTGCTATAACAGAGGCTGTAGCAGTCTTTACGCCGTCGGTTAAGGCCGATGGGTTGAAGGTTATATACAGCACGCGGCGTTCATCGGGATCCAGACGTTGCTTCTCAACAATCGTCGGATTTGTACACGAGAATGCTGCTGCATAAGTGCCGGAGATCCCAGCAAATTGAACGAGTTCGATCGGAAGGCTTCCATCGTTGACGATCACAATGCTATCTGTTCGGGAGCCACATTCTGGAACGACACCGAAGTTGATGTTTTGCGATGCGCTAACAGACTCAATACCGCCACGAGCACGCACAACCACAATTGCTGTATCAAGACATGGCTCGTCGATAAAGAAACGAATCGTGTCAACGACTGATTCCTCAGCGGTACATGTGTAGGTAAAGGTGAACGGCTGAATGCCCCCTGCTGGAATCGTTACGGGAACAGTCGCAGCCGAAGTGCGCAGCGGAGATGACGACCTTACGCCAACAATTTTTACCGGGAGTGCGCTGGTGTTCGTATACGTTTCAACAATCGAAGCCTGCGTGCCAACACGCGCTGAGCCAATATCAATTGCACGCCGTCCATCCAGGTTAACCGTTGTGCGCTGGCCGTTGAGACCAACATTGAGTGTTTTGAGCGTTACGTCATCCGTCCGAATCGAGAGCATCGCCGTCTTTATACCGTCCGGACCGTAAACGCCGAACATCGTAATACAATACGTTATCGATGCACCGGGCGCCAATACCGTATCACCGGTGGGGCCGCTCTTCCAACTGAAGGAATTAGCATGAATGCCATTTATCACCGGGGGCGACAGCATCGTAAACGAGGTCGTACCCTTATTTGTGATCGTAACGCACTCCGTAACGCTGTCACATGCGGCAACAACAGGGAACGAAAGCGACGTTGGCGAGATAACAACATTAGATGGCACGCCACTTCCAGCGAGTGGGACATTCAACGAATCAATACAGCTTGTCAACGTTGAATCAGAAATGATCTTCATGACGTGCGTAAATGCCCCAACGGCCGTTGGCTCAAAGGCAACTGTTATTGTCATTGCTTCGCCCGGCCTGAGATCAAGAGGTACTATTGGGCTTGATGATACAATGCGAAATGGAGATGGCAGCACCGGCAATCTTTGAATCCTAACATCACTTGTTCCTGTGTTGCGCACTTCGTAAACAGCTTCTTTGCGATCTCCTACCCGCACATCCCCAAACTGCCCATTACCAACGAAGGTCATTGATGATTCAACACCAATGTGCTTCACCCAAATTGTATCCTGGGTGGTGCACTCTGCAAACTTTACGATTATCGGTACGATGTAGGTGCCAAGTTGCTTCGCTGCGAAGTTTACAATCACATAGCCAAAGCTCACGGAATCATTCAAGGCGATGGGTGTGTTGGCATCTACTGTAACAACAGCACCATCATTCGGTGCGAAACTCGTCATGGTAAGACGCCCCTTACCAATCTTCCGAATAGTAATGGGCTCCGAAAGCGGCCTGCCCAAGCACACACGCCCGATGTCAATCGTATCCCGATTGAGTCCTCTCCAGATATAGTCTATAGAGATCGATCCTACCGAAGCCTTCATCGGCACGCGAAACGAGCTGGTGTCATTGAAGTCAACAACAAGCTCAGCATTCTGTGCTCCGGAAGCGAGTGCAGGGTCATTGCTAAAGCGCACAACAGCGAACGCCGAATCTCCTGCGGGGATTGGGTTCTTCGAGGCACCAGTAAGCACAGACCATTCGGTGGATGGCACCATCGACAGCGCATTGATCTGCATGGGACTCGGAGTAAGATTTCGAATCCAAACTGTATCGAGGACGGCAACACCACGGCATGTTAATGCACCCAGATCTATGCTATCGACACGAATTGGTGCTGATGACACCACTCGCACCACCGTTGCACTGGACTGACCGAGCACAACCCCAGGCTCATATGTATACGGCGTATTCTTTGGAGCTTCTATCTCTTGTCCTACCACCACATAGAACACTGAATCAACACCAGGCCAGACGTAATCGAGACTCCAGCTACGAGCTGTTGGGCCCGACGTAGGCGGCAACATTGCCATCTGCCACTGACCATTTTCCGGACGGATCCAAACGTACAGTAGGTTTGGACTGCGGGTTCCCTCAATCCGACTTGCGCGCGGGAATCCATTGCGAGCAACAATCGTGGGACCGTTAAAGGCAGAGCCAGCAAGATTACCAGGACCGTCATACCGTATCCGACCATCACCTCCACTGAGATGTGGATCGGCAGCAGTTGCGTCCACACCACCGGCAACATCTCCCAAAAGACCTCCACTACGCACCGTCGAGCGAACACCGATAACAACTCCCCCTCCAGAGCCGCATCCTCCTTGTAGTGCCTGCCGTTGAGGGACGCCTCCGCGCGATCGTATGGTCACATTCGTTAGATCTTGAGCATGTATGCTTATGGCGCCACCACCACCGCCGCCGCCTGCACCAATCGATCGTGCAAGTTCCGGATTACCGCCAGCACCTCCCGACCCTCCAGCAAGCGGCACTATACACGTGTTGCCATGTTGGAATCCGCCATTGGTAAAGCCGGCTTCGCTCTCACCCTTTGTACCGTATCCGCCGCCACCGCCACGCTTACTCTCCTGCGTTCCCGAACCACCACCATGAGCTCCACTGGTAATGCACGCAAGTCTATCACTGCAACCAACGCCGCTTTGGCCAAAGGGATGCCCTGTGCCACCACCTGCATTTTCAAATGAGGTTGTGACCTCGCCCCCTGTAACGCCATTGAGAGAGCTAGAACCTCTGGTTGTCGCATTCGCTGCTCCAAGAGCTTCACCACTTCCAACACCAGGTTTCTTTCGAGAGCGGTCGAAGTTGTAACCACCTGGGCCACCCCCTGTATACCCGTCACCGCCGTCGGTACCTCTATTACCTGCCAGGTTGAAGTTGGAGAATCCTCCCCCACCACCTCCGCCACCGGGACCTCCGGTGATTCCGATAGCTGACGCATCAATTGAGGTTTGATCTGCTGTTCCGGTACTAGTTATACGTCCTGTCGCGATGAGTGTGAATGGAAGATACCCTTGATTACCAGCTGTAACCGGATCAGAGTCTGCAGTTGAAACTCGATACGTTCCAATACCAAGCACCAGGGAGTCAACGATCAACGCTCCCCTTCGTGAGCGCTTTCCAAGACGCCCTTCACCAATAACACGGTCCGGTAGACCACTTACGTTTCCAATCGGCCAGGGTTTTACGATGTACATCGTATCAATGTTTGACACGATACCGTTAACCACTACCCGGATGGGAATACGGTACTGGGGCTCTAGCAATGCCCAATCATGCGAATTTGGCACTATGCTCGGCGGAACGAAGAACGTGGTTGAGATCATTCTGCCAGACCATGAGACAACTATTGGACCGATTACCAACCTTGCGTTGTCTTCAGGACGCACACACTCTATGCGCACGGCACTTGTTGGCATGCTCTGATGCACTTGGTCAAGTCCGTACATACCTGGAGAAGTGGACGGCGCGATGATCTCGACATACACCCCCATAGCTGGAGAACAGATGTCGGGCGTCATGTATGAAATCACTGGCTGTGCTACCAATGTTCTCACAGCCAACCCAAGCACACATAGTATGTACAGTCGCATTCTCATATGGTTGCGATAACCTTTAGCTCAACAGCAATTGGAGTTGGCAGTGCGCCAATCTCAATGGTTGTGCGGCATGCATCTATGCCGGCAAAATGCTCAGCATAAAGTGCGTTAAAGGTCTTGAAGTCTTTCTTCATGTTCGTCAGGAACACCTGCACGTCAACAATGTTATCCCATGACGATCCAGCATCTTCGAGGATGTACCGAATGTTACGAAACACACTCAGCGTCTGCTCGGTGATATCGTAGTCAAGTATCGTTCCATCCTCCCCGAGTGTTACCCCAGGAATAACCTTTGTTCCGCGTTCACGTGGACCTACTCCACTTAGGAATAGCAAATTGCCAACACGTCTTGCATGCGGATATGCTCCAACCGGCTCCGGGGCACGGTCTGAATTGATCACGATCTTATCCATTGACTCCTCTGTCATAGCTGCAGACAAACATTCTTCGGTTCGGTAAAGAACCGCAAAGCTTCGGTTCCACCTTCGCGGCCTACGCCGCTTTGTTTCATACCGCCAAATGGCGTGCGCAGATCGCGCATCAGCCACGTGTTGATCCAGACAATCCCTGAATCAAGCCTGTGTGCTGTTCCATGGGCTCTGTTGATGTTCGTTGTCCATACCGATGCAGCCAATCCGTATTCGGTGCTGTTGGCCATCGCGATGGCTTCGTCATCGGTATCGAACGGGATAAGGCATGCAACCGGACCAAAGATCTCTTCCTGGTTCACCCTGCATGAACTTGAGAGGCCCTCAATCAGCGTTGGCTCAATAAAGAACCCTCCTGCACAACGTCCTTCAATGTGCTTACGCGAGCCCCCTGTCAGGATCGTGCCGCCCTCTTCTCGAGCAAGCTCGATATACGAGAGCACCTTGTTCATGTGCGACTCGTTCACAAGCGCACCCATACGTGTGTTGGCATCCAGTGGATCGCCAACAACAAACTTTTGCGTCTCGGCGATCATTGCCGAGCGGAATGCTTCATAGATGCTGCGCTGCACAAAGATGCGTGAGCCGCACAGACAGATCTCACCTTGATTGGTAAATGCTGCACGTGCTACGTGACGAGCCGTATGGGCAACATCAACGTCATCGTAAACAATGGTTGGATTCTTTCCGCCTAACTCGAGCGACAGCTTCTTGAACATCGGAGCAGCAATCGAAGCAATCGTCTTGCCCGTTGCTGTACCACCAGTAAACGAGACAGCCTTGACAGCAGGATGCGACACGATCGCACCGCCGCATTCGGCACCGTATCCATGAACAATGTTCAAGACTCCAGGCGGCAGACCCGCTTCGGAGCAGAGCTCAGCGAAAAGAAACGCCGTCATAGGCGTTATCTCACTCGGCTTGGCAACTACCGTATTCCCAGCAGCAAGTGCAGGCGCGATCTTCCACGTAAACAGATACAGTGGCAGATTCCATGGAGAGATGCATCCAACAACGCCAAGGGGCTGACGCAGCGTGTAGTTCATAACATGCACATCTGTTTGATGCGCATCGGTGTGCGTGTGAAGGATTTCGGTAGCAAAGAACGAAATGTTGTCTACCGCACGCGGGATATCAACCGCTTTCGAAAGCCACAGAGGTTTACCTTGATCATTCGTCTCGGCTAGTGCGAGATCTTCGAAGTGGAGTTTGATCTTTTCAGCGATCTTGAGCAGGATCTCCGATCTGCCTTTGGCGGGCATGGCCGACCATGACGGGAAAGCTCTCTTTGCAGCATCTACGGCCAATTCAACATCCTCGGCGCGACTGCGTGCGATCAACGAAACCACCTCACCGGTAGCCGGGTTAACATTCTCGATCCACTCGCCCCCTACGGGGTCGTGAAACGAGCCATTGATATAGTTTCGGATGTGCAACATGTTGAAACTCCTTGAACTTGCAAATATACCGTAAGTTGACGCATGGACTTCGCCGAAGCAGTACGATCATTTCTCACAGCACTCGATGTGGAGAAGGCCGCCAGCAGCCACACAACGCAGGCGTACGCCACGTCGCTCGAGCAATTCCAGACGTATCTGCAGGAGTCGTATGGCGGAGTGCCAGAGGTACATGAGATCGTCGAGGCTGATATCCGTCCATTCCTTGGATGGCTCGACGACAAGGGGCTTACCAAGCGCAGTCTTCGCGCAAAGCTGGCAGCACTCAGGAGTTTCTTTCGATACCTTGTTCGCTCGGGTATTATCGAGCGGAACCCAACACTAACGCTTCCATCTCCCAAGACAGAAAAGAAACTCCCTTCGTTTCTGCAGGCACCCGAAGCTGCGTCATTGTGGTCAACCTTTGACCTTAACGATATCAAGCAGCTACGCAACCGAGCGTTGTGTGAAATACTCTACGGATCTGGACTGCGCATTAGCGAAGCGCTCCAATTGAATGTTGGCGACATCGACACAGCATCGCGCACCGTGCGAGTGCTCGGCAAGCGCAACAAACAGCGCATCGTACCGGTAACGAAGGAAAGCATCGAGATCCTCGATCAACTCGTGCTTCGCAGATCAGAACTACACCCAGTTGCAGACGAACATGCCCTGTTTATTGGCGACAGAGGCAGGCGCCTCTCGAGCGTCTCGGCATGGCGAATCGTCCGCACCGCCCTGGGCCCCATCACCGAATCCCAGCGCAAGAGTCCGCACGTGCTGCGTCACTCCTTTGCCACACACCTTCTCGATAACGGCGCAGACCTGAGCGCCGTGCGCGAAATGCTCGGCCATTCATCGCTCTCCACCACACAGGTCTACACCCACGTTAGCGTCGAACGATTAAAAGACGCATACCGGAAAGCACATCCGAGAGGAAGTAGCGAGTAGCGAACAGCGAGTAGCGAGTAGGGGCGACCCAGCGTGGTCGCCCGATGACCGATGACGGATTACGGATGACGGATGACCGATGACGGATGACGGATTACGGATGACAGATGACAGATGACGGTCGCCCGATTACTGGAACGACCCAACATTTTCGCAATTGCCTACGAGTCGAAACGTGCGCGTAGTTCCATTTTGGGATACACGCAGGTTAATCACTGCATCCGTGTAATGCAGAATGTCTCTTGATAACGTGCCGTCCATTGGCCCCTTGAACTTGACTCTGACTGCGAGTGCTATCGAGATCTCGATTTCGACAGTCGAACTGGTAATCCGAATGGTCTGCTGTTCATTGCTCTGGTGAACAATGGTAACTGCAACGTTCTTCAAATCACGCAGATCGATTTCGTTTCCATCAAACCGACAGTGGCCAACGTGTCGCAGGAACGTTCTGCCGAGCCATTTGATTTCCGCCTGAGAAAACAACAGACTCACCTGCGGATCATGTGGGTCTACGGCATGTAGCCATAGATAGTTCTCGGGGAACGACGTGCCCCAATTCTTCTCCATGTATCCCAGATCGTTTTCTAGGAGATAGGCAGAATCCTTACATCGTATCTCGCCAGAAACGCGGTGGGCTGTATTTAGGACAGAGTGATAGCAAGGCAGATTGGGGACGAAATACGTGTACCCCATAGAGTTCTTGAACGTCTGTATGGGCTGATTATCCATCAACGTCAGTTGGATAGAGATGTCGTTTGAATCTAAGGCAATAGACTCAGTACTCAAGACATTGTCGCCCATGCGAACGATATGTCTCTCAGAATCACACGAGATCTCGTCCTTGCTGAAGTATACAATCCTTGGTGCCTGATCCGGAACAAGCAACTGAATAAAACCAAAGGTGTCGTGTGAGTTCTGTGTGGCATATCCATAGATAATCACAAACGATACCTGATGCTCTACCGAACAAACCTTCTGAAACCACCCTTCGAAGTAGTTGTTCCTATCAACATCACCTCGAAGGCGTGTGGGCTTGTAGAATCCGAGCATCAAATGTTCCTGTAATATGCCGTGTGCCTCAGGAATGTAAGCCTCTCGGCTCTGTTAACTACCTTATCGATTCAAAATACCTCGGCTTGATGTACTGACCACGAGCGCATTTCATATTGGGGGGGGTGACCCACTTTCGCGGGGATGACGATGATCGTCGTCGGATTCCGCAATTGGTCGACCACGCTGGGTCGCCCCTACTCGCTGTTCGCTGCTCGCTGCTCACTCCGTATTTTCGTCCATGCGCATATCAGTTGTCGGCACCGGCCATCTCGGATCTATTCACGCCAAACTCTGGAAGCAACAGGATGATGTTGAGATTGTTGGGATCGTTGATCCCAATGACACGCAAGGTCGCAACGTTGCCGAGCAGCATGGGGCTTCTTGGTACCCAAATGTTGCAGCAATGCCGGATGTTGATGCGGTGGTGATCGCAGCGCCAACTTCGCTGCATTATGATCTAGCACTTGAGTGTCTCGATAGAGGATTCCATTGCTTTATCGAGAAGCCTGTTACGGCAACGTATGAGCAGGCCAAAGCCCTGGTTGAGCGGGCATCAGCAACGGATAGGATCATCCAAGTTGGACACGTTGAGCGCTTCAATCCTGCGCTACGCTCACTGCAGGGGTATTCACTCGAGCCCTTATTCATTGAAGCTCATCGTCTTGCGCAGTTTAAGCCCCGTGCCATTGATGTAAGCGTGATCCACGACTTGATGATCCATGATATCGACCTTTTGTTGTGGATGACGAAGTCAGAGATTGTAGACATCCAGGCCACGGGTGTGTCGGTGCTAACGCATACAACCGATATCTGCAATGCCCGCCTCACGTTCGCATCAGGTTGCGTTGCCAACGTTACGGCTTCGCGAATCAGCGCAAAGCCGATGCGCAAGCTGCGCGTCTTTCAGCGCGATGGATACATTTCCGTTGATATGGCAACAGGAATCGCAGAACTCTACCGATTGCTCGATACATCATTGATCGATCCCGACAGGCACACGCCCCTTGGACAGATCGCAACAGAACATGGAGACAAGGTTATCGTTCATGATGCTCCGGCACCCGTGCAGGTAAATGCGATTCTTGAGGAGCAGCGCGCATTTGTTGAGAGTATTCGGGGTGGACGGGACATAGCTGTAACATTGCGTGATGGTGCAGAGGCTGTTCGCATTGCTGAGTGGATCGATAGGATCATTCAGCGCCCATGAGTTTTCTACTGCGCATAACTGTCCTGTTATCGTTCGCGTGCTCTGCGAACATTGCATTTGCACAAACTGAGGCATCCGACTTTGCCCGCATAGGACACGCTGGTTTCCTTGTGACGGCTGTCTCTGATTACCAGTCAGTTGGCATCAATCCTGCGAATCTTGGATTTGTGCCACAACGAGATGTCTATGCATACTCAACACCTCTGAGCAGTGGTGCAGAACATTCTCGGCGGACGTTTGCCATTTCACTTGGAGAGGGTGGTGCATCACTCCGCAGCGATGCACTTTCGAAAACAGGAATGCTTGACATAGCGCTGCAGCGAGGTAGTGCCGTGCAGTTTACCGAGGCAGACAAGCTCAATGCAGCCAAGGCATTTGCAGGCAAGGGGCTGCGGTTCAATGTAGACGTTATGCCGTTTGCATTTTCCTATCAGCACGAGTCGTTCGGTGGTGTTGCACTGAGCGTTCGAGAGCGCATAAACGGAACGTTTGTCCTAAACGAAGAAGCAGCAAAGTTGATGTTTCAAGGGCGTCATTCCGATTACTTTGATTCAACAGCAGTGAATTGGAGGGGCGACACAATAGGCTACTCAAGAAATCCGAGACGATTTTCACAGTTGTTCAACGGGACGATTATGTCGATGTCATGGATGCGTGAGTTTGCTCTCTCCTACGGGGTTCGGGTTTTTCACGACAGCAGTACATCAATCTATGTAGGTGCCTCGCCAAAGTTATTGCAGTCATATGCTTATCTGGACGCTCGCGTTGAGTCCGGTAATCTTGTAGCACAAAGCGCACTGAGCCCATACTTTGCTGTTAATTACGGAAAGGCAACCACACCGTCAGCCATTGCAGGGAATGCACTTGTACCAATCGGCCAAGGCTATGCCCTCGATATGGGCGTTACTGTGCAACATAGGGATTGGACATTTTCGGGGTCAGTTGTTGACCTAGGCAGAATCACCTACAACGGCAATGTCTTTGCCGCGGGAGATACCGTACTAAACGGTCTCGGTAGCGAAGGATTCGATAGCTACAACCTCTTCGTTGAGGCCCCAAAGATCACCGGCGAAGGACAGTACTTTCGATGGGAAGGCCTCATGTCTGTTTCCACCGATCTTCCCGCCCGCGTTCGGCTGGGCACATCATGGCGCCAGAATGCCCGATGGTCATATGGACTTGATTGCATTATTGCGCTGAATAACGTTGCGGGATCACTGCAACAAACGCTCGTAAGTTCTGGTGTAGACTACCGTCCAGTCGATTGGCTCAACCTTGGTATGGGGCTTGCACACGGCGCAAACATGGGCGTAACAATGCCCACTTCGGTGATGTTCTCACTGTTTAACAACAGATGGCAAATCGGTGTATCTACGCTCGATGTGCGATCTCTTGTCTCGGATGCGAACCCTGTTCTTTCGGCAGTCTTTGGCGTTGCCCGCATTCGCTGGTGATTACCACGCGTACGCTTCCGGCGCCTGATTACCTGGGCCTGGCCAGATGCGGTCGAGCTCGGCCAGTGTTTCGGAATCAAGCGTAATGTTGAGCGATGCCACATTTGCATCGAGCTGCGCAACCGTACGCGGTCCGATGATAGGCGATGTAACACCATCACGCTGCGATATCCATGCGAGCGCAACATCTGCGCAATCAAGACCAAGCTTTGCACACAGGGCCTCGTAGGCCTCGATTTGCGGACGCAGCTTCTCGGCTGATTCTAACAGTTGCGGACGCTTGCGACGCACAGAGTCACCCGAGGAGAAGATCCCTGCGAGTAAGCCCCCTGCGAGCGGACTCCAAGGAATCATCGCCATACCGTACGCTTTAGCCGCTGGGATTACTTCGAGTTCAATCTGGCGATTCCGCAATGAATACACCGACTGTTCACTGACGAGGCCGAGGAAATGACGGTTCTTGGCCAGCTCATTTGCCTGAGCAATGTTCCACGCAGCAAAGTTGCTTGAGCCAACATATAAAACCTTACCCTCGCGCACGAGCTGCTCCATTGCCTGCCAGAGCTCGTCCCATGGTGTTGCACGATCGATATGGTGCATCTGGTAAAGATCTATATGATCCGTCTTTAGGCGACGGAGCGAATCTTCACAGGCCTTCTTGATGTGGTATGCAGAACAACCGCGGTTGTTGATGCCATCCTCCATCTGACCATACACCTTGGTTGCCAGCACGATCTTATCGCGCCGAGACGGATCCTGGCTAAGCCAGTTGCCGATGACCTCCTCTGTGCGCCCCTTACCCTTGTCCCAGCCGTACACGTTAGCTGTGTCAAAGAAGTTGATGCCGTGCTCCAAGGCGCGACTCATCACGGGATATGAATCTTCTTCTTCGATCCAGTATCCAAAGTTCATTGTTCCAAGACAAAGGCGCGAAACCTTTACTCCAGTGCGGCCGAGGTGTACGTATTCCATGGGTGCGAAGATAACACTTGTGTTGCGCGAGTGTTACCAGATTGCACAATCATTACACACGTAACCACTACGTAACTCGCACGCGAAGTTTATCACGGATATGTTGCGTGCCATGCAAGAACTGATATCGCATGATGCCCTTGCTCGTGCAACTCGACTCTCGACACAGAATCCTGTTGTGAAACTGATCTCCAGTGCTGCGCGCATTCCGCGCATTAATGAGATCTATCGGCGCTCGTGGAGTACAGATCC
>JBIJAX010000020.1:0-36222 GCA_044345485.1 Kapaibacterium sp. (SeqCode)
GTGGGGTCAGTTCATGCCGGACAACATCCTCTTTGGCTTCGAGGGAACGGGAGCTACCCACCTCCTAGGTCGCAACGTCTACGGCATGCAGATGGCTCGCTCTACGTACGAGGGAACCCGCAAGCTTCTTGGCAACGAGCGTCCGTTTATCCTTACACGCTCAGGATATAGCGGCATACAGCGCTATAGCGCCGTGTGGACGGGCGATAATCAGTCAAACGATGACCACATGATGGCCGGCATCCGTCTCTTGAACAGCATGGGACTAACAGGTGTGCCATTCGTCGGTATGGATGTAGGGGGCTTTACAGGCAATCCGTCGAAGGAGCTCTTTGCACGGTGGACATCGATCAGTGCCTTTACTCCGTTCTTCCGCGCTCATGTTGCCATAGATAACAAGAGTCAGGAACCATGGTCGTTCGGCGAGCGCGTAGAGCAGATCTGCCGTAACTATATCTCTATGCGCTATATACTGATGCCAACGTTGTATTCGGCCTTCCATGAGGCATCGGTATCCGGACTTCCGATCATGCGGCCACTCGTGATTGAACATCCGTATGATAACAACGTTTATGACTGGCAGTATCTGCATCAGTTCACAGTTGGTGCAGATCTTATGATATGTCCTACACCGAGCTACGAGCGCTTTACGCGGGTGTACTTCCCGAAAGGGAGTTCGTGGTATTCAATCCATGATGGTGCATCATTTGCAGGCGGCAGCAGCGTAATCGTTGATTCTCCGATTGAGAAGCTTCCGATCTATGTTCGCGAGGGAGGTATCCTCGTTGCGCAGTCGCTTGTTCAGTCAACTAAGGAACTGCCTTCAGACACGCTCCGTGTTCACATCTGGCCGGGCAGCACAACACGCACAGCGACGTGGTATGATGATGACGGCAAGAGCTACGACTATGAAAAGGGTACAAGCGTATCGCGTTCCATCGTGCACACTGCAGCCAAGCGCACACTGTCTGTGTCGGCTGCGCGTGGTGCCTTCCAAAGCGGGTTCAAGTATCTTCGCGTGGTTATTCACGGTGGTGTTCAGCCTGCAAGTGCGTCTATCAACGGGACGCCAGCACGTGTGCAGGACGACGTCTTCGCATTCCTGGGCGGCATCCAGAAGTTCGATCCCCTGGGCGGTGCTTCAGACAATACAGCGCTACCGGTGAAAACACTCACAGCGCCGTTCTCGTCTGGTGAGATCACCTTCACATACTAAGAATCCACCTTCTCGATCTTCCAATTGTTGAAACACGACGCCCCCTCTACGTTGCGGCATATCGCAGCAATACAGGGGGCGTTTTTGTATGGAGATCGACAAGTCCGAACTCTACCGTATGATTACACGAACATTTGCACGATCGCAGTATGATGATGTGCATGATGTTATCCAAGCAACCGTCGTGCACTCGTGGGAACGACAACAGCTCTGCGAGGCACCCGACAATCAGCAGGCCTATGCAACAGTGATTGCAAAGCGTATGATGCTAAAGCTCGTGCAGCATCGCGAGCGGTACCTCTATCCCGATAGAGATACAGCTCATGGGTGGGAGACTCTGCAAGAGGAGCATGGCTGCTTGCTGAGCGAACAGAATACCGAGCAGGATCTTGATGTTCAGTGTGTTTTGCGCGTGCTGCCAGATCACTATGCGTTGATACTGCGACGGCATTATCTGGATGGAGCGCCGCTTCGCGTGATTGCCGAAGAGCTCCAGGTGAGTCCGCCGGCGATGCGAAAACGTCACCAACGAGCATTATCGCTTGCTCGAGATTACTTTCGAAAAGGGGCTACCCCCGCTGAAGATCCTTGATCTTGGACAGATCGTGCGACAGGTCTACGAGATTTCGTAGAACGCCCTGCGTCATGCCGAAGTATACCTCGTCAAAGCGCTTAAGCGTCTCGTCATCGGCGTTATTCATCAGGGTTGCGAGGTTTTCGCGTAGATCGTTTATCTGACGTGCAAACTCTTCTTCGAGTAGCCGGTATCCTTCATCTCCTGGTTTTACTCGGCGCAGGGTAGAGTAGACCTTCCAGGCTCCAGTACCCAGCCGTGTAACGCTGTTGAATGTTTCAGCATCATCGGTAGAAGCTGCAAGCTCGAGCACCACTGCAACATCATTACGTTTGCGCAAGCCCCCTTCGATGGCCTCATGAAGGTAATTGATAACGGCGAGTGTGTCTTCGGATAGCTGCATGATCAGTATTGAACGGTTGCCAGGATAGATCGAAAAATCCGTTCCTGTTCTTGTGCATCAGGAAGGTCTCTGCCCGTTACGTTGAGTGGTACAAGCGATATTTCGTAATGGTTGCCAAGTGATGATGTGCATACCGCACTGCGGGTTCTCATCCCACCACCAGTTGTGCTGAAGTCAAACCCTGCAAAGGTGCGCGCGCCAAGCTCGGCAATACGATATGAACCAACGATCTTTGCCGTTCCTCCGGTCTTGCGGACGTGCTTTTGTAAGGCGGCGCGGGCAAGGCCTAATAGACCTTCGCTTGTCATGCGTTCCTTTGATGATTCTGCGGTTGCAATTGAGGAAACAACCATCGACAATGTGTAGTCCGGATTTACGGCCACTGAGAGAATATCGGCTGATGCTTCGTTGCGTGTATCAAGAAAGACCCAGCCTTTGGGCAGCAAGGCGATGAGGTCGCCCGCACGTGTGCGAACGAGGTTGTCGCTCATCTCGATCTCTGGCTGCGGACTAAGTGCAACGTTCTGAACGTCGATCTTTTCATCAGGTGCTTTGACGAACAGACAAGACTGCACAAGGAGTGCAGCGGCAATCATCAGCAACCAGCACAATCTCACTTCTTCTCTCCTGCGCGGACGGCTATCGGCAGATCATTCTCTGCTGGTACAAGCGGACATGTAAAGTTGGGATTGTATGCGCAAAAGGGATTGTATGCCTGATTGAAATCAAGGAGGTACTCATCCTCTTCGAGTACTGGCACATCGAGATATCTCCCGCCGTAATAGGTTTCGTGTCCGGTAGTCTTATCGGTGAACGGGACAAAAAACGAATCATCTGCTTCAGCGTCGATGAACGTATACGCCCATAGCTTCAGGTTTTTTCCCTGCAGTTCGAATGAGAAACGACCTGCTCGCACTGCCTGCCGTTTCGAGGCTTTCGACGTTTGAAGTGTAATTGTATCAGGCTTTGAGGATTCCGTAAATGTAGCCGTTACCACATATTCCGGATCTGGATCAAAGTACTTCAGACCCGTGAATCCATCGCGTTGCTCAACAGGAATGGGGCTGTTCTCGCTATCACGAAACATCGCATCCTTTTCCTGACGCGCCACCGTTAGCTCATTCGGGTCGTACTCGCCATCGCCGCCGCATGCGGCGAGCATAGCAGCACATACGAGCATGAGCAGTGCTGCGCGTATCATGACTTCTGCTCTTCTGGTGGAAAGTTCTTCCACATCATCGACTCCACAGGAATCGGTGCACGGGCATTGTACTTCGCGGATGGCTTTGCGTTGTAGGGGTTGATTACATCGCCCTCTACTTTAAAGTAGATCAGCTGTCCGATCGGCATGCCAGCATAGACACGCACGGGCTGCTTTACGCTTATTTCAAGAGTCCAAAAATTACAGAAGCCGATATCGCCCTTGCCTGCCGTGGCGTGGATGTCTATCCCTAAACGTCCAACACTTGACTTGCCCTCGAGAAATGGCACATGCTCCAGCGTCTCGGTATACTCCTGTGTAACACCGAGATAGAATTTTTCTGGAACAAGCACGATGCCTTCTTCAGGGATCGGGTAGAGTTCGATCTTGTTGTGTTTTTTTGCATCCAGCTCACGATCGACGTATTCGGCGAGCATACCACCGAGATGAACGTCGTAGGAGTTTGAGCCGAGATAAGCACGGTCGAAAGGCTCAACTTTGATACTGCCTTTTTCCATGCATGCCAAGATTTCTGCGTCGGTAAGAATCATGTGCAAATATAGGAGTCGGTTGGGTGTTGCCTTGTTATGCTAGAGCTTGTTCTACATCGGCCATGAGGTCGTCAACGTCCTCTATGCCGCAGGAGAGTCTGATCAATCCGTCTGTAACGCCTAGGCGTTCGCGCTGCTCCTTTGGAATAGAACCATGCGTCATGCTTACTGGATGGCATACAAGCGACTCTACGCCCCCTAATGACTCGGCCAGGGTAAAGAGTCTAAGCTTGTTCGTTACCTCGACGGCGCGCTCTAGCGAGCCCAGCTCAATAGAGATCATGCCGCCAAAGGCAGACATCTGGCGCTTCGCGATGTCGTGCTGAGGGTGCGATGATAGGCCTGGGTAGTGTGTTGCCTTGATCTTTGGATGCTGAGCGCAGAACTCCGCAATCGTCATTGCATTGGATGAATGACGGTCCATACGGACAGCCAGCGTTTTCGAGGAGCGAAGGAGCAACCAGGCGTCGAACGGACCCGGCACGGCACCTGCGGCATTTTGAAGGAATCCGAGCTGCTCGGCAATGTCTTCTCTGCTTGTTGTAACGATACCACTTACAAGGTCGCTGTGTCCACCAAGGTACTTTGTAGCCGAATGCAGCACGATGTGTGCGCCATGTTCAAGCGGTCGCTGCAGGTACGGTGTTGCAAAGGTATTGTCTACCACCATCAGCAGATTGTGTGCAGCTGCAACCGCAGCAACTGCCGAAAGATCCGTGATGGTCATCATCGGATTTGTTGGTGTCTCTGTGTACACCATGCGCGTATTCGGCTTGATCGCAGCTTCGATGTTCTTCATCTCGCGCATGTCTACGTACGAGAACGACAATCCAAAGCGGGTAAGGATCCGCTCTGCCAATCGGTACGTTCCGCCATACATATCTTCTGCCATGATCACATGATCCCCGGCAGACAACAGTCGCATTACAGCATCCACGGCGGCAAGTCCGCTACCGAATGCAAATGCGTCCACGCCGCCCTCCATTGCCGCCAGGTTCTCTTCCCACGCAAAACGTGTTGGGTTTTGTGTGCGGGCATACTCGAACCCAGTGTGCTTGCCGATCTCAAGCTGTGCGTAGGTAGAGGTTTGAAACAACGGCACGGTAACTGCGCCTGTGAGCTTCTCTGGCTCTTGTCCGATGTGTATTGCTTTGGTTGCGAACTTCATATGTACCTCGAAAAAAAATGAGCCGCTCAAGGCGGCTCTCAGATTTCATGCAATTGTTTGCTTAGCGACGGAAATAGAACTTTTCAGCCTTGCGGAAGTTGTCGCCCTGCAGAATGCAGATGTACACACCATCCGGAAGTTCGGCCAAGCTCTGTGTAAACTCCTGCTGTCCACGTCCAGAAGCCCCCTTGTAAACATCCATCACGCGCTTGCCGAGCATGTTATAGATGCCAATCTCGATAAGGGGCTCTTCTCTTGCCAACTCTATGCGCGATGTAAATACATCACCAGAAGCCCTCGCAAAGAGAATTCTGTTATCACGGCCAGTCGAGTCGTTCCCTGCATTCAGTTTGCCTGTCGTTTTGGCGAGTGCCTTGGAACGGCTTGCAACCGCCTTAACAGACGCATAGACTGTACCGCTAGCCATGGGCAATACAGCAGATGGAGCAGCCTTCTGCTTGCTGGCCATAGCTTTTTTTGCGTTATCTGCGCTCGCTGTGGTGTGTGAATACACCAATACCACAGCTGCGAGCAGCAGGCGCGGTATGAAAGAGGCGATATGGCTTGTGTATTTGTTCACAGTCGGTGGTAAAAGTAACCAAAATTCTGTGCACCAACAACTGTGCCAGAAACAGAAACGGCAGCCCGCTATTGGGCTGCCGTCTCAAAGAATCTGCTGTGCAGAGAGTTATCAGTTACCAATCACAACTTGTTGTGAAAGGTTTGCATTGGCGCTACGCATCCGCAGGAAGTATGTGCCCTGGGCAAGACCTTCAGTGCTGAACGTCATGTCGTACGTACCAACTTCCATGGTGTTGTTCACGAATGTGCGAACGACTTGACCCTGTGCATTTACGAGGTCAATTGTTACCGGAGCAGCAAGACCAACACCGAACTCAACGCGAGCTGTACCAGTTGTTACTGGGTTCGGATTGATTGGCTTAATCGACGTTGTACCTCTTGAAACTTCCACCACTCGACGTGAGAGAGCACAGTTAAAGATTTCTGTACCAGTACCCGTTGTTGTTGGAATCAAGCATGGGAACGTTGGGAATAGCACTTCAAGATCCTGCTTGCTCTTGAATTCGTCGCCGAGCAGAAGCTGAGCTTCGAACGTAAAGAGCGGACCATTCGCGCTGATGCGAGTTGTGCTGGTTGCAGTGAAGGTCATGCGCGCCTGTGTAGCGCTCACTGTTGTGATCGTTGGGTCAGTAATGTTCCATCCGTTCATAGATGCAGCAGTGCGAACCGTTCCGGCGTTGTAGGAGATTGTCTTTGGATTGTAGATCACAGTTGCTGTGATCGACTTCACGTCGGCATTCGTCCAGTCGGCACACTCACCATCAACTGTAAAGATGACGTTTTTACCTGGCTCACGGCTTGTACCGTTGAGGTCGTTGGTAAGGTTAAACGTCATCGGGATTGTGTAACCAACGCCAGTAACATTTGCTGTTTTTGGTGCGATAGGCGTTGAGTTGCCGCGTACAAACCCAGCAACTGTGTACTGAGCGCTGAATGCGCGTACGGCGTCTGGTGTAAAGCGAACTTGCGCCTTGAATGTCTGACCCTTTGCGATTACGAGCGGCAGAGCAACTGGCTGACCAGCGTTATCGAGGTATCCAACGATTTCAAAGTTTGCCTGATCCGCACCACCTTCGGTGACGGAGTTGATCTCGATTGGGTCTGAGCTGTTTTGATCAGCCACATACGCGATGTCAAATGTCCCAACTGGTTGATCACAACCAACGCGTGCATTACCAGCATTCCAGTTTCCTGGTTGAAAGTCAGGCGTTCCACATTGACCGACTGTAAGAATCTGGGTATGAGGGCCAACCGGAGCAAGTGTTGTTGCATCCTTACCTGTTCCTGGAGTTGCATCGTGAACGAGCTCGAGCGTTACGCTGGATCCGTTGGTGTTGCCAGCTGGACGTGTATATCCAAGCTTTACCACTGCTGTGCCGCCGTTGGCAGCAACTGTAAGCGGAGTTGCAGGTGCATTCACGATACGATAGCCGGCAGTAACTGGGGCTTGAAGCTGGATTGCAGTTACTGTAAGTGGCATTGTGCCGCCATTGGTGATCGTGATGTCGCGAGTACCTTCAACGAATTCAGGTGTCTCAGCGCAGGTTAGGTTTACTGGTAGAGAAGCAATCCGTGGAATGATTCCTTCGCCTGCAAGTTTTGCTGTGCGCTCTTCCTGGTTGTCTGACCATACTGGCTTGATATCTACAAGGTATGGCTGGTTGTCCGTGGCCGGACGGAAGAACACCTCTACACTGACTGTGTCTCCAGCAAGGTCTACGCTTGTAACAGGAGCACCGTTCTTGATGATGTTGCCGATCTTGAAGACAAAGTTGTTGTCATCTGAACCAGCGGGCCAGTACTTCGAGCCATCAGCGAATGTCACATTGTTGAGTGTGAGCTTCTGATTTCCTGTATTAAACACGCGAGCAAACTGAGCGTGGAGCGTGTTCACGCGGCGTGCACCCCAGTCATAACCGATGATGCCAGGACCTGGAGTCTGTGTGTTGCCGCGCCAGTTTGAAACAGAGTCTGGACCGTCACCATTGTTGCTGAACGTAACATTGATGTTGTCGTCTGTGATGTTCGCGCTCTGGAAGCATACATCCTTGAGCTCAACCGTCTGCTTTGGCAGTACGATGATCGGAAGTGCTGGAGTAAATGGTGTTGAGAGCGAGAAGTTTGTGCCCTGATAGCCTGTGAGCGATGTTACAACGAGTGTGTCGGAACCTGGGTTCTCAATCGTGATAGCAGCGCAGTACTTCTCGTTCAGTGAGCGTGTACCAGCGTCGAAGTCTTTGACCTTGATACGTGGGATAGCAGCAACGCCTGTGAGCGGATGCTTGAATTCGCCGCACTCTGTTTTTACAACGATTGTATCCTTATCCCAGTCCTTGAGAACATCTGACGTTTCACGTGTTCCATTGTATTGGATCGTGATCTCATGCTTGCCACGGCCTGGAATTGTTACCACAGGCGGAACATTGCCGTTCGTTACTGTGAAGTATGTACCAGCCTTGATCTTCGCCTCTGTAAGCTTAACCTGCGCATCAGAGTTATTGGTGATCGTTAACACGAGCGCTTTGTTCGATCCCAATCGAATCTTGCCAAAGCTCAGTGGAGCAGGACTAAACACAAGCTTGTCTGCAAAGTAGCGACATGTGTCGAGCGTGATATTGCCCGCCCAGTCAGCTACGAAGTACACGCAGTAGGCGTCCTTACTCTTGTCGATAACCGTCCACTTGTATTCAAACTTCTTGAATGATGGGGTCTGAGGGAAGATCTGATCTGTTACAAGTTCGAGCTTGTAGTTGTAGCTGTTGGCTCCTTCGAGCGTGTCGATGAGCGCGATACCTGTTTCAACCTGGTCTGTGTCCTTAGGTACAGGCAGTGGTGGATCAGGAATGTTGCGAAGCTCTGTAGCCGTAAAGGTATAGTCGCCGCAAAGTGAATCGCCCTTGATTACAGGGTCCATGGTGTCAACAGATGTTGTTGGCTTAAAGCCAGCAGCTGCAGGCCAGCCGTATGCATCAACGAAACCGAAGCCGTAGATGTATCCACCGAAGCTTACGAGACCGTTACTCTTAATCTTGTGCGCCTTTGGTTCATTGCCGAAGTCAAGTGTGGTCCAGTGCAAACCATTTGGCATCTTCGTAAAGAGGAGCGTTGGTGACTGGGCTTGTGGGTGCTTCCACACTGGGATGTCGTCGATCTCAAGTGACTTGAGATTGTCGATATAGTTCGGGTCACTTGTGTCCGTCTTGACGATGAGGTTCAGACGGTGCTTTGTAAACTTCGATGCAGTTGGGAACTGGAAGATCGTAGATGTTAGGAACTGCTCTTCCGGTGTAACGTTGATCATGAATGGGTCAAGGATTGGGTCGCCATCCCAAGACTGCGAGCACGAATACTGCATGACGAAGATCGGCTTGTTTGCTGTCCAAACTGAATAGCCGTGCGTGATTGTTGTTGGAGCACCAGTTTGTGCAATGTCTGTGAACTCACCATCCTTCTGAAGAAGTCCGCCCCCTCTACCAAGGATCTTCTTCGAAACCTTGTCGTAATACGTCATAGTCCATGTGGTCCCACCTTCCTTGGCAAAGACGCGGAAGACGTCGCCCTTACCTTGGTTGTTACGGTTCTCACGCTGAAGCTCCACGGTAACGTAGCGTTTACCCCACGTCGTAACGGGGGGTGTCATCTCGACAAGGTGATTTCGTCCGTTGCCTCCCACAAGTAGGTTTGGCATAGTAGAACGCATGTGGAACGAGATGAATCCAATGGGAGCCGTCGACTTCACGAGTGAACCCGAAAGGTCGAATTCTCCGCGTGTTTGTCCGTCGCCGTGGATCATGTACACATCACCTTCATCCATGGTGAGTGTGAAACGTTCCCCGATCTTCTTTCCAAGCGCTGTTGTAGCTGACTCTTTGCCTGTACCACGCAGGAGTACGTCTACCTGACACTGCTCTCGGGCGATAATGACAAAGCCCCCTGCCCAGTTGTCGAACTCGCGGAAATCATAATAGGATGTGCACATGTATTCTGTGCCCCAACCATTAACAGGGATTGCCATGTAGCCGTCTGAAGTAGCTGCTTTTGAATTCAGCACGTACACAGAGATTGGCTTCTTCGCAGTGATGCGGACGCCCTTACGTACTACTTGCTCAGGCTCGCGAAGCTCCCATGTCCAGTTCGTTTCGCCCTTTGAGTCTGAGAGCGTGCGCACTTCGTACGACTTCAGTGTCCGGCGATACTTCTTGTCTCCTGCGGCATCAAACACTTCGATGTCTGTATCGAAGGCCGATGCAACATAGATTTCCAGCTCGTCTACGGGGTACGGGTTGATCTCATTCGGTGGAATGGCGATCCAAAACTCCGTGCCTTGCGAGCCGGTGTTAAGCATTTGCTCAACAGAAGGGATCTTCCGCTTTTGAGCAGATGCAGAGTAGAATGCTAC
The DNA here is from genome assembly GCA_044345485.1 of Kapaibacterium sp. (SeqCode). Classification (GTDB taxonomy): domain Bacteria; phylum Bacteroidota; class Ignavibacteria; order Kapaibacteriales; family Kapaibacteriaceae; genus UBA10438. The sequence continues at coordinate 10,095 of JBIJAX010000020.1, forward strand.
GAGGATGAGCGTAGCAATTACTGCAAATCGCGATGCGTATCGCTGGTACATGAAGCCTCCAAACATCAAAAAGATTTTTGTTCACGGCGTAAGCAGGACCGGGACTAAGCGTTTAAAACGCCTATTCCTAGCCCATGGTTACTATGATAACCAAAATCTTCGTATCAAAGCACGCGTTTGAGGCAGTTTTTTTCTATCGGCTAGTGGAGCACAACGGCCGTTGTCAAACTTGCGCCGGTGTTGTCTAGCACCTTAATAATGTAGGCTCCTGGGGCAAAAAGGTCTGTCGGTAGCGTGATACTCTCGGCAGTTGCAGAGGCAGTAGCTATACAGGTTCCCTGCACGGTGAATACCTGTACCGTCCTGGTTATTCCTGATCCCTCTAAGGTGATTAATAGCAACTGGTTGCGTCTATCATGCAATACCTTGGCGCCGCCGTGCCCTGTCTCTACGTCAGGAGCGCTAGTATGCTTCTGGGGGCTTCCACCGGCCATGGCCCAGCCGTATGCATCGACTAGGCTATTGCCGTAGACGGTGCCACTGATCGAAACGGATGGGGCACCTTGGATGACAACACTCCCTGTTTGGTTATTCTGCAGCATCACGGTTGCTACGTGCACATCATTGGTCACATGCCGAACTGGCAGTTGGGAGCCGTTCATGCGGATGGATGCGAGATTCGTGGCGTAGTCTGGGTCTGCTCGGGATGTCCGTACCACGACAGACAAATGATGCGTTTGAAACTGCTGCGACTGAGCCATGACCGCTGTGACTTTGGAAGTCATTGTGCTATCTGGACTTATGCTGATCATCATGGGGTCCAGATTGCTGTCTCCATCAAACGTGCTGGAGCATGAATACTGCATAAGGGTTACTGGCTTGTCAGACTCCCAGAAGCCGAGCCCCTGCACCAAGGCAGTAGGCTGCTGTGTCTGTGAAATGTCCGCCACGTCTCCTGCGCGGGACAGCAAGCCCCCTTGATTGCCGATGAGCGAGCCAGTGCGTGCGTCGTAGTACGTGCACGACCAGCGCGTGTTATCCTCCGAGGATACTAGCCGAAACACATCGCCACTTCCAAGCCCATTGCTCCGAACGCGGTTTAACTCGAGTGTTGTAAAGCTGGTGCCGTATGAAGACACCGGCGGAAGCATTTCCACGAGGTGATTTCTTCCATTCCCTTCAATCAAGAGATTGGGCATTGTGGTGCGCTGATGAAATCCAAACACGCCGATTGGTCGGTCGGCGGTGATGTGCGTTCCGGACAGATCGAATCCACCCCTTGTGGTGGCATCGCCGGTAACCATGTAGACGTCGCCTTCCTGAAGCAGCACTGTGTACTCGTCGCCAATACGTCTTCCACCAGACGTCTCGGCTCCCACATCGGAGCCTCGTAGTTTAATCCGTACAGAAGTCTGCTCATTGGCTACGATTAGGAAGCCCCCTGCCCAGGGGCGTGCCTCGTTGAAGTCGTAGTATGACATAACCCTATACTCACGTCCCCATTGTGAGATTGGCAAGGCTATGTAGCCGTCAGACGATACCACCTTTGAGTTCAGCACCCACACCGCAATAGGCTGGTCCGAGGTGATTCGAACGCCCTTCGGTAGGGCAACATCGGGTTCCCATACCTCCCATGCCCAGGAAGTCTCCCCGCGTTCGTTGGACAGAAGCAGGGTAGTACCTGCAAGCACCTTGCGCGTGCGCTGCGAGCCCCGCTCGTAATCAAAAATCTGCACCGTTGCGTCAAACGGTGAGGCGATCATGATCTGCAATGCTACCACAGGGTACGACTGTGCGTCATTCGGCGGAATGGCAATCATGAACTCCGTGCCGAAGCTGGAGGGGGCTTGGGCATGTAGCATAACGCTGCCGATGAAGGCATACGCACATGCGAGAGCGAGCAGGATCTTCGTCATAGATAACCCAGCAACAAAAATGATACCATACTTTGTTTCTCCGTAAGTTTGACGCTGATTTGTTTCGACAATACCAAAAGAAACACTATGACCGCAGAAGTAAAGGCATCGTTGGATTTTAACACCACGACGTTCCCGAACAAACGTCAGTCGGCAGACGATCTCAAGGCCATCGGCAATGAGATCCGCCGCGATATCATCCGCATGCTCGTGCGTGCTGGTTCCGGCCACAGCGGCGGCCCGCTGGGGTCGGCAGATATCTTTGCCACTATGTATTTCGGTGGCTACATGCGCTACAATCCGGCGGACATGAACGATGCATCACGTGATCGCTTTGTCCTTTCGGCCGGACACATGGCGCCTGTGATGTATGCCGCTCTTGCCAATGCAGGCTGCTATCCAAAGGATGAGCAGGCGACGCTGCGCAAGTTCAACACACGGCTGCAGGGTCACCCCGGACGCGACATGCACCTACCGGGCGTTGAGACGTCGTCGGGCTCGCTCGGCCAGGGCATCTCCATCGCTGTTGGTATGGCGATGAGCGACAAGCTCGTAGACAAGACAGATAAGCGCGTATTCTCCCTCACGGGCGATGGCGAACTTCAGGAGGGCTCGATCTGGGAAGCGGCTATGTCGGCTGCGCACTTCCATCTCGACAACTTCTGCTGGATCATTGATAACAACGACTGTCAGATCGACGGACGTCTACCAGATGTGATGAATGTTTACCCAATCGATGCCAAGTGTGAATCGTTTGGATTTGACACCATCACAGTGAACGGTCACGACCCAGCAGATCTCATGCGTGGATTTGACAGGTTCCTTGAGAATCAGAAGAATAAGACAGGTAAGCCAACGGCTATCATCGCGAAGACCTATATGGGCCATGGCGTTTCGTTCATGAACGACAAGTTCGAGTGGCACGGAAAGCCCCCTACAAAGGATCAGGCTCTGGCTGCTCTCGAAGAATTAGCACAGATGCTGTAAGCACGTGCTGCACATACCTACGATAACCTTGGAATAGACATGGAATTACTCGGATCAAAACCCACGCGATTTGGCTTTGGAGACGGACTCGTTGAGCTCGGCGAGCGTCACAGCAATGTTGTAGTGCTCGGCGGTGATATCACAGGCTCTGTGATGACGTCGCTCTTCAAAGAGAAGTTTCCAGACCGTTTCTTCTCGATCGGTATTGCGGAACAGAATGCAACAACGATTGCCGCTGGTCTTGCACTGAGCGGTAAGATCCCGTTCTTTGCTTCGTACGGCGCGTTCTGTGCGCTCCGCAATGCAGATCAGCTCCGAATCTCGGTTTGCTATAACGAAGCAAACGTGAAGATCGGAGGGGGCCATGCAGGTATCAGTGTTGGTCCTGATGGCGCTACGCACCAGGTACTCGAAGAAGTTGCCTTCCTGCGTACACTGCCGCACATGACGATGATCGTGCCGGCAGACTATGAAGAAGCAAAGAAAGCAACAATCGCTATGGGCGAAATGGTGGGTCCGGCGTATATCCGCTTCGGACGTTCACCTGTGCCGATGTTTACAACTCCCGATACTCCATTTGAGCTTGGCAAGGCCAACGTAGTGATGGATGGATCTGATGTTGCCATCATCGCAAATGGCGCAATGGTATGGGAAAGCATTCTTGCTGCAAAGGAACTCGCAAAGAAGGGCATCAGCGCACGTGTTGTAAACGTGCACACTGTAAAGCCGTTCGATCATGCTACAGTCACTGCAGCTGCGCGCGAGTGCGGTTGCATCGTAACTGCGGAAGAGCATCAGGTGCATGGCGGACTTGGTGGTGCCGTAGCTGAATGTACAGGGAAGAACGCTCCAGTACCAATCGAATTTGTAGGCGTAAAGGATTCCTTCGGCGGTTCCGGCGAACCAGAAGAGCTGATGGTAAAGTTCGGTCTCACATGGAAAGAAATCTATGCTTCGGCGTTGGTTTCCATGGAGCGTCGCGATAAAGGAAGCTCTGGAGTTCGAGCAATTAAGGACGTAGCAGTTTATTCTGCCTAAGTACCGGCGTCGGAGCTCACCGTGCATGCATCATCGAAGACCGTGATCGAGATCTCCGATCCCGTGTTGTTGCGCATTGCTGCGCTTGCACATGAGCGCGGTATCAGCGCCTATGTTGTTGGCGGTTACGTGCGCGATGCTCTGATGGGTAGGGCAAGAACCGACATCGACATTACGGTGCAGGGCGACCCGCTCGAGTTTGCTCGAGCCGTTGCCGACGTGTTTCGATCCAAGACTGTAGAGTTCGCAAACTTCAGAACGGCAATGGTGCCGATTGGCGACTATCAAGTTGAGTTTGTTGGTACCCGCAGAGAAGAGTATCACGAGAGCTCCCGCAAGCCGATTGTTGTTGAAGGTACACTCGAAGACGATCTTCGCAGGCGAGACTTCACTGTGAACGCCCTTGCTGCAAGCTTGGCAGGCGAGGATCTGGGAGAGGTTATAGACCTTTTTGGCGGGGCAGAAGATATCCAGCAGAAGATCCTGCGGACGCCCCTTGATCCAGTTGTGACAATGAGCGATGATCCCTTGCGGATGATGCGTGCGGCACGCTTTGCAGCACAGCTCGAGTTTGAGGTAGAGCCTTCGGTCCTCGAGGCGATGTTGTCCATGGCAGACCGCATCAATATCATTTCGCAGGAACGCATCACTGATGAGTTCCTCAAGATCATGCAGACACGCAAGCCAAGTATCGGACTTAAACTTCTTTATGATACGGGGCTTATGAAACACATCTTTCCAGAGGTGCATAACCTTGGAGGTGTTGACATCGTTGAACGGGGCTCACGGGAGTTTCAGCACAAGGATGTATTCCTTCACACGCTGCAAGTGGTAGACAACCTTGCGCAAATGTCAGACAAGGTATGGCTGCGCTTTGCAACGCTCATGCACGATATCGCAAAGCCCCGTACGAAGAAGTTTATTGAAGGGTCGGGGTGGACGTTCCACGGTCACGAAGAAGTTGGCGCACGCTGGCAGGAGAAGATCTTTCGTCGGTTAAAGCTGCCACTCCATCATCTGGAATACGTCCAGACGCTCGTGCGCCTGCACCAACGTCCGATGATGCTCGTAGACGAGGGCGTTTCAGACTCTGCGATACGGCGGCTAGCGGTCCAGGCAGGGGATTCGATCAACGATCTCTTTATGCTGTGCCGAGCAGACATCACAACGCGCAACCCTTCTCGTGCAGCAAAGTATCTGCGGAACTACGACATCGTAGAAGCTAAACTTGTTGATGTGCGCGAGCGCGATCAATTGCGGGCATTTCAAAGCCCCATACGCGGTGAAGAACTCATGGAACTTAGCGGACTCGGTCCGTGTAGAACGCTAGGCTATATGAAGTGGATGATCGAAGAGGCAATCCTCGACGGCATCATTCCTAACGAACCCGAAGCAGCACGCGCATATCTTTTGAACAACATCGAACAGTGGAAACTTGATGGGCCAACAGCAGAATTCGGCCGCCGCGGTTGATTCCCGCTTTCGCGGGAATGACAAGAAAAGTACCCCCGTACCCAGTAATCAGTCATCAGTCATTCGTAATTCGTAATTGCCCATGCACCTTCTTCCCTACGCCAATATCACCCCTACTCTTGATCCAACGGTATTCGTCGGTCAAGGATCGATCATCGTTGGAGACGTGAACATCGGACGCGACAGCTCCGTATGGTTCAATTGTGTGATTCGCGGAGACGTACACCAGATACGCATCGGCGAGCGCACAAACATCCAGGATCTATCGATGCTGCACGTCCAGTGCAACACCCATTCACTCACCATCGGAAACGGCGTAACAGTAGGACACAGCGTTGTGCTGCATGGATGCGTTATCGAAGACTATGCACAGATCGGCATGAACGCCACAGTTCTGAATGGGGCAGTTGTTGGCGCTTACAGTATCGTGGCAGCTGGGGCAGTTGTCCGCGAGAATTTCGTTGTTCCTCCGCGCACGCTTGTTGCCGGAGTACCAGCGAAGATCGTCCGTGAGGTAACAGACGAGGAATGTCGCAGGCTTGAGCAAGGGGCTCAGAACTACATTGATTACGTCAAGTCGTACAGAGAGAATTTTAACATCAGAACACAACGATGAGCAAGAAGAACACACAGAAATCGCTTTCGTCATCGCTAATGATCATCTTGATTAGCACCAGCGTCTGCATCATACTTACCATCGCAGCAACGGTGATCACCGGAGAGATGCTCTATCTCATTGCCGCGGTGCTGTTTGCAGGCAGTGGTGCTGCAGGCGTGTGGGTAGTGCGGAAACTGCAGCGCACGTTGGGACAATGAAGCTACCATCATTTCGCGTAGACGTTCAGCTATCAACACATCAGGAGGGCGATGAGCACTACCTGGTGCTGCACGATCCTTTTGGTATTGCTGAAGGACCGATCATGCTGCATGCAGACATGATCGACATCCTTAGCCTGTGCGACGGCGAAACCACCATTGATGACGTCGCAGCGTCTGCAGGGGTAGATCTAAGTGGACCCGAGATCATGCAGATTCAGCTGTTTATCGCTGAGCTCGATAAAATGGGATACTTCGACGGACCCCAGGCTGATGCACGCCGTGATGCAGCCGTTGCCGAATGGTCGCAACTGCCAGCACGTCCGCCAGTATGTGCTGGAACAACCTATCCAGCAGAGCCAGAAGCCCTCCGGCAGTTCTTGGATGGCATGGAGACCGGAATCGAAGTCGGTGTAGGCCAGGTGCAGCCCCCTTCAATGGTGCTCCTGCCGCATATCGACTTTCGCGTAGCACCGGAAGTCTACGGCAAGGCCTTCGCTCATGTGCGGTCGAGCATGGCAGACCTTGTGGTGATGATCGGTACCTCACACTATTGGGATACAGACCCGATCATTGTGACCAACAAACCCTTCGAGAGCCCTCTCGGTGTGGTGCCTGTGATAGAGCACCCATTCTACAATCCAGAGTCGGACATTGCTCATAAACCAGAACATTCTCTTGAGTTGCACGCCGTATTGCTGCAGCATCTTTGGCAGGGCAGGACGTTTGAGATACTCCCGGTGCTCGTCACGCAGGCAGCTTTAGAGCCCAATGTGCTGCACAACATAGCGGCACAACTGAAAAATTTTGTGGACTCAACCGGGCGTGAAGCGCTGTGGCTTATTAGTGGCGATCTTGCCCACGTTGGCAAGAAATTCGGAGATGAGCACCCTGCGGCCATGTATACAGACATCGTGCGCGCTGAAGACCAAGGCCTCATTAACGCTTTGGAAGACAATAACCTTGCAGAGTATCGTGCCTCCATTGAACGTCAGGGAAACGCCTACCGCGTCTGCGGATATGCCCCGACCATTCTGGCCCATTCGGCGCATGGTGTAGGAAAGGGGCGAGCGATAGCCTACGATATGTGGGACGAATTTGAGACACAAAGTTCTGTCTCATTTGCAACCATCATTTGGGATTAATACCCTCTCTCCCTTATGTTTGCAAGCTCTGAAAAAACCAATATGAGACAGGAGCCCCATACGGGGAAGGAAGCATGAATCAGCACGGAAACATAACAGCATCTGTCCGCGATCAAGATGTAAAGCGCGACTGGTGGGTGGTAGACGCAGACGGTCTAACCGTTGGACGTCTTGCTACGCAACTTGCAACGCTTCTTCGCGGCAAGCATAAGCCATTGTTCACACCGCACGTAGACTGTGGAGACTTTGTCGTTGTGATCAACGCAGACAAGGTTGTCATGGAAGGCAAGCGCGCAGAACAAAAGGAATACTTCCACAACACAGGGTATCCTGGTGGCGGTCGTATGCGCTCGTTCTCGAAGCTTATGCAAACGAAGCCTGAAGAAGTAGTGGAGCTAGCTGTAAAGGGCATGCTTCCAAAGAATACGCTTGGTCGCCAAATGGTGAAGAAGCTGAAGGTATATGCAGGCACTGAGCATCCTCATACGGCTCAGCAGCCGAAGCCATATGCATTGCCATATCGTCATGTTGGAACGAAGGCGTAACGGAGAAAAGAATGAAAACGTATCAAGGCACTGGACGTCGTAAAACATCTGTAGCACAAGTTCGCCTCACAAGCGGCACGGGTCACGTACTCGTAAATCGTCTCCCGATTGAAGAGTACTTCACGGTTGAGAACTATCGCCGTGACGCGATACTTCCGCTTGAACTCACGAAGACAAACGGTCAGTTCGACGTGTTTGTCAACGTGCGTGGCGGTGGCAAGAGTGGTCAAGCCGGCGCTGTCCGTCTTGGAGTTGCTCGTGCACTCGTAGAATACAACGAAGAACTTCGCGCGATGCTGCGTCCAACTGGCGTTCTTACACGCGACCCACGTATGGTTGAGCGTAAGAAGTACGGTCAGAAAAAGGCACGTAAGCGTTTCCAGTTCTCGAAGCGTTAATCTCGATAATCAAACAACACATGTGTGGGAATTCCACTGGTGGAGCCAAGCATTGCTTGGTCCAGTGGTTCGAACCATACAGAGGATTTATCCATCTACAACCTAAGAGGTAGACCATGCCAGCAGTAAGCTTGGAAGCACTGCTCGAGTCCGGAGCACACTTCGGACACCTAACGCGCCGTTGGAACCCGGCTATGCGCAGCTTCATCTTTATGGAGCGCAACGGGATCCACATTATTGACCTGCGCAAGACACAAATGCTTATCGACATCGCACGTGATGCGGCTCACGAGATTTCATCTCAGGGCCGTGGCGTGCTATTCGTTGGTACAAAGAACCAGGCTAAGGGTGCAGTAGAAACAGAAGCCCGCAAGTCTGGATCGAACTATGTGGCGGAGCGTTGGCTCGGTGGTATGCTCACGAACTTCACAACCATCCGTAAGTCGATCAAGCGTCTCGGTGCCATCGACAAGATGGAGAGCGACGGAACATTCGAAAAGATCACAAAGAAAGAGCGTCTGATGCTGGGTCGCGAGCGCGACCGTCTGCGCAAGGTGTTCGGCGGTATCGAGGATATGACTCGTATTCCTGGCCTTCTTGTGGTAGTCGACATCAAGAAAGAGCACCTGGCCATCAAGGAAGCCAAGACACTGGGCATCCCTGTGATCGGCGTGGTAGATACAAACTCAGATCCGTCACTTGTTGACTATCCAATCCCTGCAAACGATGACTCGATCAAGGCTATTGAACTGATCCTTGGCGTACTCTCAGGTGCAATCGGAGAAGGACGTGATATTGCACGCGCGAAGGCGGCAGATCTGGCAGCCGCTGGTGAAGCAGTTGCGAAGGAAAACGAAGGCGACGACACCAAGGTGCGCCGTCAGCTCCGCACCCGCAAGGCAGGCGGCAAGGGCGAAGGCTCTGAACAATAATCTAGTAACGACATCTACGGAATCACGATCATGATCAGCCCACAACACGTAAAAGAACTACGCGAAAAAACCGGCGCTGGAATGGCCGACTGTAAGAAGGCCCTTGAAGAAGCCGGCGGAGACATGGCAGCAGCTATCGAGTGGCTTCGCAAGCGCGGTGCAGCTTCGGTTGCAAAGCGTGCAGACCGCGATGCTAATGAAGGTATCGTTCTTGCAAAGACTTCAGCCGACGGCACAACCGCCGCTATAGTTGAAGTAAACTGTGAGACAGACTTTGTGGCACGCAACGAAGAGTTTGTTGCATTTGCAAACGCAATCTGCGATACAATACTGGCCAAGGACATTGCTTCGGAAGAAGCTCTGTGGTCTGAGTCTATCGGCGATAAGACGCTTGCTAACCTTCGTGATGAAATTCTAGCAAAGTTTAGCGAGAAGATCGGTCTACGTCGATACAACCGCATTAAGACAAGCGGCGCCATTGCAGATTACATTCACGCTGGTTCACGTCTGGCTGTTCTTCTCGAAGTAGAAGGCGCGCCAGTGAACGATGCAACAAAGCCCCTTCTTCGCGATGTAGCAATGCAGATCGCAGCTATGCAGCCATCATTTGTTGACCGCTCACAGGTAGACAACGATACGCTTGCCAAGGAGCTCGAGATATACAAGCAGGCTGCTATCGCAGAAGGCAAGAAAGAAGACATCGCAGAGCGCATCGCTCAGGGTAAGCTTGGAAAGTTCTACGAAGAAAACGTGCTCATCGAGCAGGTATTCGTTAAAGAGCCAAGCAAGAAGGTATCAGATGTTGTTGCAGAGATTGGTAAGATTGCAGGGGGCGACGTGAAGGTGATTTCCTTCGTACGTTACAACCTTGGCGATAAGATCTAATCAACGTACAACCATCGAGAGGTGGACATGACACCGGTCTACAAGCGGATCCTTCTAAAACTCAGCGGGGAATCGCTGATGGGGCAGCAGCAATACGGAATCGACGCAGATGCGTTGCGTTCGTTTGCTGAAGATGTCAAAGAAGCCTATGATCTCGGCATCGAGATCGGAATTGTGTTCGGTGGTGGTAATATCTATCGCGGGATGCAGGCAGAAGAGATGGGGATCGACAAGGTCTCCGGCGATCACATGGGCATGTTAGCCACTGTGATCAACTGTCTGGCGTTTCAAAATGCTCTGGAATTACTCGGTGTTCCAACGCGCTTGCTCAGTGCAATCCGTATGGAACAAATCGCCGAAGGTTTTATTCGACGTCGTGCAATGCGCCACCTTGAAAAGGGGCGCGTTGTCGTTTTTGGGGCAGGCACCGGTAACCCGTACTTCACAACTGATACTGCAGCTGTCTTACGCGCTGTCGAGATCGAAGCAGATGTTGTGATTAAAGGAACGCGGGTTGATGGTGTGTATGATAAGGACCCTGAAAAGCATGCCGACGCTGTACGTTTTGATACGATTTCGTACAAAGAAACACTCGAGCGTAACCTTCGTGTGATGGATATGACGGCCATTACGATGGCGTCTGAAAACAACAAACCTATCCTTGTCTTTAACATGAACGAACGTGGCAACCTTCGCCGGCTTATGCTTGGCGAGCCGGTTGCCACAGTTGTAAAGGACGTGTAATATGCCCGTAAAAGAAATCGTCGATGCAGCATCGCACAGCATGGCCAAGGCAGTAGAACATGTGCAGAGTCAGCTGGCAAAGGTGCGCACAGGTCGTGCATCAGCTTCGATGCTCGACAATGTCAAGGTTGAATACTACGGTGAGCCAACGCCCATTGGTCAGGTAGGCAGTATCTCCGTACCGGATGCACGTACGATCGTTATCCAGCCGTGGGACCGCACAGTGCTGGGGCCGACAGAAAAGGCCATCCTCGCAGCTAATCTTGGCGTTACACCACAGAACGACGGACAAATCATTCGTATTTCTGTTCCGCCCCTTACCGAAGAGCGTCGCAAGGACATCGTGAAACAGTGCAAGAAGATCGCGGAAGACGGCAAACTTGCTGTGCGTAATGTGCGTCGCGATGCAAATGAAGAGCTAAAGAAGGCCGAGAAGACAGAGCATTTCAGCGAAGACGAGCGTAAGCGTGGAGAGGATGATATCCAGAAGCATACGGATAAGTATGTGAAGGACCTCGACAACATACTCGCCGTCAAAGAAAAAGAAGTCATGGAAGAATGATCATGAAGAGTACCAGGCTCGCAACATGCATAACAGCACTCATCTTGAGTGCTGTTGTTGTATATGCCGACGGCGTCAATTTCACCACCGTTACATCTTGGAATCAGGCGTTAGAGCTTGCAAAGAAGGCAAACAAGCCGCTCTTTCTCGACGCCTATACGGATTGGTGCGGCTGGTGTAAGGTAATGGACAAAGAGACCTTCTCCGATGCCAAGGTTGCAGCATTCATGAATGCAAACTTTGTGAATGTAAAAATGGAGATGGAAACTGGCGAGGGTGTAGACGTTGCGATGAAGTACCGCATCAGCTCGTATCCAACATTCAAAGTGTTCACTGCAGACGGCACACCAACCTATACTGTGCTGGGATATCAAGAGCCGAAAGACTGGCTAGAAACGCTTGCAAAGATGACGGATCCGTCGCAGTCGCAGATTGCAAAAGGAGTTACTCCGCAGCTCAAGCTGAACTATCCAGAATGGCACCGTGGTGCATATCTCAAAGGCAAGAGCAAGAAGATTGCAGATGCTAAGACCGTACAGGCGTGGTTTGATGAGCAGCAGGATAAGTACAGCGAAGTAGCGTGGAGTATAATCACACGCTATCAACTTACCGAAGCACAGACTGCATGGGTAATGGCCCACGAATCAGAGTATCGATCACTCTATGGCGAAGAGTTTGATCAGGTAGCGCAGAAGCATGCGCAGTCAATCTTCAACAATGCTGTTCTGAAGAAGGACAAGTCACTGCTTGATAAGGCAACAGACCTGTTTGTTAAGACTGTGCCCGAGCAGGCGGAGACCATGCGTGAACGTCTACAGGCCATGTATTTCAATCGAACAGAAGACTGGAAGCAACTGGGTGACGTGGTGGAGAAGATGTCGCAAACAGCAGACGCGACAGCCGACGGCATCAACGAGTTTGCATGGAACATGTATGAGAAGTGTGAAGACAATCCCTCGCTTGTAAAGGCAGCAGATGCGATGAAGCGTACAACCACCAAGCTGGACGCAAGCAAGTGGGCCTTTGTTGATACCTATGCTGCCCTTCTCTACAAGACCAAGCAATACGACGAAGCAGAACGTCAAGCGCTGCGTGCAATAGACATGGGCAAAGAAGCTAAAGCCGACGTGGCTGAGACAGAAGAACTCCTCAAAAAAATCCGCGTGGCAAAGAAGCAATGAGTAAGGCAATAGTGCTGTTGTCAGGGGGCATGGACAGCTGCGTCACAACAGCTCACGCCATTAAGGACGGACACACCGTATATGCACTCCACGTGAACTATGGTCAGCGTACACAAGACCGAGAACTCAAGGCCTTTCACGACATCTGCGACCACTATGCCATCGAACATCGCCTCGTTGTAGACATCTCGCACCTTGCCGCGATTGGCGGCAGCAGTTTGACCGACAAAACGATGCAGATGCGGGTGGTGAGTAGCGAGCAGCGAGTGCCGAGTAGCGAACAGCGAGTGCCGAGTAGCGAACAGCGAGTAGCGAGTAGCGAACAGCGAGTGCCGAGTAGCGAACAACAGGGTGAGATACCGAATACCTACGTTCCGTTTCGTAATGCAAACATTCTGGCCATCGCAACAAGTTGGGCCGAAGTTGTAGAAGCCAACCATCTTTACATTGGTGCGGTAGAAGAAGATTCCAGTGGCTATCCCGACTGCAGGGACGTATTCTTCCGTGCATTCGAAGAAGTGATTCGTACAGGAACGAAACCTGGTACGAACATCACTATTGAGACCCCACTTATACACTTGAGCAAAGGGCAGATCGTACGCAGTGGTATTGAACTGCAAGCCCCATTGCATCTGTCGTGGTCATGTTACCGTAGCGAAGACAAAGCATGCGGAACGTGTGATTCGTGTGTGCTAAGACTTCGCGGCTTCCATGAGGCCGGAGAGAATGATAGGATATCTTATAGGGACTAGGGACAAGGTACTAGGGACGAGGGACTAGGGACTAGGGACTACAGCTTGTGTTTCTGTTTGAGTGTGATGATTGATGCTGTAAGAAGTTTGCCAATCTGATTTGCAAGATTGAGCAATTCCCCTGCTTCAATATCTGTAATCATCACGGGCTCAGTTGTGAAGAGTCCAAGCCAATAATAGAACTCAGCTAGCTCCTTTTCTGCAATCTTAAGCTTGTGCACTAAGTCCTTGGCAGACTCAGCATACCGTGCTTCACGGATATTAGCTCCAGCTGAAGTTCCAGATCGATAGAACTGATCGATGGCACTCCGGTCGCGATAGGATCTATCAAGAAGTTTGTGACTCAATTGCCGCACAACTCTGGCTAATGAAACAGAGTACTGTTGCAGATTCGTGTTTGATTTCATTGAGAGTATCACATCGTATTCTTTCATACTACATCGTTCTCCCAGCACAGCAAATCGTGACATTATTTCGTCCCTGGTCCCTAGTCCCTAGTCCCTAGTCCCTGGTCCCTAGTCCCTAGTCCCTCGTACCTAATCCCCCAACAACCTTTGCCGTAGCACATCTCTCTTTCATCTGCCATACCATTGCATCCTTCCACAAACAAGGAGGAAAGGCGATGAGTGTTTCAACGAGAGTACTTGTATCGATTGGGATAGCGTGTAGTGTTGTCCCGTTAGCAGCGCAGAGCATTGTGCTACAGTCATCAGTTGTAGCAAGCGGAGGTAGCTCTCATGTGCGAGATGCAACAACCAATCATGGGTTCTCCTGCACGATTGGGCAGAGCGTAGTATCGAATAAGGCAGAGAGCGAAGGCATTGATCGTCACGAAGGATTCTGGGTTCCATGGCCAAGTTCGATTGTAAGTGTCGATGAAATAGAGCCTGCGGCGCCGCTGCATGCATATCCAAACCCATTCGCTGTTTCTACACGTATTGAGATTGGAGAAGAATTCGCGAGTGAGGTCGAAGTGTCACTGTATACTCTTGCAGGTTTGCGTATTCGCACGATAGCAGTCGAATCTCTTGCAGCTGGTTCAGGGAGTGTTGAGCTTACCTCGGTAGACGAATACAATCAGCCCCTTGCAAGCGGACAATACATCTGTTCCGTAACTGGGCGTACCCACAGCGGCGCACGCATGCGTGCATACACCACGGTAACCGTTCTCAAGTAGCACAATGTGTTGCTCTTCAAAACCAACGTATCACCACATCACGAGGTTAACCAATGAAAACATGCACTCACAGAATCTGCGCAATGCTCTTATGCGCATTGTTTGCAGTATCGGCAGTAGTTACAACCGCGCAGACGGCGCGGACCATATCGTATCAAGGTTTACTATCAGAACCTGATGGACGTCCGATTGCTGACGGCGACTATCAGCTGACGATGCGGTTGTATAATGCACCAACAGGCGGATCACTCCTGTGGGAAGAAACCCAGACGGTTGCAGTGGCAAAGGGGCTCTTTAGTCTCTACCTTGGAGACGTACAGCCGCTGCAAGGAATATCATTGAATACGCAGCTCTATCTTGAAACAGCGATTGTGGGGAGAGCACCTTTCCCGCGCACACGCATGGCCATGGTGCCATTTGCTATGCAGGCACTGCATGCAGACTCTGCCGATGCGCTCACTTCAGATGCCACTGGAGTTGTAACGAGCATTAACGGCGCTGACGGGGCAATGCAGCTCAGCGGACGTTATGGCGTGCTGGTGGTGCAGGAGGGGAATACATCATACATCCAGCTTGCAGATCAAGCAATGGGAGTAAAGACCATTACGAGTGGCGAGAACACCATACGTCTCGTGAACGCGTCGGGTCCGACCGTTTCCATGGACGTCCGTGATGGTGCAATCTCGACAACGAAGCTTGCCGATGGATCGGTCACACAAACTAAGCTCGCTGATGGATCAGTGTCGAATGGGAAGATTGTGAACGGATCTATCACTACCGTTAAGCTCGCCGATGCATCGGTAACGGCGTCGAAGCTTGCTGCTGGTGTAATCCCAACAAGCTTTCCAGCGAGTGGACCGGCAGGGGGCGATCTCACTGGAAGCTATCCCAATCCCGTAATTATGAACGGAGCTGTGACAAATGGTAAACTTGCTGATAATACCATCACAACACAGAAAATCGTCGACGCAGCTGTTACATCGTCAAAGCTGTTAGATGGATCCGTAACGACAGCCAAGATCGCGGACAACTCGATCTCAAGTATCAAGCTCTCAACAACAGGCGTTGTTGCAGGGACGTATGGTAACGAACTGAACATCCCGCAGATCACCGTCGATAGCAAAGGCCGGATCTCAGCAATTGAGAATAGATCTGTGCAGGACTTCCCGTACATCGTACCAGCGGGGGGCGACCTTACCGGAACTCTCCCCAACCCGCTGATTCGGACTAATGCTGTAACAACTGCCAAGATTCTGGATACTGCCGTAACCACGCAGAAGATTGCGCGGTTTGGCGTAACGAACGACCGCTTGGCGGATGATGCCGTGAATTCGCAGAAAGTGCAGGACTATACCCTTGTTTTGCAGGACATGGCCCCTGGAACAATACCTACAACACTTCCGCCGTCGGGTCCGGCCGGTGGCGACCTTGCCGGCACCTACCCGAATCCGCTCATTTCGACAGCCGCTTCGGCGGGTGGACGCATCGTTGATGCCATTCGGCAGGACTTTATTGGCGCAGACCCAGACATCAACACGGCTAACAACGTAGTTGTGCTCGATGCAGCAGGCAGGCTGCCAGCCAGTGTTTATGCCACCATAGGTGACGTGAAGCACTCATATGCCGTGGCAAATCATAACGGATGGTACAGATTGGATGGTCAGCCCCTTACCAACCTTTCGGCAGTAGCCCAGGCTAACGCCGCCATGTTAGGGTTCGTGGGCAACCTGCCAGATACGCGAGACATGATCCTGAAGCACCGGGACGAGCTCAACGCCGGGGGGGCGGGCTTTGAATCGGTAGGAAGTACATCAGGGATGAACGCGATTTTTATATCGGCATCGAACCTTCCATCGCTGTCGGGAGTCACCACGAACGACGGGGCCCACATCCATTCTATCACGGACCCGGGCCATACGCATACGTATAATCACGGAGTCGAACCCGATGATACAGGCTTTGGATCCAGTTTCAGTGAGTTTACGACTATTCCTGGCAGCCATCCGGACGTGATTGGGGTATCTGCCACTGGCATCAGCATCGATAGCAACGGTACCCACAGTCATAATGTGACGGTGAACAGTGGTAGCGCCCATACAGCCATTAACAACCGTCAGAAGAGCCTAAACCTGAACATGTTTGTGTTTCTGGGGTACTAACCCTGGGCCTTGGTCCGGGGACTAGGGACTAGGGACGAAGGACTAGGGACGAGGTACTGGAGGGGTGTAGGGGTACAAGTGTACGTGGGGTACACGGGGGTACGGGGGTACGGGAGTACGGGAGTACGGGAGTACGGGAGTACGGGAGTGCGTTTTTATCAAAGGGTGCGTCAGAGTTATTCTGGCGCACCCTTTCTAGTTTTCCACAGACCAGCCGAAAATACAGTGATATACGTAGTTTTGCGCCCGCTCTTTTGAACTCTGCACACCGATTGTATTCGACAAGGATTAGGAATGTCTTTAATACCAAAGATGCTTACACTCGTTGTTGTTCTTGTGGCTTCACTTATAGCTACTACAGCAACGTTTGCTCAAACAACACGTATCTCACATGTCGTAGCCTCGGGTGGAACGGTCAATGCTAGTAATGGTCAGCCCAATAGTTTCCTCAATGCTACGATTGGTCAGCCGATTATATCGGGTGAAATTGCCGGTGAGATTAATAGTCGCTGGGAAGGATTTTGGGTCCCGGCGTATTTCAACCCGACGTCAGTTGATGAAGAGATAGTGTTGGCGACTGGTGACCTGAATGTCTATCCTAATCCAATGCGTGATGCGGCGCGACTGACCTTTGATACAAAGCTTGATGGCATGGTAACCGTCCGTATCTATGATGCCGTAGGCATACTCGTGCAAACCATCGTTCGTGAGGTTTCTGTTGCAGGCGGACAGAGCATTCCGCTCACAGTCACGAGTGATTCAGGAGACCCAATGGCCTCCGGTGCATATCTGTGCATCGTAGATGGCACAACGGCAAACGGAACGCCGTACCACGCTTCGGTGCGCTTGAGCGTTGTAAAGTAACATAGAAGATAAACGTATTTAATATCAACAAGGGTAAGGTAATGAAATTACTTCGACAGCATACTGCACGCGTGCTGGCCGTACTTGCGATTCTTGTCGCAGCTACGGTAGGGTCGATCGCTCAGCTGCCAAGACAGATCTCCTATCAGGGATATCTTGGTCAGGCAGGGGGCGCACCAATCGCCGATGGGCAATATACAATCGTATTGCGTTTGTATGACAGCCAAACTGGTGGCAATCTCCTGTGGGAAGAATCGCAGCAGACAACCATAGCACGTGGTTTGTTTAACGTGTACCTTGGCGCAGTTCAGACGCTGGACAATATTGACTTCTCAAAGCAGATGTATTTGGAAACTGCTCTTGCAGGGCAGCCGGCATTTGCACGGACAATGCTAACGCAGGTGCCATATGCGATCTATGCCGGCCGCGCAGGATCGGCATCAAGCCTCGACAGCGCAGCTACTGGTGTTGTCCGCAGCTTGAATGGTGGAGAAGGCAACCTTGTGATCAAGGGGCAAGACGGAATCGTTGTAAACCGCAATGGTGACACTATCGTTGTCCAGTCAACCATCACATTCAGTGCCATCCAGTCAATTACAAGCCCTGAAGGTACGATCAACGTTGTTGGAGAATCCGGACCAAACACAACTGTAGACGTTAAGGATGGTGCAATCAGCACAGCAAAGCTTGCTGACAACGCTGTTACAAGCGCAAAAATCAGTGACGGTTCAATCATTGGTGTTGATATCAGCAATGGTGCAATCACATCAAACAAGATTGCTCCTGGTGTTATACCTACAACACTCCCACCATCAGGCCCAGCAGGCGGTGATCTCACAGGCCTCTATCCTAACCCACTGCTCGCCAATGGATCGGTCACGGTTTCTAAACTTGCTGACAATTCCGTAACAACACCAAAGTTGACTGACGGTGTAGTAACAACACCAAAGATTAGCGACGGTGCTGTTACGAGCGCAAAGCTTTCAACTACTGGCGTAAGTGCTGGTACATACGGAGACGTCGTGAACATCCCACGTATCACTGTAGATGCACAGGGTCGTGTCACGAGTCTTACGAATACGTCAATTGCAAACTTCCCTTACATCGTAAGTGCTGGTGGTGATCTTATAGGTACATATCCTGATCCAATCATTCGCAACAACGCCATCACAACAGCAAAGCTCCTCGATGCAAGCGTCACAACTCCTAAGATTGTAGACCTCGCAGTAACGAACGCTAAGCTTGCAGACAATGCAGTAAACTCAGCGAAGATTCAAGACTTTACGATCGTAAACCAGGACATTGCTCCAGGTGTCATTCCTTCGCAGCTTCCACCAATTGGACCTGCCGGTGGCGATCTTGCCGGTGTATATCCAAACCCAAGCATTGCTACTTGGGCAGTAACGCCAACGAAGGTAACGCCAATGTTGGGCGGACGCTTCGTAATCGGTACAGGAACATCAACGAGCGCATCAGTCGGAACTATCGTTGCTGGTACTGGTTTGAACGTTCAGTATAACAACCCGAACATTACGATCTCTGCCTCTTCAAACGTCAATCCTGGAACAGGTCCGGATCAAACGATCCGCTGGGATGCTGCAACGGGCAGCTGGCAGCCAAACACAAACATGTGGGCAAATTCGGCTGGTGGTCTCACCATGAATGGGAATCTTGCAGTTAACAGCAACACAACACTAGGTTGGTCAGGTGCCAATTCTGTGTTCTTAGCCGCTGGATTCGTTAGTGCACCTAATATCCCAACAGGAAGTTCTAGCACAGAATTCGTTGTCCGCAACAGCGGAAGCGGAGGTTTGCTCGAGACGCGCACGATCAACGGAATCGTTACTGCCTTCTTTGGCGGTGGTGTAGCTGGTAAGATGCCAGTTTGGACAAGTTCAACTGTCATTGGTAATGGCAGTCTGAGCGACAATGGTGCTGGCACGCTTTCCTATCCAGGTAGCTTCAGCCTCAATCCTGGAGCAGGAAATTGGATTATCTCTGACGGTGGCCTGATTATGAACGGCAGTGGTTCGTTCGCTGGATCAGTATCAGTTGGTGCTACGCTTGGCGTTACATCAACAGCCACATTCTTTGGTAATACGGTTTTGGGCGACGCAAGCTCAGACGCAGTAACCATCAACGCATCGTTTGTAAATGCGCCTAACCTTGCTACAGGAAGCACGAGCAACAGTTTCGTTGTAAGCAACGGCGGTGCGCTTCAGACACGAACGATCAACAACATCACAACTGGTACGGGAACATCTGGTCGCATGACACGTTGGGATGCTGGTAATACCCTCACTGATGCATCACTCGATGATAATGGTTTCGGTGGCCTCACACGCTCAGGTAACATTGATCTCATTTCCACAAATGGCAACGTCAATATTGATGGTGCATTTGTCGTAAGTGGTCGTGATGCATACATCGGCGATGCATTTGGCGGCTCGCTAAGCATTCGTGAAGCAGGCGGCAATTTTAACGGTACAATCTCGGTTGATAATCTCAACTGGTCTAACCGCTCGTACATCATTCCAAACTCGAACGTAGCAACAACATATTTCCTGTTGCGTGATTTTAGCGGCACACAAACAATCACGAACGGCCTTGCTGTAAATGGTCGATTCATGGTTGGATCGTCAACAGCACCAACGCCGTTTTACTTCGCTTCCAATGGTTCAATAGATGGTGGCGAAGACATCGGTAGCAACGATGCAGCTACACTGTATATCCATAACACAAACAACGCAAGCACATCAGCACATGCCGTAGCACTTGTCAGAGCAGCCGGTAGCAGCGGTGGCAACGCCTTTACATCGTGGGACGTTGCATTCGACAATGGTTACTCCATGGGTATTGATAATTCAGACAGTAAACTCAAAATCAGCAAAACATGGGACTTCAATGTTAACGCTCCAGGCAACGTGCTGTTTACAGTAGATGGTAGTACTGGTAACGTCGGCATTGGTACTGTTTCGCCGATTGTTCGTCTTGATGTTGAAACTAACGCATCGAAGGCAGCTAGGTTCTGGACAGATGGTACCGACATCAATGGAATGATTGGGATGGAAGTGCCGAATGCAGATGGCTCTCCTCAGGAGTTTATTGTTTTCAGTGCTAATGGCTTAGAGCGTGGTAATGTTACGTATCAAAACGGTGTTCTGAGCTACAACAATGCTTCGGACTATCGTCTGAAGACCGACCTTCGTGACTTCAGTGGTCTTTCCCTGATCAACAAGATTCCGGTTTATGACTACGCATGGAAAGCTGATGGACATCGCATGTTTGGATTTATGGCCCATGAACTACAGTCAGCGGTTCCATATCTTGTGACTGGTGTAAAGGATGCAGTTGATGACAAGGGTAATCCGATCTATCAGATGGTTGATTATTCGAAGCTCACACCAATCCTTACCAAGGCTATTCAGGAGCAGCAAACGCTTATCGACAAGCAGCAAGCTACTATTAACGATCAGCAAGAGCGTCTCGAGAAGCTCGAGTCACTCGTGAAAGAACTTCTCGAAAAGAGTAAGTAATAATACTGTAAATACGAGTTCGCTTGAACTCCTCTTTAAAGCACCCCGTCCTTCGACGGGGTGCTTTTTTTGCGTTATGGCACCGAATTTGATGTACGCATCATTTGCCAACTCAACGTGACGATGTGTAGTACATATAACTACGGAGTCCAGAAATGTATAATGATGTAGAAATAATACGTAAAATTGCGTATATTTGATCAGCAAGCACCAAAACTATCGACAAGATATTCACAGTTATTTGCTGAGAGAAATTGGCAATTGCCAAACAATGTCGTAGTTTTGGACGTTGGAGTAGGAATCCCCTCACTAATGAGTACGCAGATAATGCGCATATCTACAATGATTACAATCATTGCCCTGGTGTGGTTAACCGCGTTGACAGCCGCGGTAGCCCAACCCAGGCTTGTGTCTTCGGTCATCGGCTCCGGAGGGAATGTTGCCGTTGGTAACGCTACAAGCACTGCCGTGGTAAGCTCTACGGTTGGCCAAGCCATCATTGCTCCGATGAAGGCTTCCGAAGTGAGTCGGTTGTGGGAGGGTTTTTGGACGCCTTCAGCAACTTCGGTTGTAAGTGTTGCCGAGGAAGGAACGGTACCTTCAGGAACAGTAGCGGTGTATCCGAACCCTATGGTTACATCATCACGGCTAGTGTTTAGCGAGCCAATTGATGGAGACGTAACCATTACGCTGTACGACATTCTAGGAAATGCAATCCGCACTATCAATACGACAATGTCGATAGCTGGTGAGCAATCTGTTACGATAAACGCAACCGATGATCAAGGCGGAATACTCCCGGCTGGTGCATACACCTGCGTAGCGGAAGCAACATCGCAAGGATCTGTGCGGTTTCGAGCAGTTGTCAAACTTCAAGTGGTCAAGTAGGGCCGACAACCCAGCGCCAGTTTGACCAGTCAATCTAGCAACGAAGAAAAAGAGTCATACGAGGAACTTCATTATGAATAACATCAACCGACGTCTTGCCGCCATCTTTATGGCACTTGGACTGGTACTAGTACCAGCACTTGTATCGGCACAGATAGAGCGTCAGATATCCTACCAAGGATTCTTGGCGCTTCCGAATGGCAGCCCACTGTCGGATGGACAGTACAGCCTTGTTTTGCGGCTGTATGATGACCCCGCAGCTGGCAACCTCGTATGGGAAGAAACACAATCCACGAGCATCACCAAGGGGCTGTTCAATGTCTACCTTGGTTCAGTCGTATCGCTCAAGGACGTTGATTTCTCGAAGCAGATGTACCTCGAGATGGCGATTACTGGCCAGCCCCCTTTCCCACGTACACGACTCGCGCAGGCTCCCTATGCGATTTACGCTGAGCGCGCTGGTTCTGCTGCATCGCTCGATTCGGGTGCAACAGGCGTTGTGCGCAGCCTGAATGGTGGACAAGGTGATCTTGTGATCAAGGGGCGTAATGGTGTATCAGTAACACGTGACGGTGATTCAATCTTTATTGAGTCAACAATTACCGTGCAGGGCATCGTAAATCTATCAAGCCCACAAAGCACAATCCGTATTGAAAACCCAGATGGTCCAAACGCCTTGATTGATGTTCGCGATGGAGCCATTACAGCTGACAAGATTGCTAATGGAGCAGTCAACTCAACGAAGCTGGCTAATGGAGCAGTCTCAAACTCAAAGATCATTGACGGAGCGGTAACAGCTTCAAAGATCGCCCCTGGGGTTATCCCAACAACGTTGCCACCTAGTGGTCCTGCCAGTGGAGATTTAACGGGTTCATATCCGAATCCAAGTATCGCCCTTGGAGCAGTGAGTTCGCCGAAGATTCTCGACGGAGCAGTCACAACAAATAAACTTGGTGACAATTCAGTTACAACCTTCAAGCTTGCTGATGATGCAGTAACAACGAGCAAGGTATCTGATGGTGCTATTACGTCGGCCAAGCTTTCGGCAACGGGCGTTACAGCTGGAACATACGGCGACGAGCTGAACATCCCTCGCATTACCGTTGATAGCAAGGGTCGTATTTCGCTGATTTCGGTGCAACCGATCAACAACTTCCCTTACATCGTCTCTGCTGGAGGCGATCTTCAGGGAACGTATCCTAATCCAACGATTAGGGCGAACGTGGTTACAACATCGAAGATCTTAGATGGCAACGTTACAACGTCGAAGCTTGCTGACCTGTCGGTGACGAACATCAAAATCGCCGACAACGCAGTGAACTCGCAGAAGGTTCAAGATTTTACGCTGACAATTCAGGACCTTGCGCCAGGAACGATCCCAACAACGCTTCCTCCGTCGGGCCCAGCCAGTGGCGACCTCGCGGGTAACTACCCAAATCCATCAATTGCTACTGGAGCTGTTGTTCCTTCAAAGGTAGCGCCGATGGTGGGTGGTTCATTTGTGATCGGTACAGGAACAACAACATCACCTGCAGTGGGTAGCATTATTGCTGGCAGTGGTATCACGGTTACATATAACAACCCGAATATCACCGTCTCATCAAGTTTGGCAAACGGAACAGCAAACGATCAAACGATGCGCTGGAATGCCGCGACATCGTCGTGGCAGGCAAACAACAATATTCTTGCAACGGCATCTGGATCGCTCACTGCAAACGGCAACCTTACCATCAACGGCAACACGATTCTTGGTGACGCGTCAGGTGATGCCGTAGCAGTTAATGCTGCTTCAGTGACAATGCAGAACCTTCCGACAGGAACTGGGTCTACATTTGTGATGAGTAATAATGGCGCACTCGAAACGCGCACGATAAACAACATTACAACTGGTACAGGCACCGCCAACCGTCTTACACGATGGGGTGCTGGCAATACTCTAACAGATGGCTCACTCGACGATAATGGTTCTGGCCAGCTTACTCGTGCGGGCAGTATCAATATCACATCAACAAACAGCGACGTTAATATCGACGGTGCGTTTGTTGTGAGCGGTCGTGATGTATTTATTGGTGATGCCTTTGGTAGCAATCTATACATGCGCGAACCAGGCGGCAATTTCAACGCCAAGATCTTCCCTGATAACCTCGGCAATGCAAATAGAGAGTATGTGATTCCAAATTCTAGCGTTGCAACAACCTATTTCCTTGTTCGCGACTTTGCTGGAACGCAGCCGATCACAAATGGGCTCTCCATTGGCGGCGCTCTTGGCGTAACAGGTGCAACTACATTGAGCAATACACTCGCCGTAGCTGGTGCAACTACACTGAGCTCGTCGCTTTCTGTATCCGGTGCCTCGATACTCTCTGGTAATACGAGCGTCGGTGGAACGCTCGGCGTTACAGGCGCAACTACATTGAGCAACACACTCACCGTAGCTGGAGCAACAACACTGAGCTCTTCACTCTCTGTTTCTGGTGCTTCAATTCTATCAGGAAACACAAGCGTTGGTGGTACGCTGGGCGTTACGGGTGCAACAACCCTAAGCAACACATTGAGTGTAGCTGGCGCAACAACACTTAGCTCTTCGCTTTCTGTCTCTGGTGTCTCGATTCTCTCAGGAAACACAAGTGTTGGTGGAACACTTACTACTACGGGCAATGCAGCGTTCAACAGCAACACAACACTGGGCGACGCTAGCGCAGATGCTGTGACGATTAATGCAGCAACAGTAACGGCTCCTAATCTTCCTACAGGTACTGGCAACACGTTCGTCATGAGCAATGCAGGGGCCTTGCAAACACGCACGATCAACAACGTTGTAACAAGCAATGGATTTACCACAGTTGGCCGCACAACACGTTGGGTTGCACCGGATGTACTGGGCAACGCGAGTTTGGACGATGATGGTTCTGGCACGTTGTCCTTCAACGGCAACATTGGTATTAATCCAGGTGTTGGCAACACGATCGTAACCAATGGTAGCATTGATGCTAACGGAGGCGCTACGTTTGGTGGCAACCTCTTCATCAACGGCACAAGCATGTTAGTTGGGAATGTAACGCTTCAAAACGCATTGAATGTATCTGGAGCTACAACTCTAAGCTCTACACTCGGCGTTACGGGTGCAACTACACTCTCGACGCTGACGACGACAGGTGCCGCTACATTGAATTCGGCAACAGTAACAAACAACGCGAGCGTAGGTGGTAATCTCTCGGTAACGGGAACAAGTACTCTCACAGGCAACACAACCGTTGCTGGTACGCTAGGCGTCACAGGAACTTCTACGCTTGGAGTAGTTTCAGCTGGTGCAACAACGATGTCATCTGGCACGGTTACTGGCAACATGTCAGTTAACGGTAATGCAACACTTGGCGATGCAAGCGCAGATGCAGTAACGATTAATGCTGCAACGGTAACAGCGTCGAACCTGCCAACTGGAACAGGTTCAACATTTGTAATGAGCAATGCTGGCGCTTTGGAAACACGAACAATCAATAACATCGTAACAGGAACAGGCACAGCGGGCAAGCTGGCATTGTGGACAGCCTCTGGTACGATTGGTGATGCAAGTTTGAGCGATAACGGTTCCGGCGCATTGAGCTATGCAGGCAACATTGCCCTCAACCCAGGCAGTGGCAACTCAGTAACAACCAATGGTGGTTTGTTCGTTAGCGAAAACGGAACAGTCGGCGGCAACTTTGCAGTGACGGGTTCATCAACACTCACTGGCAACGTCACAGCAATCAATAATGTATCTGTGCTCGGCAATCTCAACGTAAGCGGCACGAGCACGCTTACTGGCAATACATCAATTGGTGGCACTCTGGGAGTTGTTGGCGCAACGACATTGTCTACGCTCGCAACAACAGGCGCTGCAACGCTGAACTCAGCAACAGTTACGAATAACGCGACTGTTGGAGGAAACCTTGCTGTTACAGGAACAAGCACGCTAACTGGAAATACGTCGGTTGGCGGGGATCTGACCGTATCTGGAGATCTAACAGCTGCAGGTGGTATGCTCTCAACAAATGCAGCCGGAAGCGTTGTAAATGTTGCTGGTGATGTAGATGTTACAGGAACAGTGACGACAACTGGTGACGTCACTGTTGGCAATAATCTTGGTGTAG